>NZ_LYVQ01000211.1 GCF_001984095.1 Pelomonas sp. KK5
GCGAGCTGCTGCTCGGCGGCCTGCGCGGCGCCGTCGTCGGAGCGCAGCAGCAGGCCCTGCTCGCCGGCGATGTAGACGGTCTGCCCGCTGCGCGCGATCGCATACAGGTGCGCGCCCCTGGGGTTGGGCAACTGCCCCATGCAGGAGACCCACGAGGCGCCGCCGTCCTCGGTGCGGGCGCACAGGCCGTAGGCACCGACGGCCAGGCCGTGGCGCTCGTCGGCGAAGCTGACGTCGAGGAAGGGCTTGTCCGCGCCGTCGCGCACGAGCGCCTCGTTGTTCGCCAGCGCCGCGAAGCGCTGGCCGTCGAGCTGGACGGTCCAGCTGCTGCCGCCGTCGCGGCTGGCGAGCACCACGCCGCGGTGGCCGACGGCCCAGCCCCGGCGTGGCGTGGGGAAGCTCAGGGCGGTCAGGCTCACGCTGACCGGCACCGGCACCTGGCGCCAGTTGGCGGCCTGGTCGTCGGAGATGGTGATCAGCCCCCGCTCGCCGACGGCCACCAGCCGCCCGCCCGCGGCGGCCACGCCCAGCAGCACCGCCTGCGCGGGCCGCGCCACCGCCTCGGCGGGCCGGGCCAGCGTGTCCGGCAGCTCGGCCGCAGCCGCCAGCGCCGCCATCAGCACCATCATCATCATCGGATGCTCTCCGATGCCATCGCCTCGGGCGTGAACATCGAGTCCGGCACCTTCCTGCGGTCCAGCACCGTGCGCTGGTCCCGGCCGTCCGAGGTGCCGACCCAGAACAGCGTGCCGGCCAGCAGGTCGTAGGAGTTGAAGCCGTAGAGGAAGGTGGCCGGGCCGCTGGGCGAGATGCCCAGGATGTTCTCGCCCGCCTTCCAGAGCTGGCCCTGCGCGTCATAACGCTCGGACAGGACGGCATGCCAGCTGTCCTCGTCGAGGTACAGCCGCACCTTCGGCGACTGGTGGCGCTGGCCGGCGCGCAGCGCGCCCTCGACGATCCACACGCGGTGCAGCTCCCAGCGCTGCCAGGCCGGGTTCAGGTGCCTGGCGGTCACCAGGTCGGCATCGGTCGGGGCCTGCAGCCGCCGGTTCTGGTTGTAGGGAATGAACAGCTCCTTCTTGCCGACGAGCGTCCAGTCGTAGCGCGAGATCGAGCCGTAGAACAGATAGGTCTCGTCGAAGGCGATGCTGCCGGAGGTGGCGGGGTTCGGCGTGTCGCAGCAGGCATTGGGCAGTTGCCGCGTGCGGCGCTGGCCGGCGAAGTACACCCAGGCACGCGACTTGTCGGTGTCCGCGTTGGCGCGTACGACCAGGCTCTCGCCGACGCGCGAGGGCGGCCCGGTGAAGCGGAAGCTGACCAATGAGGTGTCGCCGTTCCAGCCCTCGGCGCTGCCGCCTTCGTCGTAGTAGGGCCGCGCCTCGTAGATCGTCTCCTTGCCGAGCAGCACGTTGCGGCCGTCGGCGGTGGTCACGTTGTTGGTGTTGGCCAGGCGGTGCGCGTGGCCCAGCCAGGCCAGCGAGTGGTTCCACAGCGCCTCGGCGCCGGTCTTCGGGATCGGGAAGGGGATGCCGCCGTAGGCACCGGCCGGCTTGTCAGCCTTCATCGTGGCGCGCGTGGCGTTCCTGAAGGTGTTGTCGTACACCCACTGCGGGGCGGCGGCGCTGCGGCGGGTCGGGTAGACGTTGATCTTGTAACTGGCCGGATACTTGGAGAGCAGGGCCTTCGAAGCCTCGCTGAGCCGGTCGGCGTAGGCGGCCTGGTTCTGCGCGGTGATGGTGAACAGCGGCTTGTCGTCGGCGAAGGGATCGGGCACGCGGCCGCCCTCGACGTAGCCGGGAATCGGCTGCGCGTAGCCGCCGGTCCAGGCGGGGATGCTGCCGTCCTTGTTGCCGGCGCGTTCGGCGCCGAAGGGGGTCAGGTCGGTCTTGAGGCGGGCGGCCTCTTCGGGCGAGACGGCTGCATGGGCAGCAAGGCAGGCGCAGAGCGCCAGCGCAGGAAGGTGCGCGAGTTTCACGATGGGGCTCCTGGAAGGGTGTCGGTCAGAACGTGGTCTGCACGGAGAGCGAGATGAAATCGCGGTCGTGCTTGTCCTGCTTGAAGGAGAGCTGGGCGTTTTCCAGCGTGGTGCCGGTGGAGCCCAGGTAGTGCGTGACGTTCAGCCCGAGGTTCCAGGTGTTCAGGTAGTTGCCGGCCAGGCCGATGCTGAAGTCGCCGCCCTTGTTGACGCCGCCGTTGAAGGCCGACACCGCCTGCGAGGCGCCGCGCGGGTTGTAGCCCAGGCCCACAGGCACGTTCAGGTCCATGCCCGGAAACACCTGGCGGAAGGTCGGCGTGAACACCATGCGAAGGCCATAGGCATCGCGGGTGGAGTGCGCCGCGAGCACGCCGCCGTTGCTGACGCTCAGCCGCCGGTTCCAGCCCAGCTCGCCCATCAAGGTGGCCTCGCGGAAGACGGCGGTGCTCGGCAGCGTCCAGATCGCCGAGACGTTGAGATGCGCGGTGCTGCCGACGGGATACAGCGGCTGATCTTCTGCGGGCGGGGCGCCGCTGAAGTTGGCCGTGCCGTCGTTGGCCAGCGAGGCGTGGTGGCGCACCGAGGCCTCGGCGGCCAGGTTCACGTCGCCGAAGGTGCGGCTGGCGCTCAGGCCGAAGGCGCTCACGCCCTGCTGGTAGGCGATCGAGTAGGTGCCGATGGGGATGTTCAGGTAGAGGTTGGGCGTCTTCTCGTGGCAGCGGATCGCGTAGAGGCCGTAGTCGGTCTGGCCGCTGGGAAGGCGGAAACGCAGCTGCAGGCCGCCCTGGCCACCATTGCGGGGGCGGGTGTCCGGCCCGCGCGCCAGCACGGGGCCGCCGAGGAAGAAGCGCTCGCCGCCCTCGTCGAACAGGTCCTCGGTCGAGAAGTAGCTGCCGACGCCGGGCAGCCGCGTGCGCTCCCACTCGTACTGGACGTAGGCGCCGAGCAGCACGTCCGGCGTCAGCTGCAGCGTGCCCGAGAGCGCGCCGGTCGGCCGCAGGATCTCCTTGAACTGCGAGTTCGGCACCGACAGCAGCTTGACCACATCCACCGGCGCCTGCCCGCCGGCGATGCCGTTGGCGCCGAAGAACAGCGTCTCGCCCCAGACGAGGGTGTGCCGGCCGGCGCGCACGCTCCAGCGCATGCCGCCGGCGGTTTCGCCCTTGCCGAACAGGAAGGCGTCCAGCAGTTCGGCCTTGCGGCCGTGTTCCTTGCGGGTGGCGGCGGGGAACTCGGTCGACGGGACCAAGGCGGGGTTGTAGAACCAGGCCGGCGAGCTGTTGTGCGTGCCGTGGTTGTAGACCTCGTCGTACCAGGCCGCGCCGCTGACGCGCAGGCCATAGCTGCCCTGGTAGATGACGTCGAGGTCGCTGAGCAGGTCCAGCCGGTTGGAGACCAGGCCCCTGCGGCCGAAGTTGCTGTCGCCGTCGCCCTGGTTCGGGTCGCCGGCCAGCGCGGCCGAGGGGGCCTTCAGCCGGAAGGCCGCGCTGTACTTGACGCTGTTGTCCCAGCGGATCTTCAGGTCCTCGCTGCCGGTGTCGAAGTCCAGCGCCAGCGCGGTGCCGGCGCAGAGCAGCGAGGACGACACAGTCGCCATCACGAACCGTCTGTTCCTCATCTTTGTCTCCATCCGATTACTTGTAGGTTTGAAACGGATGGTAGGAAGCCGGTTCGGCGGCGGTGTTCAATCTGAGCGCATGTTTTCCCTCGTCGCCATGAAGACGGCCAGCTCATTGTTGAACTGCTCGGAGACCTGCTGCGGGAAGTGATGCGGCGAGGGGATCACCGTGCGGCGCCCGCCGGCCTGCGCGGCCGCCTCATCCGAGATCGCCTCGAAGGCCGGGCACCAGCCTCCGGAGACGACCCACACCGGAATGCCGGCGCGGCGCACGATCTCCCATTGCCGCAGCAGCTCCGGCTTGCTCGGCAGCTTCAGCTTCCTGATCGCCACGCCCATGCGCTGCAGCTCCTCGGGGCTGGAGCCGCCGCGGATCTCGGGCGGGATGTTGACCAGCCTGACGAAGCGCCTGATGCGCGATTGCGGCGACAGCGAGAACAGCAGGATGCCCACCATCCTCAGCACGAAGGGCAGCACGCCCGGCTTGCCGATCGCCATGGCCGCCATCGCGGGCTCGATGATCGTCAGCGAGCGCACGGCCTCGGGCCGCTGCGCGGCGGCAGCCAGGGCGACGCAGGCGCCGAAGGAGTGGCCAACGAGGTGGGCGCCTTCTCCGAGCAGGCCCGCCACCAGCGCGCCGTCTGCGTCGGCGTCGTCGGGCCGACCGGGGTCGGGGCTGCGGCCATGGCCGGGGCGGTCGGGCACGAGCAGTTGCCAGCCGCGAGCGGCCAGCTTGCGCTGCGCGGCGAAGTGCTTGTCGCCGCCGACCTCGCTGCCCTGCGCGCTGCCGTGGACCAGCACGACGCGGGGCGCGTCCTCGCTGCCCCAGCGGGTGACGAACATGTCTTTCAGATCGCGGTCCATGTCATCAGTCCTTGTGGCTGGCGTCGATCAACTCGGCGAGCGTGCGCGCCGGGCTGGCGGCGGCCTGCGCCGCGATGCCGTCCTTCATCGCATCGAGCTGTGCTTTCGAGAGATAGCGGCCGGCATTGAACACGCCGGCGATCTTGGTGAGGTTGCGCGCGTCGGCGGTCGGGTCGGCGTCGAGCAGCACGAGATCGGCATGACGTCCCACTTCGACGGTGCCCATCGTCGCCTCGCGGTGCAGGAAGCGGGCGCCGTTGAGCGTGGTGGCCTGCAGCACCTCCAGCGGCGTGAAGCCGGCCGCGGCCAGTTCGGCGAACTCACGGTGCAGCGAGGCGCCGGGCACGACCCAGATGCCGCCCGTGTCGCTCCCGGTCAGCGTGGTCGCGGCGCCGCCATGGCGGTGCAGCACGCGCAGCATGTTCACGTAGGACTCGTAGAAGGCGTGGAAGGTGGTCCGCGCGCTGGCCGGCTGCATCGCGCCGAACTCGCCGCCCAGGCGGGACCAGAGCCCGCGCAGCGAGGGATCGACGTAGCGCAGCGCCGGGTCCTCGCGGAAGCTCGCGTCGTCGCTCTGCAGCATCGCGTGCAGGCGGATCAGCGTCGGCACCTGCCAGGCGCCGCGGGCGACGACGGCCTCGGCCACCGCGTCGCAGCGGGCCGGGTCGTAGCTGTCCATCATCTGCTGGACGAAAGGCGCGTCGCCGGCGGCGTAGAGGAAGGGCGAGACGACATAGGTCGGCGTCAGCGCGGCGGTCGGCGCCGTGCCCTTGCCGGCGAGCAGGTCGGCGCGGATCGCATCCGCCTCGGCCGAGCAGGAGAACTGGACCGGCGTCGGGCTGGCGCCGAGATGCTCGATCGAGCGGTAGCCGGCCGCCGAGGCCAGCGCGTCCAGGCCCGGCGACAGGTGGCCGGCCACCGGCAGGGCCTGCTGCTTCGCCTCGGCCAGGATGGCGGGGAGGGCGGCCGGCGAGGCGCTGACGACCTTGACGAAGTCGGCGCCCATGGCCTTCGTCGCCTGCACGGCGGCGACGCCGTCGGCCGGGCTGCGCACGCCGGCCAGGATGGCCCCGGCGGTGGCCAGCACCTCGGGCACCTCGGCCGCACCGGCCGCGCGGGCGGCATTGAACTGCCGGGCCGCGCGCACCAGCTCCGGCGAGCCGTTCATCTGCCGCACGCCGGTGATGCCGTGGGCCAGCATCAGGTTCAGCGCCGGGGCCGGGCCGAAGGCGGCGGGCACGCTGTGGACGTGCATGTCCAGGTAGCCGGGCACGAGGAACTTGCCGCCGCCGTCGATGATCCGGGCATCGGCCGCCACGGCGTCTCGCGCACCGACGATCCGGGCGATGCGGCCCTGCTCGATCACGACCGACCGGCCCGGTTGCAGCGCGCCGCTGCGGGTGTCGACCACGGTCACGTTGCGCAGCACGGTGGTGTCCGGCCCGGCCGCCGCGAGCCCGGCCGCAAGCGTCGCAGCGATGGCGACGAACAACTGCTTCTTGGTGATCCTCAAGGCCTTGTCTCCTGGTCTCTCTTCTGGAATGGCAGCCAGTCTAGGAAGGCAGACCGTGCCGTCGAAGATGCCAGTTGGGCCCAAGCGATGCCGAAAACTGATCGGAGGGGTCATTTCCCCATCTCTTGCCGGCCGGAGGCCCGACCTAGCATCGGCCGCACCACAAGACCAGGAGACAAGAGACATGAGCGCACCGAACCTGATGTTCAGCCACATGGGCCTGAGCGTGAAGGACATCGCCCGGATGGAGGCCTTCTACGCCGGCGTGCTCGGCTTCACCGTGACGGACCGCGGCCAGGCCGGCGGCATGGACCTGGTGTTCCTGTCGCGCAGCCCGCAGGACCATCACCAGATCGTGCTGGCCAGCGGCCGGCCGCCCGAGCTGCCGGCCAACACGGCCAACCCGCAGTTCGGCCCCAGCATCAACCAGATCTCGTTCAAGATGGGCTCGCTGGACGACCTGCGCGACATGCATGGCCGGCTCGAGGCCGCCGGCGGCGGCAGCCTGTTCCCGGCCAACCACGGCATCGCCTGGAGCATCTATGCCCACGATCCCGAGGGCAACAATCTCGAGTTCTTCGTCGACTCAGACTGGTACATCACCCAGCCCTTCCTGATCCCGCTGGACTTCGCCAGGAGCAACGCGGAGATCCTCGCGCTGACCCGGGCGATGTGCGAGAAGAGCGAGGGCTACGAGCCCTATGGCGACTGGCGCGCGCGCGTGGCGCGGCGGATGACGCCCTTCGTCGCCGCGGACGCAAGCTAGGCCATGTGGGTCCGCTCCGCGTTCTGGGTCGGCCGTCCCAAGGCCGGCCAGGAGAAGGCCTTTCAAGCGCGCATGGATGGGGCGCTCGTGCCCGCGCTGGGCGCGCTGCCCGGCGTGCGCAGCGCGCGTGCGCTGTGGCCGCGCGTGCTCGAGGACGGCCCGCCGGCGATCGCCTGCCAGATCCTCGTCGAGTTCGATACGCGGGCCGATGTCGATCGCATGCTCGCCTCGCCCGAGCGCGCCGCGCTGCGGCCGCAGGTGCTGGAGGTGAAGGCGATGTTCGAGGGTTCCTTCAGCCACATCGACTACGAAGTCGGAAGCAGCTGAGAACGCGATACCCTCTGCCGATGAAGCTCAATTCCCTGCGCGATTTCATGGCCATCGCGGAGCGCGGCAGCCTGCGTGCGGCCGCGCGCCAGCTCGACGTCACCCAGCCCGCGATCACCCGCAGCATCCAGGAGCTGGAGAAGGAGCTCGGCGTGGTGCTGTTCGAGCGCCGCGCCAAGGGCGTCTCGCTGACGCCGATGGGCGAGGTCTTCCTGCGCCGCTCCAAGGCCGTGCGCAGCGAGCTGGAACGCGCGCAGGACGAGCTCGACCAGATGCGCGGCGAGATCCACGGCAAGATCACCGTCTGCCTCTCCGGCGTGGCCCACATCGCGATGCTGCCCAATGCGATGCGCGACTTCCGCAAGCGCTATCCGGACGTGAAGCTGGACATCATCGACGCGCTGCTGCCCAGCGTGGAGGCCGACCTGAAGGACGGCCTGGTCGACTGCTACATCGGCCCCACGCACGACGACCTGCCCAGCGAGCTGACCGAGGAGAAACTGTTCGACAACCGGCGCGTGATCGTCGGCCGCCAGGGTCATCCGCTGGCCAAGGCCCGCTCGCTGCGCGAGCTGGTCGATGCCGAATGGGTCGCCGCTTCGGTCACCTACAAGGCCGAGGAGGAACTGGGCCCGCTGTTCGCCAGCCACGGCCTCCCGCCGCCCAAGCTGGTGGTGCAGGGCCGCTCGGCGCTGACCTTCCTGTTCACCGTGGCCTACTCGGACCTGCTGATCCTGCTGCCGATCCAGTGGACTCAGGCCCCGCTGTTCAACCGGGGCCTGCAGCCGATCCATGTGCAGGAGGACCTGCCGTCGCCGCCGATCTGCATCGTGCGGCGCACCAGCCTGCCGCTGACGCCCGCCGCCGAGTACTTCTGCGACATGATGCGGCGCGCGGCCGGCCACATGCACACGCTTGTCAGCGAGTGATCAGATCACCTGCTGACGCTGTGTCCCGAGCACCCCGCCCGACAGCGTCATCACATCCCCGCGCTTGAGGAACTGCTGCGGCTTCATGCCCAGGCCCACGCCGGCCGGCGTGCCGGTGATGATCAGGTCGCCGGGCAGCAGGGTCATGAACTGGCTCAGGTAGGACACGATCTCGGCGGCGCCGAAGATCATGTCGGCCGTGCTGCTGGCCTGGCGCAGCTCGCCGTTCACCTCCAGCCGCAGCTCGATGCGCTGAGGGTCGGGCAGCTCGTCGGTGGTGACCAGCCAGGGCCCGACCGGGCCGAAGCCGTCGAAGCTCTTGCCCTTGCCCCACTGGCCGCCGCGCTTGATCTGCCAGTCGCGCTCGGAGACGTCGTTGGCCAGCACGTAGCCGGCCACGTGCGACAGCGCCGCCTGCACCGGCACCCGCTGCGCCTGCGTGCCGATGACGATGCCCAGCTCGATCTCCCAGTCGCCCTGCACCGAGCCCTCGGGCAGCGCGACGGCGTCGTCCGGCCCGGCCAGCGAGGTCAGTGCCTTGGTGAACATCACCGGCTCGACCGGCAGTTCCAGGCCGGCTTCCTCCGCATGCTTGCGGTAGTTCAGGCCGATGGCGAGGAACTGCCGGATGCCGGCGACCGGCACGCCGATGCGCGCATCGTCCGCGACCAGCGGCAGCCGCGTGAGGTCGACGGCGGCGAGTGCCTGCAGCTTCTGCGGAGACAGCCAGTCGGGCGTGAGGTCGGGCACCAGCAGCGAGAGATCGCGGCGGCGGCCCTGGGCATCGAGCGCGCCGGCCCTTTCCTGGCCGACGGGCCCGTGGCGGAACAGCTTCATGAGGGTGTCTTCCTTGCAGTGAGAAAAGAGAGAGATGGAGAAAAGAAGAAATCAGAACCAGTGGCGCATGCCGAGCTGCAGGCCGGTGGTGTCCTGGCCGGCGAAGGGCAGGCCCAGCGCGGCCTGGTCGCCGAGGGCAGGGCCCATGCGGAAGGCGGTGGACGCGGCGTTGGTCAGGCGGCCGAGGTTGGCGTAGAGCGTCGTGCGCTTGGACAGCAGGTGGTAGTAGCCGACCGCGAACAGGGAGGCGTCGGCGTTGGGCGCGCTGCGGTGCGCGTAAGAGGTGCGGATCTCGTCCTGCACGCCCAGCGGGATCGTGGCGCCGATCAGGTAGCCGTTGACCTTGGGCAGCGAGTCGATGCGGTTGGTCTGCGCCCAGCCCTGCAGCTTGACCACCTTGAAGTCGTAGCTGGCCGCGAGCGACAGCGTGCGGCTGTTGACCGGGCTTCCGGTGAGACCCACCGAGGCGGCCGTGGTCTTGACCTGATCCAGCACGGCGCCGACGTAGAGCGGGCCCTGCGTGTAGTCGAGGCTGCCCGAGTAGCTCGCCCCGGTGACCGCGCCTTCGCCGGCGGCCACCATCAGCCGCCCCTGGACCCCGCCGACGACCGGGCTGATGTACTGCACGGCGTTGTCGTACTTGAGCTGGTAGCCACGCAGGCCCTGCAGCAGCGTGTACTGGCCGGCCAGGCCGAAGCGGGTGAACGGGTCGGCCTTGATCGACATCCACAGCGCCGGCGTGTACTGGCTGCCGGCCTGGATGGAGCCCAGCTTCGCGTCGCCGAGGCCCAGGTAGGCCTCCCGGCTCCAGAACACGGTCGCGGCGGTGAGGGCGCCGTTGTCGGCCCCGAAGCCGGTCTCCAGCTTGAAGTAGGCGCGCAGGCCGTCGCCCAGGTCCTCGACGCCGCGGAAGCCCAGGCGCGAGGTGTCGCTGGCCAGCGTGGTCAGGTGGGTGGACGGATGGCCCGGCGTGGCGCTGTAGCGAAAGGATTCGACCGAGACGTCGAGCATGCCGTATGCGGTGACGCTGCCCTGCGCGAGCGCCGCGAAGGGCAGGCCGGCGAGCATGGCGGCGAGGAGGGGAGTCTTCTTCATGGTTTGTCTCTTCCGTGGCTTGTTGTGATTGATTTCTAGAGTTCGTGGTTCTGGACGAAGTCCTCCGGCACGGCCGGCCCCCAGACGTACAGCGAGTCCTCGCCGGGGTGGTCCGCGGAGGGCCAGGTCTTGCCTGCCTCCACGAAGTCGATGTCGAACGAGTACTCCGCGTAGCTGCCCCAGGGGTCGCGCACGTAACGGAAGTAGTTCGAGCCCAGCACGTGCCGGCCGACGCCCCAGCCGCGCTCGTAGCCGGCCCGGGCCATCTGCTCCATGCCCAGGCCCACGGCGTCCAGCGAGGGCACGCACCAGCTGCTGTGGTGCAGGCCGGGGCCGCCGGACCTGGCCAGCGCGACCAGGTGGTGGTCGCTGCCGTGCGGCGTGTGCAGGAAGGCGATCGTCGAGCCGGAACGGTCCGACACGCGCAGGCCGAGGATCTCGGCGTAGAACTGCACGGCGGCGTCCACATCGGCGCTGAACATCAGGATGTGCGAGAGGTACAGCGGGCGCACGGCCGGCGCCTTGCTGCGGCCGGGCGAACGGCCGGCGTTGCCGTTCGCCGGCGGGAACTCGCGCGGCGCGGCCCGGGAGGGCGAACACTTGTCGGCCACGCGCAGCTGCAGCGGCAGCCGGTCGGGTCCCTCGATCCAGAGGCCGTCGGCATCGGCCTGCGCCGGAGGATCGATCGGCGGGATCCCGCGCTCGGCGAGACGGGCCCGGAAGCGCGCAAGATCCGCCGCATGGATGCCCAGGCTGAGCCACAGCAGGCGCTTGGCGGGGCCGGCGACGATGCGGGCCCAGCGGTGGGGATGGCCGTCGGTGTGCAGGGCGAGGCCGTTCCCGTCGTCGCGCACGTCCAGCCCGAAGCTTTTGTAGAAGTGCCGCGCCTGCGCCAGGTCCGGCACGCTGAAGACGAACTCGTCGACCGAATGGACCGCCGGCCCATCGTCGTCTTCCTGCCTTCTTCCTATCTCTCCGGTCATCGCTTGTCTCCGACGTTCCTGTTGGCCAAGGCTCCGCCCGTTCCGCTGCGGATGGCGGCGCTGGGGCAGGGCAGGGATGGGATTCAGACCTTGGGTCTGGATGGCGCGGATGCTAGGAGCGCGGGAGCGCTCGCGCGAGATGGCGAAAAACTCGTCCCGATGCCGGGGCGGCATCGGTCTGTGAGGGCGCGGCCTCGGGCGCCGCCGTTCGGCGAACGCCCGTGCTGCCTGTCACCCGGCCCGAGCCGCGCTCGGCGCGTGGCCGATCACGCGCTTGAACGCGCGGCTGAACGAGGCCTCTGACTCATACCCGAGCCGGTCGGCCGCCACCGCCACCCGCATGCCTTCCCGGGCGATCCAGCGGCGGGCCTGGAACATCTTCACCTTGGCGACGTAGCGGGCCGGGCTTTCGCCCATCGTGCGGGTGAAGGCGTCGGCGAAGGTCGAGCGCGACACGCCCATCACCTCGGCCAGCACGGGCACGGTCCAGTCGCGCTCGGGCTCCGCGTGGATCGCGGCGATCACCTTGCCGATCTTCGGGCAGCGCACGGCCGCCACCCAGCCAGCCGTGCTGTTGCATCCGCACTCGACCCAGGTGCGGATGATGCTCGCGGCCAGTGCGTCGGCCAGCCGGGCCAGGATGCCGCAGGCGCCGATGCGGTCCAGCGCCACTTCGCGTTCCATCGCCTCGATCAGCGCCGGCACGGTCGGGTCCTTGCTGGCCAGTTCGCTCGCCAGCATCACCGGCGGCATCATGGCCATCAGCGGATGCAGGGGGTCGAGGTTGAATCTCAGCGCGCCGCAGAACATCACGTCCGGCTCGCCTTCGCCCGTGCCGTGGTCTTCGCCGCCGACGAGGTAGAGGTTCTCGGCCACTGCGACGCGCGCCAGCGAATCGATGTCCACCGGCGGTACGTCAGGCGCGCTGGCCACGACGTGCAGGC
>NZ_LYVQ01000212.1 GCF_001984095.1 Pelomonas sp. KK5
GCACCAGGGCGCCGAGGCCCAGCATCAGCGGCATCTTCGAGGATGGTGCCGGCGCTGCCGTGGCGGCGGCTTCGTCGTCCTGCTGCTGTTGCCGCGGGCGCAGCGCCGGGGCGGGCGAGGGCGCGCGGGCCGGCGCCGGCGGGCGCACTTCCAGCCGGGTCTTCTCGTCCCCGCTCATGCCGGTGGCGTCGCCGCGCAGCACGATCTGCGTCTTCTGCGCGTGGTGCGGCATCTCGGCGTCGAGGCCGAGGTCGGCGCGCAGCTCGCCGATGGTCTGCGTTCGCTCCTCGGGCCGCACGCGCAGCGCCTTGTCGATGGCGCTCAGGAAGCGTTCGCTGTAGCGGCCGGCGGCGGACTCGACCAGCGGCTGGTAGTTGTCGCCCATCAGCCGGCTCACCGAAGGTGGCGGCGTGCGGCCGAGGATGGCGAAGTGGATGGTGGCGGCCAGCGCGTAGACGTCGGTCCAGCCGCCCTGTTTCATGTTGGGCGTCTCGGCGTACTGCTCGACCGGCGCGTAGCCGGGCTTCAGGATCACCGTCAGCGCCTGCGTCATGTCGCCGATCACGCGGCGCGCGGCGCCGAAGTCCAGCAGCAGCGGGCGGCCGCCGGCGTTCAGCAGGATCACGTTGTCCGGCGCGATGTCGCGGTGGTAGCAGCGCTCCTGGTGGATCACCGCCAGCGCCTCGGTCAGCGGGGCCAGCAGGCCCATCAGCCAGGCCTCGTCGGGCGCCTTGCCCAGGGCCTTGAGCCGGTCCTTCAGCGTGGTGCCCTCGTAGAAGGGCATCACCATGTAGGCGGTGCCGTTGGCCTCCCAGAAGCGGTAGACCTTCACCAGCGAGGGGTGGTCGAAGCTGGCCAGCAGTTTGGCTTCGTTGATGAAGCTCTTCATGCCGGCCTCGAAGGTGCCGCGATGGCGCTCGGACTTCACCTGCACCTGCGTGGCCACGCCGTTGGACAGGGTGCGCGAGGCCAGCGAGGAGGGCATGTACTCCTTCAGTGCCACGCGGCGCTCCAGCGAATGGTCCCAGGCCAGGTAGACGATGCCGAAGCCGCCCTCGCCGAGCACGCTGTTGACCTCGAACTCGCTGAGATAGGTCCCGATCGGCAGCGCATTGCCGCTGTCGCCGGCGCTGCTGTGGCCGGCGGTGGTGGTCGCGGGCGCCGGCGGCGGCGCCTTGGGCGGGGCGATGATCTGCGTGCGGTCGTCGTCGGCAGGGTTGCTGGACTCGGTGCTCATGGGCGGGTGCTGTGTAGGGGGCCGTGCACGCCGCGGGACGGGCACAGGTCCGGAAGTTGTGATCCTACTAACTTTTAGCTTCAGCGCACCCGTAATTGGCTGGGGGAAGCCCTCGTCCATCTTGATGAGGCGTCGATTGCGGCGGCCGCGCATCATCGTGGCCCTGGCCCCGCAGGAGCTTTCCCATGCACGCAACGGCAACCCCGTCATCGGCCACGGCGCCCCGCGCCTACGAGGATCTGCCCGGCCCGCGCGGCCTGCCCCTGGTCGGCAACGCACTGCAGATCGAGCCCGGCCGCTTCCACCAGCAGCTGGAGGCCTGGGCCGGCGAGTACGGGCCCTACTTCCGGCTGCAGCTGAAGGAGCGGCGGGCCATCGTCGTCAGCGAGCACGAGACCATCGCCGCGGTGCTGCGCGACCGGCCTGCCGGCTTCACCCGCTCGCGCAAGCAGGCGGCGATCTGGGCCGAGATGGGCCTGCCCGAGGGCCTGTTCATGGCCGAGGGGCCGGCCTGGGAGCGGCAGCGGCGCATGGTGATGTCCGCCTTCGACCCCGCCCACATCAGACGTTACCTCCCTGCCATGCGCGAGGTCGCCGGCCGGCTGGCGCTGCGCTGGCAGGCGGCGGCGCGCGAGGGCCGCGCGCTGGACCTGCAGGCCGAGCTGATGCGCTACACGGTGGACACCATCGCCGGCCTGGCCTTCGGCGAGGAAGTGGACACGCTGGGCGGCGGCGACGACGTGATCCAGCGCCACCTGAACGCGATCTTCCCGACCCTGTACCGCCGCGTGCTCGCGCCGGTGGCGATGTGGCGGCTGCACAAGTCGCGTGCCGACCGGGAGCTCGACGCCGCCATTGCCGAGGTCAAGGCCGCGGTGGCCGGCTTCATCGCCCGCTCGCGCCAGCGCATGGCCGCCGAGCCGCAGCGGCGCGAGCAGCCGAGCAACCTGCTGGAGGCGATGATCGCCGCCGGCGACCAGGCGGGCAGCGGCATCGACGACGAGCAGGTCGCCGGCAATGTGCTGACCATGCTACTGGCCGGCGAGGACACGACGGCCAACACCCTCGCCTGGATGCTGCACCTGCTGTGGCGCCACCCGCCGGCGCTGCAGCGGGCGGTGGACGAGGTGCGGCAGGTGCTGGGCGACACGCTGCTCGAAGCGATCACGCCCGAGCAGCTCGGCGCGCTGGACTACCTGGAGGCCTGCACCCACGAGACCATGCGGCTCAAGCCGGTGGCGCCGATGCTGCCGCTGCAGGCGGCGATGGACACGCGCATCGGCCCGGTGGACGTGCCGGCCGGCGTGGTGGTGCTGCTGCTGATGCGGCACGACGGGCTGGACGAGGCCCGCTTCTCCGAGCCGCGGCGCTTCATGCCCGAGCGCTGGCTGCAGGCCCAGGCCCAGGGGGCCAAGCGCGTGGCCATGCCCTTCGGCGCCGGCCCGCGCATCTGCCCGGGGCGCTACCTGGCCCTGCTGGAGATCAAGCTGGCGCTGGCGATGCTGCTGAGCCGCTTCGAGATCACCGCGGTGGACGCAGCGGGCGAGGCCGGCGAGGCCGCCGAGCTGCTGGCCTTCACGATGCAGCCGGTCGGCCTGATGATGCGGCTGCGCGAAGGCATGGCATGAGCGGAGCCTTCACGACGAAGGAGCCGCCATGAGCCAGCACAAGTCCTGCACCCATACCGACAGCATCACCCGGGTCACGCCCAGCGCCCTCGGCTGCGAGGAATGCCTGAAGACCGGCAGCCGCTGGGTCCACCTGCGCCTGTGCCGCAGCTGCGGCCATGTGGGTTGCTGCGACGATTCGCCGAACCGCCACGCCCGCGCCCACTTCAACACGACCGGCCACCCGGTCATCGAAGGCTACGACCCGCCCGAGGGCTGGGGCTGGTGCTTCGTCGACAAGGTGATGGTGGACGTGGGCGAGCCCACGCCGCAGCGGGGGCCGATCCCGCGCTACGGCGGCTGAGGGCTCAGCCGCCCGCCAGCTGACGCCGCCGCTGCTCGCCCTGGCGTTCCAGCATCCAGCCCGGATACTCGCGCGGCAGTGCGCTGACCTCGGCCAGCGCGGCCAGTTCGGCCGGCTCCAGCGTCACGCCGACGGCGGCCAGGTTGTCTTCCAGCTGGTCCTCGCGCTTGGCGCCGATGATGACGCTGGTGACCACCGGCTGGTGCAGCAGCCAGGCCAGCGCGACCTGCGCAACGCTGATGCCGCGCTTCTCGGCCATCGGCCGCATCGCGTCCACGCAGACGGCGGCGCGCGGCCGGTCCACCGGCGGAAAGTCGAAGCTGCTGCGGCGGTCGCCCTCGACGATCGGCTTGCCGCTCAGCAGGCCGCCGGCCAGCGGGCTCCAGACCATCAGCGCCAGGCCCTCGCTGGCCATCATCGGCGCCAGCTCGCGCTCCAGGTCGCGGCCGGCGACGGTGTAGTAGGCCTGCAGCGACTCGAAGCGCGCCAGGCCCAGCCGCTCGGCGATGCCCAGCGCCTTCATGATCTGCCAGGCGGCCCAGTTCGAGACGCCCACATAGCGCACATGGCCCTGCTGCACCAGCGCGTCGAGCGCGCGCACGGTCTCCTCGATCGGCGTGGCCGGGTCGAAGCCGTGGATCTGGTAGAGGTCGATGTGGTTCAGCTGCAGGCGCCTGAGGCTCGCCTTGACGCCGTCCATGATGTGCAGCCGCGAGGCGCCGCGCGAATTGGCGGCCTTCCTGCCGGTCTCGCCGAAGACCTTGGTGGCGACGATGACGTTCTCGCGCGGCACCTTCAGGTTCTTCAGCGCCTGGCCGGTGATGGTTTCCGAGAGACCGTCCGAGTAGACGTCCGCGGTGTCGATGAAGTTGATGCCGGCGTCCAGCGAGCGGCCGACCAGGCGCTCGGCCTCGGCCTGCTGCAGCCGGCCGATCTGGCTCCACAGGCCGCCTTCGCCGCCGAAGGTCATCGTGCCGAGGCACAGCTGGGAGACGAACAGGCCGGTGCGGCCGAAGGGACGGTAGTGCATGGGGCGGGCTCCTGGCGGCAAGAAGGGAGCGGCGAGTATGGCCGCGCGCTCGCAGGCCCTGGCGGCCGTGCGGTCTTGTGCGTCAGGCGCCCGCGGGCGGGTCAGGCGTTGAGCTCGCGCTCCAGCGCCGCGCGGTCCACGCCCTCGGCCGCGTCGAGCAGTTGCGCGACGAACTGCGAACGGCTCTGCGAGCGCTCGGCCGCGCGCTTGACCACCACCTTGGCGATCGGGCCCATGTGCCGCGTCAGCACCTGCAGCGCGCGGACCCTGAACTCCTCGCTGAGCGGCGCCGTCTCGTCGCCGACGCGGGTGGGCGCCGGGGGCATGGCCGTGCCGCCGCTCCGGCCCAGCGCGGTGGCGCCGCTGCGGGGCGCCGGCGGGACCGTGGTGCCGGTGGCGGTGGCGATGAACAGCGCGCGCTGCTTCTCCTCGCCGATGTGCTGGGCCACGGCGCCCGCCAGCGTGGGCACGTCGTGGCAGCGCTTGGCGGCCTCGCGCACCATCAGCCGCGCCATCGGGCCCACGTAGCCGGCCAGCGTCCGCTCGATGCGGCTGAGCACCTGCGCGTCCCAGCCGGTGGGCGGGGCGGAGCGGGTGCCGCTGGTGCTGTGGCCGGAGGCCGGAGGCGCCGGCGGCACGGCGGCTGCGGCCACCGCGGTGGCCCACTGGCCCGGCGGCACGATCACGGTGGCGTCGTGCGCCCCGTGCAGCGCGGCGGCGGCCAGCGCGCGGCGGAACTCGGTGACGCTCTGGAAGCGCTCGGCCGGCTGGCGCGCCATCGCGCGGGCGACGACCGCGTCGTAGGCGCTGCCCCGGCCGCCCAGGGCGCCCGGAGGCTCCGCCGCCTCGTTGATGATCTTGTACATGACCTGCTCGGCCGTGCCGCCGAAGGCCGGGCGGCCGGACAGCATGCGGTACAGCAGCACGCCGGCGGCGAAGATGTCGGCCCGGTGGTCGATGCCGATGCCGCGGTACTGCTCCGGCGCCATGTAGCCGGGCGTGCCGATCATCGAGGCCACCTGGGTGAGGCCCAGGTTCTCTATGCGGGCGATGCCGAAATCGGTCAGCTTGACCTGGCCGTTAGCGGTGATCAGCAGGTTGGCCGGCTTGATGTCGCGGTGCCAGACGCCCTGGGCATGGGCGGCGGCCAGCGCGTCGAGCAGCTGGTCCATGATCTGCAGCAGCTGCGCCTCGGGCAGCAGCGGCGTGCCGGCCAGCACCTGCTCCAGGTTGCGGCCCTGCACGAACTCCATCGCGATATAGGCCTGCTCCTCGTCCTCGCCGAAGTCGTAGATGGCGACGACGCCCGGGTGCGCGATGCGCCCGACCGCCTGCGCCTCGTTGCGGAAACGCGCGGCGATCGAATCAGGCTCGGCCTCGCCGATGCCGCGCAGTTCCTTGTGCACCGTCTTGATCGCCACCACGCGCTGGATGTGCGGGTCGAAGCCCTTGTAGACGACGCCCATGGCGCCCTGGCCCAGCACCTGGGTGATGGTGAACTTGCCGATGCGCTCCGGAACCGCTGACTTCATGCCGGCAGTATCGGCCGAAACGTCCGGGGCCATAACGCCGGAAACGTGCGGAGTTTGCGATTCCTGAACCCGTGTAAATACGAAGTTATGTGTCTCCCGCTGCGAGGCCGGCGCCGGTATATTGGGCCGCCCTTCTGGCAGTTACAGGACGTAAGCGACATGGCTGACGAACTCGACCAGCAACTGATGTGGTGCAACCGGGCCCGCATGATCCTGCAGGTGACCAGCGGGTCCAAGCAGAAGGCGGTCGTCAAGTTCGATACCGAACTGGCCAATGTGCAGGTCAAGCTCGAGAAGCTGATCGAGATGGCCGGCGCCAATACCCCGGTGGTGAAGGGCTTCGTCGACAAGCTCGGGTCCATCGCCGTGCTGGCCAGCGGCCTGCGCGATGCCAGCGACCCCAAGTACGCCGGCAAGAAGGGCCAGGAGGCGCTGCGCAAGGAGGCCAAGGAGATCACCGCCAAGCTGGAATCGCTGGGCAAGGAGATCGACAAGTCCAAGCCGGCCAAGGAGATCCTGGAGGCCCGCACCCGCCTCTTCACCAACTGCGCCAATGCGCGCAAGCGCCTCAAGGAGCTGGGCTCGCAGGAGAAGTCCAGCAGCACCGAGGTGCAGGAACTGCTCGCCTTCATCGAGAACGCCGAGCAGAACGTGCGCACCGAGGAGGCCTACCAGCAGCCGGCCGAGTGCGACAAGGCCACCCGCGTGATCGCCGAATGGCTGGGCCGGCTGACGCTGAAGCTGGAGAACCAGGCCAAGGGCGGGCGCCAGCTCGACGAAGCGCAGGCCCGCGCCAAGCCGCTGGTGGAAGACCGGGCCGGCACCGCCCAGCGCGTGCTGGCCGAGGGCCTGACCACCGGCCAGATGACGCCCGAGATGAAGACGAAGCTGGAGACCACGCTGCAGCAGATCGAGCTGAAGGGCGCCGGCGGGCTCTGGACCGAGGCGCTGGCGCTGTGCAAGACGCTGCCCAGCGCGGCCGAATGCAAGAAGGCCTGGCTGATGACCAAGAAGGAGCTGAGCAGCAACTTCGGCCCCGAGCTGCGCGACTGCGAGAAGGCGTTGAACACGCTGGCGCCGCTGCTGGAGCCCTCGGTGCTGGAGCAGGAGCACACGAAGCTGAACCAGCTGTACACCCGCGGCGGCGCCAAGCTCTCGGTGCAGCAGACCACCCAGCTGCGGCTGGAGATGAAGAACCTGATCGAGGGCTGGAACGGCCGCGCGATCGCGCTCGCGAAGGACAGGCTGGGCCTGGGCGATCGCATCCGCCAGCTGACCGATCGCGTCAACACCAACGCCCCGCTGGTCTCGCTGCCGCAGAAGGCCGAGAACGCGCGGCAGCTGGAGCTGGTGACCAGCCTGCACGACCAGCAGCTGTTCGCCGGCGGCGTGAAGGCGGCCGACACGCTGGACAAGCAGCTCGACGGGCAGAAGGAGCTGGTCGCCCAGGGCGGCGAATGGGCGAAGCTCGCGAGCGGGCTGCAGCCGCTGGTGCAGCAGCTGAACGTGCGCGCCGGCCAGCAGGGCATGCCGCCGCAGCTGCAGGAGCATTCGCGACGCCTGTCGGTGGCGCTGGGCAAGGCGGGGGTGGAGCGGCTTTCGCTGGTGCGCGACTGGGCGGCGCTGCTGGCCGCGCACGGCGAGGCCACGAAGTTCCTTTCCGGGGCCGAGCAGAGCGTGCAGCAGTTCGCTGCCTTCAACAGCAAGCGCCAGCCGCTGGACGACCAGGCGGCCAAGGAATGGGCCAAGGTGGAGAAGGCCTTCACCGATTTCGAGAAGGTGGCCGCCAAGGCCAAGATCGACGCCGCTGCGCTGCTCGCCCCGCTGCGCCAGGCGCTGCGCACGCTGAAGGGCGGCTGGGCCGAGTGGCTGGCCAATGCCACGGCCGAGGATCCGGCCCGGCTCAAGCAGGCGAGCGACGGTGCCGCGGCGCTGGTGGAGAAGGTGCTGGCGCTGAACAAGCCCGAGACGCTGACGAACGAAGGCAAGCGGCAGCAGGAGGTGCAGGCCGGCCAGCGCTTCGCCGCCGCGCGCGAGAAGTTCCAGACCACAGAACTGGCCGCGCTGCAGCTGGTCGATGCCGTGAAGGCCCAGGCCCTGCGCCAGCGCCTGGCCGAGCTGGCGGACAAGACCGAGTCGGACGATCCGGTCGTGGCCTGGGACAAGCGCAGCGAGGCTCTGGCCGGGCTGGTCAAGGAGGCGACCACGGCCACGCGCGAGTCCGGCGACCGGCTGGCGAACATGAACCGCACGCTGGTCGAATCGGTGCAGGCGCAGGAGGAGAAGCTCAAGACGCTGCGCCAGGCGATGAAGACCAAGGGTCTGGACCTGAAGAAGTTCGCCCCGCTGCTGGACGGGCTGGACACCGAGGTGGCCAACCTCAAGGTGCTCACCACCACCGGCAACTTCAGCGCCGCCCAGGTCAACAACAAGCTGCTGGGCAAGTTGATCGAGCGCATCGACCAGGTGGCGATGCTGGTCGAGCACGGCAGCACCTTCGAGGACTACACCCGCACGCTGCAGCGCAGCCAGGAGACGCTGGACCAGTTGGTCGAGGACGGCCTGGGCAATGTGGCGCCGCAGACGCTGGCGGCGCTGAAGGAGCAGCTCGCCACGCTGAAGACCGGGCTCTACGGCATGGAGCCCGGCCCGGCCGCCGAGGCGCAGCGCGGCATCGCGCTGGCGCTGGACACGGCGGGCAAGGAGCTGGCCGCCATCCGGCTGCAGCAGGACAAGGCGGTGGTGGCCGCCAACGACTGCCTGCGCCGCGTGGCCGCCTTCGCCAAGCTGGGCGTGGCAGAGACCTACCGCAAGTCGCTGGAATCGCGCATCGCAGCGGCCCGCAATCGTGCCGCCACGGCGAGCGAGCTGGCCATGGCGCTGACCGACTTCGAGGGCATCCAGGCCGAGCTGGCCGAGCTTGAGAAGAACCCCGATGCCGCCTATGCGCGCCAGAAGAACGTGCTGGCTGAGCAGCACGCCACGCTGAAGCTCAAGCGCGAATGGGAGAGCCGGCTCTCCGTCGTCAACACCAGCGTGATGGGCCGGCTCGACAAGGCGCTGAAGAGCGGCGGCGACAGCAGCCAGAAGGACGAGGTCAAGCGCATGGTCGCGATGGCCGAGAAGGCCGTGAAGGACGGCAAGGACTACGAGCGCGGCCTGCGCCTGCTGACCCAGGTGGAGGGCCGCGTCGCGCAGGTCGAGCGCAACCCGGAGGGCACGGCGCTGGGCGACCGCAAGGCGCTGCCCAAGCATGTGGAGGGTTATGCGGCCAATGTGGTGAAGCTGCGCCAGGCGATGGAGACCTTCGTCGCGCAGTCGCTGGCGCAGGTCGCGTCGCCGGAGCGCAAGACCGAGGTGGAGACCGCACTGCGCAAGAAGGTCGAGCCGCTGGCCAACCAGCTGAATCCGGGCCTGTTCACCGGCCCGATGGCGGTGCTGGCGGGCGAGGGCAAGCCGGCCGGCGAACGCCGCGCCGCCCGCGAGGACGCACTGGCCCGGCTGCGCGGCGCCAGCACCTTCCTCACCACCCATCCGGTGATGCTGGACCTGGCCCGCAACCCGGTGGCCCCGCTGGAGGCCGACATGCGCGCGCTGGACGCCTCGCTGACGCGGCTGGAAGCGCATCTGCGCGCCGCGGTCCGTTGAACCTCAGAGTTATTGAGTAGGGCACTCCCATGAGCAAGCAGACTGCCTGGATCGAGCTGTTCAGCGGCGTCGTCATCGACGAGCCCGACACCGAGGACCGCCGCGGCAAGCTGACGGCCGCCGTCGACAAGGCCGCCGCCGCGCAGGCCGTCTTCCTGCGCCGGCAGAAGGCCCAGGCCGATGCGCTGGCGGTGGTGCGCGAGAAGTTCGACACCATCAAGGGCGAGGTCCAGCAGGTGATGTCCGAGAAGATCAAGAGCGGCCCGTTCAAGGGCAAGAGCTTCCTGGACGTCGAGAAGGGCCAGGTCGACGAGATCGACATCGAGGACATCACCGCCGAGGCGCAGAAGTCCGGCAAGCCGCCGCTGCCCAAGGACCTCACCGCCAAGCTGCTGAAGCACGGCAATGCGGTGGCCGGCCTGGGCGTGGAGCTGCGCGAGGCGCGCTTCAAGCCCGACCCCGAGGTGGACAAGGACGAGCCGCTGTTCACCAACGCCGAGCTGCAGGCCGAGTTCTGGACGCCGGTGATGCGCGAGCGGGCCTTCCCCGAGGGCTTCATCGCCGCGCCCTGGTCTGCCACCCAGCAGATGCTGGACCAGACCACGGCGCTCTACCAGGAGATGGTCGAGCAGAAGAAGATCGCCGGCGAGCTGACGCCGGACCGCGACTTCTTGAAGGACGCATTGGAGACCGGCGCCCAGGTGCTCAGCGTGGGCGCCGAGGCGCTGAAGGGCTTCGACGGCAAGCAGATCGAACTGGCCAAGGAGATCCTGGAGACCGGCAGCGAGGTCATCAACTCGATGGGCGAGGTGCGCGACAAGCTCAAGAACACCGAGTTCACCGACGCCGCCTCGGTGGCGCTGGACATCTGCGGCTCGCTGGCCTCGGCGGCGCTGAAGGGCGCGGGCGTGGACAGCAAGATCGTCGACGCCACCACCGGCGCCATCGGCGCGGGCAGCTCGGCCATCCTGCTGGGCAAGACGCTGAACCAGGTGCGCCTGGGCGAGGCCGATCTTTCGCAGGCGCTGACACAGATGGGCGACGTGCTGGCCAAGGCGCTGACCACCGCGTCCGACGGCACCGCAGGTGCCACCAAGGACGGCCTGGCCATCGCCGCCAAGGCCGCGCCGACGCTGTTCAAGGCGCTGGGCCTGGGCACCGACCTGCCGGAGCTGGTGCGCAACGGCGACACCAAGAGCGTCATCGACCGGCTGGCCGAGATCGCCAAGGACGTGCTGGCGCAGTTGCCCGGCCTGGACAAGCTCGGCGTGGACCTGGGCCAGGTGGTGGACCTGAGCGCGGCGGGCCTGAACCTGGCGGTGAAGACCGCCTTCGCGGTCAAGAAGGGCGAGTACGCCAAGGCCTTCAACGAGGTGGTCGCCGAGGTCGGCGGCAAGCTCGGCGACGTGCTGAAGACGGCCGGCGTGGACGAGGGCCTGGCGGGGCAGATCGTCAAGCTCTACCAGGGCGCGTCCTCGGTGCCGCAGGCCATCGATGCGCTGCGCCAGGATCCGCCCAAGGTGCACGACGCGGTCAACGCGCTGGCCGGCGGCATCCAGAGCGCGCTGGGCGGCAGCGGCGACAAGACGCTGGCCCAGGTCGGCGAGGGCCTGGCCAAGGGCATCGGCACGCTGGTGGCCGCCGACCAGGTCCGCAAGCTCTATACCGAGGGCAAGTACGACGAGGCGGTGAAGCTGGTGGCGAGCCAGCTGGAGAGCGGCGTGGGCCGGCTGTTCGGCGCCCTGGGCATCCAGATGCCGGGCGGCGGCTCCGACGAGGGCGGCGGCCAGCCCGACTCCGGCGCGATGGACACGCTGAAGGAGCTGGTCGGCAAGCTCAAGAGTGTCAAGGTGGACCCCGCGCTGGTGAAGGAAGCCTCGACCTTGATGCAGAAGAAGAAGGACGAGGAACAGGCGGCCGCCGACGTGGCCGAGGCCGAGGAACTGCTGGCCCAGGCCGAGCTGGATCTGAAGTCGCTGAGCCAGGCCCAGCGCACCGGCGCCGAGGCCAGCAATATCGAGCAGATGATCGCGGACCTGCTGCGCGACCGCATGATCCTCAAGCTCGCCACGCAGATCGCGCAGGGCGGCGCGGCCTTCCTCGCGCAGTTCCTGCCGGGCCTGGGCGCGGCCAGCGCGGGCATCAAGCTGGCGGCCTCGCTGTTCGCCGCGGGCCAGCGGGCCAAGCAGCTGGACGAATGGATCCGTTCGCAGAGCGACCTGCAGAACGCGCAGAGCGCGCTGTCCTCGTCGGCCGCCAACTTCGTCAAGAACCAGGGCCAGCAGCTGGCCCACTACTCGGCCCAGGCCTTCTTCGCCGCCCAGCTGAGCCG
>NZ_LYVQ01000213.1 GCF_001984095.1 Pelomonas sp. KK5
ATCGCAGCGTGGCCTGCTGGCATGCGTTCGAGCCCGACGTGCCTGCCGATGGGCCGGCCGTGGCCGCAGGCGCCGCGCCGGCCATCGAACGCGGGCAAGGCGAACCGCTGGTCGAGGCCATCCGCCTCAGCAAGCATTTCCCCGGCGGCCGCGGCCTGTGGCTCGGGCGCGGCCCGTCGGTGCGCGCGCTGGACGAGGTCTCGCTGACGATCCACCGCGGGGAGACCTTCGGCCTGGTCGGCGAGTCGGGCTGCGGCAAGAGCACGCTGGGCCGGTTGCTGCTGCAGCTGGACACACCGACCTCGGGCGAGGTCCGCTACGCCGGACGCGCGCTGCACACGCTCAAGCGCAGCGAGCGCCAGCAGGCGCGCCGCCAGATGCAGATGATCTTCCAGGACCCCTACGGCAGCATCGACCCGCGCTGGACCGTGGGCCAGGTGATCGCCGAGCCGCTGGTGGCCCATCGCGTGGGCACGGCGGAGCAGCAGCGCGTGCGGGTGGAGGAGCTGCTCGAACTGGTCGGCCTGCCGGCCAGCGCGCGCACCCGCCATGTCCACGCCTTCTCCGGCGGCCAGCGCCAGCGCATCGGCATCGCCCGCGCGATCGCGCTGGAGCCCGGCTTCGTGCTGGCCGACGAGGCGGTCTCGGCGCTGGACCTCTCGGTGCAGGCGCAGGTCATCAACCTGCTGTCGGAGCTGCGCGAGCGCCTCCAGCTGACGACGCTGTTCATCGGCCACGGGCTGAACGTCGTGCGCCACCTGTCCGACCGGATCGGCGTGATGTACCTCGGCCGGCTCGTCGAGGTGGCGCCGGCCGACGAGCTGTTCCGCCGGCCCGCGCATCCGTACACGCGGGCGCTGATCGCCGCGATGCCGCAGCCCGATCCGCGGCGCCGCCGCGAGTTCGTCTCCCCGATCGGCGAGCTGCCCTCGCCCACCGCCCCGCCCTCGGGCTGCCACTTCCATCCCCGCTGCCCTGCCGCCACCGAGCGCTGCCGGCGCGAGGTTCCGCCGCTGCTGCCGATCGCCGAACAGCGCACGGTGGCCTGCCATTTCCCCCTGAACTGAGGACCCCTCCATGAGCACCGAAACGAACTTCAGCTACAACCCCGTGCCCGGCCAGAAGGAGTCGCTGCACGAGATCTTCCGCCAGCTGCACGCCTGGCGCGTCGAGCACCTTCCGCCGGAGCAGTTGAAGGTGAACGTCGACCAGCGACAAGCTCTCGTCGACGAGGCCGACCCGGACCAGTGGATCAAGGCCGGCGACCTCGTCCATCCGTTCAGCGTGCAGGAAGTGGACGGTCCCACGCTGACGCTGGACGGCCTGCTGGAACGCGGCCCGCTGGTGCTGGTGTTCTTCCGCTTCGAGGGCTGCCCGGCCTGCAACCTGGCCCTGCCCTACTACCAGCGCAACCTCTTCCCGCAGCTGCAGGCGCTGGGCGCCACGCTGCTGGCCTTGAGCCCTCAGGTGCCGGAGAAGCTCGTGGAGATCAAGCGCCGGCACGCGCTGGGCTTCCATGTGGCGACCGATCGCGACAACGCGCTGGGCCGCCGCTTCGGCATCCTCTACACCGCCGACGAGGCCTCGCAGCAGGCCGCGCTGGCCCGCGGCCGCACGACCGGCGAGACCACCGGCACGGGCACCTGGCAGCTGCCGCAGCCCACCGTGGTCGTGATCGACACCGAGCGCCGCGTGCGCTTCGCCGACGTGCATCCCGACTGGCTGCTGCGCACCGAGGCCGAGCCGGTCCTCGCCTCCGTCGAGGCGCTGCTGCGCCAGCCGGTCGCGGCCTGACCGGGGGAGGCCGCCATGGAACTCGCCCTGCCCCCGCGCCCCGATGGCGGCAGCAGCCATGCGGTCGGCATCGGCGTCGTCGTGGCCGTGCACCTGGTGATCGGCTATGCGATCGTCAGCGGCCTGGCCCAGCGCGTGGTGGACCTGGTGAAGGAGCCGATCGAGGCACGCCTGATCGACGAGCCCAAGCCCGCGCCACCACCGCCGCCGCCGCCCGAGCCGCCCAAGGCCGCCATCGTCAGGACCGCGCCGCCACCACCGGCCGCGCCCTATGTGCCGCCGCCCGAGGTGGTGGTGGCCGCGCCTGCCGCGCCGGCGCCGACGATCACCGCCGCCGCCTCGCCGGTGCCGCCACCGGTGGTGCAGGAAGCGAAGCCGGCCCCGCCGCCCGCCCCGCCGGTGCGCGGCAGCGAGCCGGTGCCGCTGAGCGTGGCCTGCCCGACGCAGGTGGCGCCGGTGCTGCCGCGCCGCGCCACGCAGGAAGGCATCAGCGGCCAGGTGCGCGCGCAGGCCACGATCCGCGGCGGCAAGGTCGTGGACGTGCAGATCCTCGCCTCCAGGCCGCGCGGCCTGTTCGACGCCGCGGTCCGCAACGCGCTGCTGCAGTACGACTGCAACGCCAGCGGCGCCGACGAGATCGTCGCCGTGCAGACCTTCGACTTCCGCCCCGACTGAGGGCGCTTCCCCAACGACACACCGGAGTACCGATCATGAGCAACATCCTCATCAGGAAGTTCAACGCAGCGCTGACGCTGGCCCTGCTGTCCGGCGCCGCCCTGGCCCAGCCGGACGGCAAGGCCGCCGTCTCCAACCCCTACGGCATCGACGCGCTGTGGGCCCAGGGCGACTTGGTGGCCCGCGGCACGCTGGTGCTGCTGGTGCTGTTCAGCCTGGGCAGCTGGTATGTGCTGGCGACCAAGCTGGCGCAGAGCCTGCGCCTGTCCCGTGAGGGCCGCCAGGCGCGCGACACCGTGCTGCGCGCCGAGACGCTGGCCGCCGGCGCCGCCGTGCTGGACGCCCGCAGCACCTACCGCTACGTGACCGAGACCGGCCTCGCCGCCGACCTGCAGTACCAGGGCGCCGTGGCCGAGCATGTGGACCGCAACGAGTGGATCAATGCCAGCCTGCAACAGGCCGTCGACGACGTGCAGGCGCGCCAGCAGGAGGGCCTGGCGCTGCTCGCCACCGTCGGCGCCACCGCGCCCTTCGTCGGGCTGTTCGGCACCGTCTGGGGCATCTACCACGCGCTGACCGAGATCGGCATCGCCGGCCAGGCCAGCATCGACAAGGTGGCCGGCCCGGTCGGCGAGGCGCTGATCATGACCGCCATCGGCCTGGCCGTCGCCGTGCCCGCGGTGCTGGGCTACAACTGGCTGGTCCGTCGCAACAAGGTGACGCTGGACGCGGTGCGCCGCTTCGGCACCGAGCTGCACCGCGCGCTGCTGGGCGCGCAGGTGCTGGCGCCGCTGCCGCCTGCGGCGGCAGCGGCCAGGGCCGAGGCTGCCCGCCCGCAGGCCCGGCGCCAGGAAGTTGCCGAGGCGCTCGGATGAGCCGCGGCCTGCGCCTGGTGGCCGCCGGCGGCAGCGAGGACGCGGTCAACGCCAGCATCAACACCACGCCGCTTGTGGACGTCATGCTGGTGCTGCTGATCATCTTCCTGATCACCATCCCGGTCGTCACGAAGACGGTGCCGCTGGAGCTGCCGAAGCAGAGCAACGTCGCGCGGCAGACCAAGCCCGAGAACATCGAGCTCTCGGTGGACCGGGACGGCGCCGTCTACTGGAACGCGCAGCGCCTGGCCGGCCAGGCCGAGCTGTTCGAGCGGCTGAAGGCCGTGGCGGTGCAGGCCCCGCAGCCGGTCGTGCAGATCCGCGGCGACGGGCGCGGCCGCTACGAGCCGGTCGGCCGCCTGCTGCTGGCCTGCCAGCGCGCCGCGATCTCGAAGATCAGCTTCATCACCGAACCACCCGCGAAAGGATGAGGACCCCATGGCCATGAGCATCGGCCCGGGCGCGGGCCCGGGCAGCACCGAAGTGATGTCGGAGATCAACACCACGCCGCTGATCGACGTGATGCTGGTGCTGCTGATCATGCTGATCATCACCATCCCCGTGCAGCTGCACGCGGTCAACCTGAACCTGCCGCAGGGCACGCCGCCCCCGCCGCCGAAGCCGCCGGAGGTGGTGCGCATCGACGTGGACGCCGCGGGCCGCATCACATGGAACGGCGAGCCCTTGCCGGCCGACCAGGTGGAGCCGCGGCTGAAGGCGCAGGTCGCCGAACTGCCGGAGCAACCCGAGGTCCACCTGCACCCGGACAAGCGCGCGGGCTACGACACCGTGGCCGCCGTGCTGGCCGCGGCGCAGCGCGTGGGCGTGACCAGGCTCGGCGTGACCGGCCACGAACAGTTCATCGATTGACCAAGAGAAGAGAGACCAGACACCCATGACCCAAGCACGACGACAACTCCACCTCGGCCTGATCCTGCACGGCACCGGCGCCGGCTGGGGCGACTGGCGGCACCCCGAGGCCCACCCGAAGGGCAGCATCGACATCGAGCTCTACACGCGGCAGGCGCAGCTCGCCGAGCAGGGCCGGTTCGACTTCCTGTTCGTCGCCGACAGCGTGTCCATCAACGAGCGGTCCAGCCCGCACTACCTGAACCGCTTCGAGCCGCTGACCATCCTGTCGGCGCTGGCCACGGTCACCCGGCGCATCGGCCTCGTCGGCACGGTGACGGTCAGCTACAGCGAGCCCTACACGGTGGCGCGGCAGTTCGCCTCGCTGGACCACATCAGCAAGGGCCGCGCGGGCTGGAACGTGGTCACCTCCTGGCTCAGCGGCAGCGCTGCGAACTACGGCAAGCCGGAGCATCCGCCGCATGCGGTGCGCTACGGCATCGCGGCCGAGCACCTGCAGGTCGTGCAGGGGCTGTGGGACTCGTGGGAGGACGACGCGATCGTCGCCAACCGCGAGACCGGCCAGTTCCTCGACCCGGCCAAGCTGCATGCGCTGAACCACCGGGGCGCGCACTTCTCGGTGGCCGGGCCTCTGAACATCCAGCGCTCGCGCCAGGGCCAGCCGGTGATCTTCCAGGCGGGCGCCTCGGAGGACGGGCGCAATTTCGCGTCGAAGCAGGCCGACGCGATCTTCGCCGGCGGCGGCAGCTTCGAGGAGGCGCAGGCCTACTACGCCGACGCGAAACGCCGCGCCGCCGGCTTCGGCCGCGCGACGGGCCAGCCGCTGGTGCTGCCGGGGCTGCGCGTGATCGTCGGCAAGGACCAGGCCGAGGTCGAGCGCAAGTACGCGCAGGCGCTGTCGCTGGTGCGCATCGAGGAGGCGCTGCCCGCGCTGGGCCGCTCGTTCAACGACCACGACTTCAGCGTCTACGAGCTGGACGCGCCCTTCCCCGACGTGGCGGCGCTGGGCAGCGAGAGCAACCGCAGCGCCTCGGAACGCATCGTCAGGCTCGCCCGCAGCGAGCAGCTCACGCTGCGTGAGACGGCGCTGCGCGTGCTGGCGCCACGCGACGAGTTCGTCGGCACGCCGGACCAGGTGGCCGATGCGATCCAGCGCTGGTTCGAGCAGGGCGCGGCCGACGGCTTCATCTTCGGCCAGGTACTGCCGCACGACCTGCAGGACTTCGTCGAGCTGGTGGTGCCGCTGCTGCAGCAGCGCGGGCTGTATCGCCATGACTACGACGCCGAGACGCTGCGCGGGCACCTGGGGCTGGCGGTGCCGGAGAACCGCTACACGGCGGCGCGGCGGGCCGCCTGAAGTTGGAGCTGGGGGGAGGGGCTCCGCCTTGCGGCGCATCCGGTCGATCGTCATCCGATCGAGAGCGCACGCTTCAGCGGATGTCCACCTCATACTGAAAACCGGCGGCGGAGCCGCGCGTGCAGCGCCACTCGATGGGTGCGCCCGCGAAATTGAAGGCCACACGCTGTACCGCGATGACCGGGCTGCCGGCCTCGATCCCCAGTCTCTCGACCAGCGCCTTGCCGGCGACCTCCACCGTCAGCCGCTCACGGGCCGAGGCGACCAACTGCTTGCAGACCGACTCGTAGAGCGGGTAGAGCAAATCGCCGAAGTCCTTGAGCTTCAACTCGACCAGCGGTTCGAAGCGCGCCCGGGGAAGCCAGATGTCCTCGGCCAGCACAGGCTGGTCGTCAATCAGCCGCAGACGGGACAGAAAGATGGCTTCCGGCTCGGACTCGTCCAAGCCCAGGGCCTGACGCACTTCGACCGGAGGCTTCCTCACTGAACGGCCGAGAACCCTGCCGGTCGGTTGAACGGCCTCTCCCGACTTCGTCTTGAAGCGGAAGAACCGGAACAGCGACGAGGTGAAGTCGGGCCGTCGCACATACGTGCCCTTGCCCTGGCTGCGCGTCAGCACGCCCTCGGCGACCAGCATGTCGATGGCTTTGCGCACCGTGCCGGTGGCCATGCCGTAGCCCTGGTTCAGTTCTGCTTCGGTCGGAATCGCGTCTCCCGGGCCCCATTCGCCGTCGGCGATGCGACGCAGCAGGTCGTCCCGCAAGCGCTGGTACAGCGGCAGGCGTTCGTCGTGCACCGCAAGTCGGTTCATGATGATGTCATCTAGTTGACTGGACGACTATCACTCTAGCACCGCCGATTTCAATTTTCGATCCACGGGTTTCCACCAGGAGCCGGTCGTTCACAAGCTCCTACATTATTCATATGGTCATATATATGACTAGCTGAATTTATCAGACAGGCAGGAGACATGATGTTCACTTGGTACAGGCAGATCTCGTCGAACGAGCGCAAGACCTTCTGGGGCTGTTTTGCCGGCTGGGGCCTCGACGCCCTGGACGTGCAGATGTTCACGCTGGCCATCCCCGCCATCATTGCTGCCTTCGGCATCGACAAGGGCCAGGCCGGCCTGATCAGCGGCGTGACGCTCGTCTCCTCGGCCCTGGGCGGCTGGATCGCCGGCGCGGTGTCGGATCGCTTCGGCCGCATCCGCACCCTGCAGTTCACCATCCTCTGGTTCTCGGTGTTCACCTTCCTGTGCGCCTTTGCCCAGACTTTCCCCCAGCTGCTGGTGCTGAAGGCCTTCCAGGGTTTCGGCTTCGGCGGCGAATGGGCGGCCGGCGCCGTGCTGATGGCCGAGACCATCCGCAACGAGCATCGCGGCAAGGCCATGGGCGGCGTGCAAAGCGCCTGGGCTGTGGGCTGGGGAGCGGCCGTGCTGCTCTACACGGCCATGTTCAGCTGGCTGTCGCCGGATGCGGCCTGGCGCGTGATGTTCGGCATCGGCCTGCTGCCAGCCCTGCTCGTGGTCTACGTGCGGCGCCATCTTCAGGAGCCGTCGAAGCCCAGGCCCGCACCGAACGCGGCGACGGTGCCGATGTGGCAACAGGTGACGCAGGTCTTCTCGCCGCGCGTGCTGAAGACGACGTTGCTGGGCGCACTGCTTGGCACCGGCGCGCACGGCGGCTACTACGCGCTGATGACTTGGCTGCCGACCTTCCTGTCCAAGGAGCGTCATCTCTCGGTTCTCGGCACCGGTGGCTACCTGGCAGTCGTCATCTTCGCCTTCTGGTGCGGCTGCATGGCCAGCGCGCAGCTGCTGGACCGGATCGGGCGCCGCAAGAACATCGCCTTCTTCGCGCTGTGCTGCGTGCTGACGGTCTCGGCCTACACCTTCCTGCCCCTGACCGATTCGCAGATGCTGTTCCTGGGCTTCCCGCTGGGCTTCTTCGCCGCGGGCATCCCAGCCAGCCTGGGCGCCCTGTTCAACGAGTTGTACCCGGCCGAGATGCGCGGCGCCGGTGTGGGCTTTTGCTACAACTTCGGGCGCATCGCTTCGGCTGCATTCCCGGTTCTGGTGGGCTACATGAGCAAGTCCATGCCCTTGGGCGAGGCGATCGGCATCGACGCCGCCATCGCTTACGGGATCGCCATGCTGACGGTGCTGTTCCTGCCTGAGACCAAGGGACGCGCGCTTGGCAGCGCGGCGCCTGGGAATGACGCCGCATCCGCAAATCCCGTGGCCGCGCGCTGAGGCCTGACGCCATGCCAAACCCCCTGAATCGAGACCATCCCCATGAGCAACCGTCGCCAGTTCAATGCCGCGCTGCTGAGCGCCGCGGCGCTTCCGCTCGCGGCCTGTGTCAACGCGACGCCTGACCGGCGGACGACGATGCGCATCGACTGCCACGCCCATGTCTTCACCCGTGACCTGCCGATGCCCGACCGGCGCCGCGCACCGGCCGGCTACGACGCCAGGCCGGAGGACTACCTGCAGCAGCTTGACGCCAACGGCATGACGCACGGTGTGCTTGTGCAGCCCAGCTTCCTGGGCACCGACAACAGCTACCTCGTCGCCACACTGCGCAGGTATCCCGACCGCCTGCGCGGTATTGCGGTGGTGGAGCCCACGATCACGGCGCAAGAGCTGCAGGCGCTGCAGGAGGCCGGCGTCGTCGGCATCCGGCTGAATCTCGTCGGCCTGCCGACACCCGACCTCGCCAGCGGCGCATGGCGTGCCCTGCTGGCCGAACTGAAGGCGCGGCAGTGGCAGGTCGAGGTCCATCAGGAGGCCCGTGAACTGCCGTCGGTGATCGACCCGCTGATGCAGAGCGGCGTTAGCGTCGTCGTCGATCACTTCGGGCGGCCCGATGCCGAACGGGGCATCGACGACCCGGGCTTCCGGTACCTGCTCGGCCTGGGCGCGACGCGCAGGGTCTGGGTCAAGCTGTCGGGCGCCTATCGAAACGGATCGAAGGGTCGGGGCGAAGCCACGGCGCTTGCCGCGATGCCGCTGCTGCGTTCGGCCTATGGCCTGGACCGGCTGATCTGGGGGAGCGACTGGCCCCATACCCTGTTCGAGAAGACGGCGGACTACATGAGTCAGCGACGCCTGCTTGACACCTGGCTGCCCGACAGCGTCGATCAGCAAATCGTTCTCGGGCAGACGCCGGCGCGACTCTATCGCTTTGCCTGAGCCCTCCGCGCTCACAGGCAGCGGGGGTGCCGATCGGCCGCAACAGTCCCGTCCCGCCCGGTCCGGCGTCTTCGGCCGACGTGCAGGGCCATCTCCCAGACGGATGGGTCAGCCGGCCATGCGCCACCACAGGAACAGTGCCGCGACGGCCATGGTGGCCATCGTCACCGGCACGCCGATGCGCGCGTGCTGGCGCCAGTCGATGATGACGCCACGGCGCTTGGCGGCATCGACGACGATGATGTTGGCGATGCTGCCGACGATGAACAGATTGCCCGCGAAGGTGCTCGCCAGGGCCAGCAAGGTGCCTGCGAGCGGATGGTGCGCGACAGGCAGGAGCAGCATCACGGCAGGCACATTGGAGACCAGATTGGACAGCACGAAGGCGGCCCCGAACAGGGGCGCGGGGTGGTCCAGGTGGAGACCCAGCTTCGTCGAATCGGCCACCAGTTGCGCAGGGAGCCCCGTGCGTTGGAGGGCGTCGTTGACGACAAAAAGCCCCATGAAGAGCACGAGCAGTTCCCAATCGACCAGGCCCAGGGTCCTGCTCGACTGCAGCTTGCGGCTCAGCAGCAGGATCCCGGCGACGGTCAGCGCCACCACCTCTCGCGGCCAGGGCGCGTACAGAAATGCCACGACGATGGCCAGCGCCGCCAGGATGCCCTTCGCGGTCTGCCAGCGGTCCAGGACTTGCGTTTGGGAGTCCTGCAGGGTTTCAGGCGCCATGGCGCCGGTGTACCTCCAGCGGCCCTGGGTGCGGAACACGATCACGGCCCAGGTCAGCATGAGCCCGGCAAGCACCGGAGCGGCCGCCTCGGCGGCGTAGCCGGCAAAGGACAGGTGCAGTGTCTGGCCGATCAGCATGTTCTGCGGGTTGCCGATCAGGGTCGCCGCCGAGCCCACATTGGACGCGCAGGCCAGTCCCAGCAGAAACGGCAGCGGGTCCAGGCCCCGGCGCGTGCAGGCGTCCACCAGAACGGGAGCGACGGCCAGGCAGACGATGTCATTGCTGAACACGGCTGACAGCAAGGCGACGGTTGCGATCAGTACCGCCAGCAGCGCCGGCGGCGAGACGGGGAGCGCCGACAGGCGGATCGTGATCCAGTCGTAGAAGCCGCTGAGGCGCATCTGCGCGGACACGACCATGAAGGCGAACAGCAGCAGCAGTGTCGACAGGTCGATCGATTGGGCGGCCTGCTCCACCGTGACGAACTCGGTCGCGATCATCGCGATTGCGCCCAGCAATGCGATGCCGGTGCGATCGAGCTGCAGGAATGGCAGTCCACCCAGGATCATGCCCAGGTAGACGATGCCGAAGATCGTGAGGACGGTTGCGGTCATGCGCGCATTGTCGCTATCGAGGCGGTGGCCAGTTCGAAGGCTTGCGGGTGCTGGTCACGGAGAGCAGCCGCCGCTCGTGGACGTCAGGAGCTGGCCGTCATGGACGACCAACCATCGAGGCTCAAGATGGGAAGCCTCCCGGCAAGCGCCCATGCCGACCTAGTTGATGATCTCGCCCATGCCGTTCCGAATCTTGCGTCGTAGCTCCAGGACAAAATCGGCGTCGAACTTTTCCCAAGCCTCGATTTCGCCGAGGATCTTCAAGGGCAGCCCGCTTCTGTAAGAGCGTGTCGGATTGCCAGGGAACTTCTTGTCAGTCACGTTGGGATCGTTCTCGAACTCGCCGGTGGGCTCGACGATGTAGACACGCGGTTTGCCGCTGCCTCTGGCGATTTCCGCGGCCAGGCCGGCGCCCTTGCTCAGAGCTGTGAAGTAGATGTGGTTCATGACCAGTCCGTCTCTGTAGTTCGAGTTGAAGCCCGCGGTGAGCATGTCGCCAACGCGCAGGTCGGCCCTCGTGCCGTGGAAGAACGGTCCGGTATCCCGCATGCTCAACGACCCAGCAGCTGCAACTGCCCTTCCACGTAGTCCGTCAGGCCAGGCGGCAGCATGCCGCCATCGCGGGCACGGGTGTAGGCGGCGATGGCGTCGGCCTTGTTGCCGGTGGCCTGCAGCGAGGCGCCGATGCCAACCAGCCAGGTCGGCTTGGCGGGGTCGGTGCGCAGCGCGACCAGGTAGTGCCTGATGGCCTCCTCATGGCGCTGCTGCCGCTGCAGCAGCATCGCGTAGAGCGCGTTGTAGGCCGCGTCGTCGCCGGCGTCGGGCAGGCCCTTTTCCAGCGTGGCGATGGCGCCCGGCGAATCGCCCGTCTCCAGCTGGAGACGGGCCAGCGACATCGCGAAGCCGCTGTCCTGCGGCTGCTGCCGCAGCCCCTCGCGCAGCAGCCGCATGGCGTCGTCGAAGCGCGCGCTCTCGATCTGCAGGTCCACCAGCGCCTGGCGGGCGCGCGCGTTGGCCGGATTGAGCTCCAGCGCGCGCAGCAGGCCGCGCCGCGCTTCCTCGCCCCTGCCCTGCTGGTACTGGGCCACAGCGGCGCGGTAGAGATTGTCGGAATCCTGCTGCGGGCTGGTCTGCTTGACCGCCAGCTTGGCCCCGGGCGTCATCGGCGCCGCCGCTGGGGCCGACGCCACGGCCGGGGCAGGCTCAGCCTTGGCGGCCGGCGCCGCCATCCTCGCCGCACCGGCCAGCGCGCCCGTGGCGACGGCCACGATGTTCACGGGCGCAGGCGTCGTTGCAGGAACCGATGCCGGCATCGCCGCAGGCATCGCCACGGATGCGGGCAGGATGGGTGGCGGCGCCGGGATGGGCGCGCTGACCGCCGCCATGCGCGCCGCGCCGATGCTCGGCCGCAGGACCAGCCAGGCCGTCGCGCACACCGCCGCGCCGAGCACCATCAGGGCCGCGCCGCGCGCATGGCGCATCAGCGGATGCGGCAACGCCGCCACCGCGGACCCGGCGCCCAGGGCCGGACGCTCGCGTCCCGGCGCGGCATGGCGGGCATCCAGGTCCTTCAGCATCTTGTTGATCAGGCTCATCGAGGCACCATCCATCCGTAGGT
>NZ_LYVQ01000214.1 GCF_001984095.1 Pelomonas sp. KK5
CGCCGATATAGCCCATCGAGGTCTGCATCGGATCCGGCTCGCGCGGGCCACCGCCCTGCTTGTTGCCACCACCACCGCCACGGTTCTTGCCTTGGCCACCAGCATCGCGCTGCTGGCTGCCGCCGGCGCCGAAGCCCTGCGGGATCTTCTTGCTGCCGGTGGCGAAACGGCGGTCAAAGGTCTGCTCCAGCGGGTTGATGTTGCGCGGGATGAAGTCGTCGTCTTCCTCGTCGTCGAAGCGTTCGGCGCGCGGCGCTTCGCGTTCCTGGCGCTCGATGCGCGGCGGCGCTTCCGGCGGCCGGCTCGGGCGCGGGCCGGCGCCGCGGGTGTTGGCGCGGCGGTCGTTCTTGTTGGCGTTGCTGTTGTTGTTCCTGCCGCCGCCGTCCTGCTGCTGCCCCTGCTGGCCTTGTTGCTGCTGGCGGCGCTGCTGGTCGTCGCGGCCGCCACCGGCCTGGCGGCGGATCGCGCGGGTGTCGTCCTCGCCCAGCTCGATCCAGACGCCGCGCTTGAGGCCGCGCGGCAGCACCACGCTGCCGTAGCGGATGCGGATCAGGCGGCTGACCGTCAGGCCCACGGCCTCGAACAGCTTGCGCACCTCGCGGTTGCGGCCTTCGGTGATGACGACGCGGTACCAGCGGTTGACGCCCTCGCCGCCGCCGTCCTCGATGCTCTTGAAGGCCGCCTTCTGGCCCTCGACCTCCACGCCTTCCAGCAGCTTGGCCTTCTGGTCCGGCTGCAGCGTGCCCAGCACACGCACCGCGTACTCGCGCTCGATGCCGAAGCGCGGGTGCATCAGCTGGTTGGCCAGTTCGCCGGAGTTGGTGAACAGCAGCAGGCCTTCGGTGTTCAGGTCCAGGCGGCCGACCGACTGCCACTTGCCCTGGTGCAGCTTGGGCAGGTGGCGGAAGACGGTGGGACGGCCCTCGGGGTCGTTGAAGGTGACGACCTCACCGGTGGGCTTGTGGTACGCCAGGATGCGCGGCGCCGGCGGCGAGATGCGCACCTTGATCGGCTTGCCGTTGACCGAGACGCGGTCGCCGAAGGAGATGCGCTGGCCGATGTGGGCGACCTCGCCGTTCACCTCGATCTTGCCCTCGGCGATCATGTCCTCGATGTCGCGGCGCGAGCCGATGCCGGCCTGGGCCAGCACCTTCTGCAGCTTGGGCGCGTCGGGCTCGGGGGCGAGCACGCGCTTGGTGACGTCGGCGCCCTCCTCGCCTTCGGACGCGGCCTCCTCAGCGGCTTCCGCCGCCTCGTCCTGCGAGTCGAACTCGCCGGCCAGGACCTGGGCGAAGCGCTCGCCGGCGGCGGCCAGCGCTTCCGGCGCGGCGGCAACTGCATTGCTGTTGCCGTTGTTGTTGCCGACGTTCTCGCGCGGCTCGGCGCCATCGCGATCCTTGTTGCGCCCGCGGCGGCGGTTGCGACCACGCCCGCCGCGCTCGTCGGAGCCCGCCTCCTCGTCACCCTCGTCGCTGCCCTCGGCTACCGCTTCGGCCGGGCTCGCCTCGACCACAGGCGCCTCGGGCGCCAGCGAGAACAAGGGCGCGGTCTGCGGAGCCGCCTCGATGGCAGGCGCCTCGGCGACCGGTGCCTCCACCGCAGCTGCCTCGACCGCCTTGGGCTTGCGCGGCGCGCGGCGCTTGGGTGCCGGCTCCTGCGCTGCGGCTTCGACCGGCGCTGCAGCCTCGGCCACCGGTGCGGCCTCCACAGCCGCCGCCGCGGCCGCCGTCTTGCGCGGCGCTCGGGTCTTCACCGGAGCCGGCGTGGCCTCGCCACCCTCGGCGGGTGCGGCAGCCGCCTCGGCCTCGGCCTTGGGCTTGGCCGGCGCGCGCTTGCGCTTGGGTGCAGCGGTGGCTTCGGCGCTGGGCAGTTCGTCCGGCTGGATCGATTCGGTGTCGTTGGATGCGGTCATGCGTGGTCTTGCCCCGGTTCGGAGGCGTCTTCAGGCTGGGAGTCCAGCGGCTCGGCTGGAGCGGTAACGCCTGCGTCGCTCGTCTCGACAGGCGCGGGGGATGGTGATTCGGATGAAGGAGATTCGGCGGGGGTTTCGGGTTCCAGCAGCAGGCCCTGCAGGCCGGCGGCATCGGCCAGCTCCTGGCTGGGCGCGGCACCGACTTCCAGCGCCGGCAGCTGCTCCAGGCTGGCCAGGCCTAGGTCGTCCAGGAACTCGCGGGTGGTGGCGTAGAGCGCCGGCCGGCCGGGGGCTTCCCGGTGGCCGATCACCTCGATCCAGTTGCGCTCCTCGAGCTGCTTGACGATCTCCGAGGAGACGACGACGCCGCGGATCTCCTCGATGTCGCCGCGGGTGACCGGCTGGCGGTAGGCAATGATGGCCAGGGTCTCGAGGACGGCGCGCGAATAGCGGCGCGGCTTCTCGGGATTCAGCCGGTCGAGGTACTCGCGCAGCTCGGGCCGGCTCTGGAAGCGCCAGCCGCTGGACACCGCCACCAGCTCGACGCCGCGCCCTTCCCAATCGCGGCTCAGCTCGTCCAGCACGGCGCGCAGCGTGTCCGGGCCGACCTCGTCGGCGAACAGGCTGCGCATCTCGCGCAGGGTCAAGGGCTGCTGGGCGCAAATCAGCGCGGTCTCAAGGACGCGCTTCGCATCCTGTGTGTTCATTGACTTTCGTCGTCATGCCCGAAACGTCGCGGGTTGGGTCCAGGGGCCGTCGGCCTGCGGGGTTCCCAAAAGATGGAACGTCGCCCGCGGCGTCAGGGGTTCAACTGGTCAAGGGGTCAGTGCGGCTTGGCGAGGATGACCCACTCCGGATCAAGGCTCTGGCTTCGCACTTCGCTGCCGATGCATGCTGCTCACCGCATCTGGCTGGGCCGTATTGTATGCGCTTCACGCCGGCCGTTGCGGCAGCTCGGGCGCATCCAGCCCGAGACTGGTCCATGCCAGGGCCAGATCCTGTGGCAAGGGCGCATCGAATTGCAGCGCTTCGCCGGTGATCGGATGGGCAAAGGAGAGCCTCGCCGCATGCAGCGCCTGCCGCGCCAGGCCCAGCGCCGGCGCCCCGCCGTACATCGCATCGGCCACCAGCGGATGGCCGATGTGGGCCAGGTGCACGCGGATCTGGTGCGTGCGGCCGCTGTGCAGCACGCAGTGCACGGCACTAACCGGGCGGCCTTCGACCTCGGCCTCGTCGAGCAGGTAGACGTCGGTGCGCGAGGGCTTGCCGTGGTGCAGCACGGCCATCTTGACCCGCGAGACCGGGTCGCGGCGCAGCGGCGCGTCGACGACGACCTCCTCGTCCACCCGACCCCAGGCCAGCGCCACGTACTCGCGGTGCACCTCGCGCGCCGCGATCATGCGCACCAGCGCGGTCACCGCCGGCAGCGTCTTGCCGACGACCATCACCCCGCTGGTGTCCTTGTCCAGCCGGTGCACGATGCCGCCACGCGGCAGCGTGGCCGCCAGCGCGTGGTGGGCCAGCAGGCCGTTCATCACCGTGCCCGACCAGTTGCCCGCCGCCGGGTGCACCACCATGCCCGGCGCCTTGTCCAGCACCAGCAGGTGCTCGTCCTCGAACACGATGGGCAGGTCCATCGCCTCGGCGCGGAAGGCGCGGCTCTCCTCGGTGGGCAGCAGCTCGATGCGCACCCGCTCGCCGGCCTTCAGCTTGCGGGCGTCCTTGGCGCAGGGCGCGCCGTCGATGCTGACGCAGCCGCGCTCCACAAGACTTTGCAGATGGTTGCGCGAGAACTCCGGCGCCAGCTGCACCAGCCAGCGATCCAGCCGCGAGCCATGGCCGGCGGCGTCCACATCGGCCTCGCGGATTTCCGCGGCCGACTCTTCACTCTCGTTGTCGGTCCAGTCGTTGATGGGCTGGTCCATATAATCGGCGCTCCGTATTCAGCAGGGGCAGTCGCCTGGACTGTCCGTTTGGGATCATGATCAATAAAAGCGCGGAGCGCGCAGCGGCTCGTGTTGTGGCCCTGGCGGGCCTCCTGGCCCTGGCGGCCTGTTCCTCGACCCCGAAGGACGACCCGAACTCCCAGGCCAGCCTCGACAAATTGTACGCAGAGGCCAAGGAAGACCTGTCCGCCGGCGCCTACGACCGCGCGATCAAGTCGCTGGAACGCGTCGAAGGCCGCGCCGCCGGCACGCTGATGGCGCAGCAGGCGCAGCTCGACCTGGTCTGGGCCAACTACAAGGCCAACGAGCGCGCCGCCGCGCTGACCGCGCTGGACCGCTTCATCAAGCTGAACCCGTCCAGCCCGGCGATGGACTACGCCCTCTACATGAAGGGCATCGTCAACTTCAACGAGGACCTGGGCCTGTTCGGCCGCCTGGCCGGCCAGGACATCTCCGAGCGCGACCAGCAGGCCGCCCGCGACGCGATGCTGTCCTTCAACCAGCTGATCGAGCAGTTCCCCGACTCGCAGTACGCCGACGACGCGCGCACGCGGGTGGACTACATCACCAACACGCTGGCCACCTACGAGGTGCATGTGGCCCGCTACTACTACAACCGCAACGCCTTCATCGCCGCCGCCAACCGCGCCCAGCGCGCCCTGGCCGACTTCCCCAAGGCCCCGGCCGCCGAGGAAGCGCTGCAGCTGATGGTTCAGAGCTACGACAAGCTGGGCCTGACCCAGCTGCGCGACGACGCCCAGCGCGTGCTGAAGCTGAACTTCCCCCAAAGCGTCTACGTCGTCAGCCCGCAGGAGAAGAAGGCCTGGTGGAAGCTCTGGTGAGCTGAAGGAGGGCGTTACGCCCGCTCGGCGGCCAGCGCCTCCAGCCAGTCCAGCGCCTCGTCCTCGGTCTCCAGCCGCGTCATCGGCGGCAGTGCGCCGCGCAGTCGGCGGCCATAGTTCATCGTGGCCATGCGCGGGTCGCAGACGACCAGCAGGCCCTTGTCGCGCTCGGTGCGGATCAGGCGCCCGCCGCCCTGCTTCAACGCGATCGCCGTCTCGGCGATGAAGTATTCGCTGAAGGCATTGCGGCCGGCGGCCTCCAGGCGCTGCACGCGCGCCTCGACCAATGGGTCGCCCGGCGGCGGGAAGGGCAGCTTGTCGATCAGCACGCACTGCAGCGTGTCGCCCGGCACATCGATGCCTTCCCAGAAGCTGGCCGAGCCGACCAGCACCGCCCGCGGCTCGTCCAGGAAGCGCTGCAGCAGCGCGCGCTTGGGCGCCGTGCCCTGCTGCAGCACGACGATCGAATCGCCGTGGTACTCGAACTCGGCCCGCAGCTGGTCGGAGATCGATTGCAGCGCGCGCAGCGTCGTCGTCAGCACGAAGGTGCGGCCACCCAGGGCCCGGGCGCAGCGGCCGGCCAGTGCGCCCACCTCCAGCGGATGCTCGGCTTCCGCGGGCTTGGGGAAGGCGCGCGGGATGTAGAGCCGCGCATGGCCCTCGTAGTCGAACGGGCTGCCGACGCGCAGCACGGTCGCGTCGTCCAGGCCCGCCGGCTCGGTGAACCAGCTCAGGCGCTCGTCCTCGCCCAGCGTGGCCGAGGTGAAGATCCAGGCCTTGGGCGCGCGGGCCAGTTGCTCCTGCATCGCCTCGCGGATGTCCAGCGGCGACTCGACCAGTCGCGCCTGGTGCGGGCTCAGGTCGATCCAGCGCACGTCGGCGGCCTCCGGCTCGCGGGCGAACAAGGCCACCAGGCGGTGCAGCTCGACGGCGCGCTCGTGCAGGCGGGCGAAGTCCGGCGAGGTCTCCATCACCGTGGACAGCAGCTCGATCGCCTGGGCGGTCGCGCCATCCACCTCGGCCAGCGCGGCGGCCAGCTCCGGCTGGCCGGCCCGCTCCTTCCAGGCCAGCTTGGAGATGCCACGCACCTCGCGCTGCGAACCCGCGCAGGCCAGGCGCAGCTCGCGCGCGGCCAGTTCGAGGCGCGACTGCAGCGCCTGCCAGTCCTGCAGGCCACGCGCCTGCGCCAGGCCCAGGCCCAGCACGTCACGGCCGAAGTCGATCAGCTGGGAGGTGCCCAGCAGCGTGCCGAGGAACTGCACGCCGGCCTCCGCCAACTGGTGCGCCTCGTCGAACACGGCCAGTTCGACGCTCGGCAGGATCTCGGCCACGCCGCTCTCGCGCAGCGTCATGTCGGCGAAGAACAGGTGATGGTTGACGACGACGATGTCGGCCTCCATCGCCTCGCGCCGCGCCTTGACGACGTGGCAGCGCTGGTACTCGGGGCATTCGGTGCCCAGGCAGTTGTCGCGGTTGGAGCTGACGATCGGGATCACCGGCGAACGCTCGTCCAGGCCGTCGATCTCGGCGAAGTCGCCGCTGACCGTCTGCTGCGCCCAGAGCTCGATGCGCGCCAGCGCCGCCACCGCGCGCCGGTCCGGCAGCTCGGCCGAATGGCGGGCCATCTTCATGCGGTGGATGCAGAGGTAGCTGCCGCGCCCCTTCAGCAGCGCAATGCGCAAGGGCACCTGCAGGGCCTCGGCCAGGCGCGGCAGGTCGCGCAGGAAGAGCTGGTCCTGCAGGCTCTTGGTGGCGGTGCTGATCAGCGCGCGCTGGCCGGCCAGCAGGGCGGGCACGAGGTAGGCATAGGTCTTGCCCACGCCGGTACCGGCTTCGACGACCAGGCTCTCGCGGCGGGCGATCGCACGGGCCACGGCCTGCGTCATCTGCAGCTGCGGCTCGCGCGGCTTGTAGCCGGTGTCGAAGCGCGCCAGCGGCCCGCCCTCGTCGAAGGCTGCAGCCACCCACTGCTCCAGATCGCTGGGAGTTGGTTCGGTCAAGGGGAAGTGGGGATCAGGTGTTTGCCGGGCGTGCCGGCTTCCGTCTCAAATTATAGTTAGCCCATGACCCGCAGCTCCCCAGGCTTTCGCCTCAGCGCCGCCACCGGCATCCACCGCGGTGACCGCGCCTACCAGCAGGACCAGGTCGAGGTGCTCGTCCACCCGGTGGTGCCCGGCTGCGTGCTGGCCGTCGTGGCCGACGGCATGGGCGGCAAGAGCGGCGGCCGCAAGGCGGCGGACCAGGTGGTGCTGACCGCGCGCCAGCTGTTCGAGCGCTTCTCCCCGGAGACCGAGAGCGCCGTCGACCTGATGGCCCAGATCGTCTCCGAGGCCCACCTGATGATCAAGCTGACCGCCCTCTCCGCCGAAGAGGAGCCGCACAGCACGCTGGCCGCCTTCCTGATCCTGCCGGACCGCAGCTGCCACTGGATTCACTCGGGCGACTCGCGCATCCACCACTTCCGCGGCTCGCGGCAACTGCGCCGCACGCTGGACCACTCCTATGTGCAGCGCCTTGTCGACGAGGGCCAGATCACCGAGACCGAGGCCGCCGTCCATCCGCAGGGCAACCTGCTCACCGGCTGCCTGGGCACGGTGCAGGAGCCCACCGTCAGCACCGCGCTGATCGAGGCGCTGCAGGTGGGCGACACGCTGATGTGCTGCAGCGACGGGCTCTGGCACTACTTCAACGCCCGCGAGCTGGGTTCGGTGCTGGAGAGCGTCTCGCCGCGCGAGGCGGCCGAGCTGCTGCTGAGCAAGGCGCGCGAGCGGGCCAGCGGCAGCGGCGACAACCTGTCGCTGGCGATCGTCCGCGTCGAAGCGCTGGCCTGATCAGCGGCTGGCTGCGGATGCGGCCGTGGCCGCGATCTCGGCCGCGCTCGGAAGCGGCAAGGGCTTGGCCGGCGGGCGGCCGCTCGACTGCTGCTTCGCCTCGCGCTCCGCCTGGCGGCGCTGCGCATCCTGTTGATGCTGCAGCACCAAGCGCTGGCGGCGGCTGGCCTGCTCGCGTTCGCGCGCCGCGGCTGCGGCGGCATCGTCGGCCTGGCGCGTGATCGCGCGGGCATGGATCTCCGGGTCGACAGGCAGCGAGCGGGCCGGCAGGGTCTCGGCCGGCCTGCCGTCAGCAGCAGAAGGCGGTTGGCGCAGCGCTTCGGTGCGGCGGCGCCCTTCCTCGGCGGCGAACTCGCGCTGGCGATCGGCGACGCGCTGGTCGTGTTCCCTGGCGCGTTGCTGGCGCTCCTGCACATCGAGCTGCTGAAGACGCTGATCCAGCGGCCTCAGCGCGGCATTGCGCTCCAGCCGCGCCGTCTGCACGCAGTCGTTGACGAGAAAACGCTGCTGGCAGGCCTGGCTTTCGGCCTGGTAGCGCGACTCGACTGCCCGGCGCTGACGCAGCAGTTCGCCGCGCTCGTCGGCGGCGGCATGCGCCTCCAAGGCGTTGAACAACATCAGCAGCAACAGGGTCGGAACAAGGAGCTTCATGAACGCATCGATCATGTCAGCGAAGTATCGACCTCGCGCCGCTCCAGCGACAGGTACTCGGACGACTGCATCTCCTGCAACCGCGAGACCGTGCGCGGGAACTCGTGCGCCAGCGGCCCTTCGGTGTACAGCTGCTCCGGCGGCACCGCGGCCGAGATGATCAGCTTGACGCGGCGGTCGTAGAGCACGTCCACCAGCCAGGTGAAGCGGCGCGCCTCACTGGCCAGGCGCGGCGGCATCTCGGGCACGCCCGAGAGGATCAGCGTGTGGAAGCGGCTGGCCAGTTCCAGGTAGTCGTTCTGCGAGCGTGGCCCGCCGCAGAGGGTCTGGAAGTCGAACCAGACCACGCCGCCGGCCTTGCGCCTGGCATGCAGCTCGCGGTGCTCGATGTGCAGCAGCGGATCTTCCTCCTTGGCCTCGGCGAGAGACTCGAAGGTCTGCGTCAGCGCGGCCTCCGCCTTTTCATCGAGCGGCGAGTGGTAGAGGTCCACATGCTCCAGCGTGCGGCGCCGGTAGTCGAAGCCGTTGTCCACGTTGATGACCTCGAGCTTCTCGTTGAGCAGGTCGATCGCGGGCAGGATGCGGTCGCGGTGCAGGCCGTTCGGGTACAGATCGTCGGGCTTGAAGTTGGACGTCGTGACGATCGAGACCCGGTGCTTGAACATCGAGTCCAGCAGCCGGTGCAGGATCATCGCGTCGGTCACGTCGGCCACGTGGAACTCGTCGAAGCAGATCAGCCGGAAGCGCTTGGCGATGCGCTTGCCGAGTTCCTCCAGCGGGTCGGCGATGCCCTTCAGCTCCTGCAGCTCGCGGTGCACCTCACGCATGAACTCGTGGAAGTGCAGCCGCGTCTTGCGCGTCAGCGGCACGGCCTGGAAGAAGCAGTCCATCAGGAAGCTCTTGCCGCGGCCCACGCCGCCATACATGTAGACGCCGCGCGGCAGCGGCGGGCGCACCAGCAGCTTGGTCACCGCGTTGGAGCGGCGGGCCTTGTAGGCGGCCCATTCGTCCTGGCAGCGCTGCAGCGCCGCCACCGCGCGGAGCTGCGCGGGGTCGGCGGTGTAGCCGCGCTCTTTCAGGGTCTGCTCGTACAGCTCGGTGACGGAAATGATCATGGATCTCGATGGAAAAAAGGGGCGACTTGTGGCCGCCCCTTTCCTTCTTTCTACGCCGGAGGGCTAACTTAGAAGTTCAGCGTGCGCTTGTCGATCGCCAGCGCGGCTTCCTTCGTCGATTCGCTCAGGCTCGGGTGCGCGTGGCAGATGCGCGCGATGTCTTCGGCTGAGGCCTTGAAGGCCATCGCGACGGTGGCTTCGGAGATCAGCTCCGAGGCCATCGGGCCGATGATGTGCACGCCCAGGATCTCGTCCGTCGTGGCGTCGGCCAGGAACTTGACGAAGCCCGAGGTGTCGCCCAGCGCGCGTGCCCGGCCGTTGGCCAGGAAGGGGAACTGGCCGGCCTTGTAGGCGCGGCCTTCGGCCTTCAGCTGCTGCTCGGTCTTGCCGACCTGCGCGATCTCGGGGCTGGTGTAGATCACCGACGGGATGATGTCGAAGTCCACATGGCCGTGCTGGCCGGCGATGCGTTCTGCAACAGCCACGCCTTCCTCTTCGGCCTTGTGCGCCAGCATCGGGCCGCGGACCACGTCGCCGATCGCCCAGACGTTCGGCAGGTTGGTCTTGCAGTCGTGGTCGACGGTGACCATGCCACGCTCGTCCAGCGCCAGGCCCACGGCCTCGGGGTTCAGGCCGATCGTGTTGGCGGTGCGGCCGATCGAGACGATCAGCTTGTCGACGGCCAGCGTCTGCTCGGCGCCCTTGGCATCGGTGTAGGCGACGGTGACGCCGCCATCGGCCTTGGTGACCGAGGCGATCTTCACGCCCAGCTCGATCTTCAGGCCCTGCTTCTTGAACAGCTTGGCGGCTTCCTTGGCAACCGATTCGTCCACGGTCGGCAGGAAGGCCGGCATCGCTTCCAGCACGGTCACTTCGGAACCCAGGCGGCGCCACACCGAGCCCAGTTCCAGGCCGATGACGCCGGAGCCGATCACGCCCAGCTTCTTCGGCACGGACGGGATGCGCAGCGCGCCGTCGTTCGACAGGATGGTCTCCTCGTCGAACGGAGCGCCGGGCAGCTGGCGGGCGTTGGAGCCGGTGGCGACGATCACGTGGGTGGCGGTGATGCTTTCCTCGCCGGCCTTCAGCTCGTACACACCGTCCTTGGCGGCGACGAACGAGCCGCGGCCATGGAAGAACGTCACCTTGTTCTTCTTGAACAGGTAGAGGATGCCGTCGTTGTTCTGCTTCACGACGGTGTCCTTGCGGCCCAGCATCTTGGCCACGTCGATCTTCACCTCACCGGTGGAGATGCCGTGGTCGGCGAAGTGCAGGCTGGCGTGCTCGAAGTGCTCGCTGGACTGCAGCAGCGCCTTCGACGGGATGCAGCCGACGTTGGTGCAGGTGCCGCCGGGCGCGGGGCCGCCCTTCTCGTTCTTCCACTCGTCGATGCAGGCGGTGTTGAAGCCGAGCTGCGCGGCGCGGATGGCGGCGATGTAGCCGCCGGGGCCGCCGCCGATCACGACGACGTCAAAGTTCTTGGTGCTCATCAGTCAGTCGTCCCGCTTAGATGTCGAACAGCAGGCGAGCCGGGTCTTCCAGCGCATCCTTCATCGCCACCAGGCCCAGCACGGCTTCTCGGCCGTCGATGATGCGGTGGTCGTAGGACATCGCCAGGTAGTTCATCGGGCGGACGACGATCTGGCCGTTCTCCACCACCGCGCGGTCCTTGGTGGCGTGCACGCCCAGGATCGCCGACTGCGGCGGGTTGATGATCGGCGTGGACAGCATCGAGCCGAAGGTGCCGCCGTTGGAGATCGAGAAGGTGCCGCCGGTCAGGTCGTCGATGGACAGCTTGCCGTCCTTGGCCTTCTGGCCGAACTCGGCGATCTTCTTCTCGATGTCGGCGAAGGTCATCTGGTCCGCGTTGCGGATCACGGGCACGACCAGGCCGCGCGGCGAGCCGACGGCGATGCCGATGTCGAAGTAGCCGTGGTAGACGATGTCGTTGCCGTCCACCGAGGCGTTCAGCACCGGGTACTTCTTCAGCGCGGCCACGGCGGCCTTGACGAAGAAGCTCATGAAGCCCAGCTTCACGCCGTGTTCCTTCTCGAACTTCTCCTGGAACTTCTTGCGCATCTCCATCACCGGGGCCATGTTCACTTCGTTGAACGTGGTCAGGATGGCGTTGGTCGATTGCGACTGGACCAGGCGCTCGGCGATGCGGGCGCGCAGGCGCGACATCGGCACGCGCTGTTCGGGGCGGTCGCCCAGGTTCACGGCCGCGGGAGCAGCGACGGAAGGCAGCGGCTTGGCCACGGCCGGGTTCACCGGCGCGGCGACCGGGGCGGCAACGGCGGCAGGCTTGGCGCCGGCGGCCAGGGCGTCGCCCTTGGTC
>NZ_LYVQ01000215.1 GCF_001984095.1 Pelomonas sp. KK5
AGTATTGAACAGGGACGAGCGGCGCTTGATGCCATGGACCTCGTAGCCCTTGTTGAGCAGCAGTTCGGCGAGGTAGGCGCCATCCTGGCCGGTGACGCCGGTGATCAGCGCGACCTTCCTGCCGGGCGCTTCGGTGGTGGACGACAAGCTACTTCCTTCCAATGGTTTCGGTACCGAAGACGCGGGCGGCCGGCTTGGGGTCGAAGGCAGCGGCCATGTCCTCGATAAAGCGGGTCTGCACGGCAAAGGCGCCGGCGGTGTCGCGGTCGATGCTGGAGACACGCACCAGCATGCCGTCGGCGACGACGCCCTTCAGCCCGTAGCGCAGCTGCGCGATCTTCTGCTCCTGGCCGGTCAGCGCCACATAGCGGCCCACAGCCACCCAGAAGGTGATCGGCTCGACCCGTTCGGCCAGCGTGGCCACCAGGTGCCGCACCGGCAGCGGCCCAGGCGGCAGTGCAACGCTGGAATCGGCGCCGCTCTGGATCTGGAAGCCCTGGGCCGGATAGCAGACGTCGGGCCGGTGGGCACGGCCGGCCTCGGACTGATCGCCGCCATAGGCCACCGACAGCATGATGCGGTAGCCACGGTCGTCCACATAGGTGCGGCTGAGCACCGAGGCGTAGATCTTGTCGAGCTGGGCCTGCACGTCCGGCGCGACGATGGACACGGGCATGCTGGTGTCCTGGCGCCATTTGCCGAAGCTCTTCGGAAACACGGTCTCAAGGTCGATCGTGCCTTCCCTGTCGGTCAGCAGTTCGTGCGGCTTGATCCATTGGGCCAGGCCCGCGCAGGCGGCCAGGCACAGCATCACCAGCAGTGCGCGCATCCGGACGAGCGTCATGCCGGCACCCGCTTCTTCTCGCTCTTGATGAACAGGCTCAGGATCTTGTCGTAGACCAGCATCAGCATCAGCGCCACCATGAACAGCACCATGCCGGCGAAGCCGTGCACGAAGCCCTGGCCGGCCTCGTCCCCGTAGTAGTAGGTGACCAGCACCAGGATGATCACGCGGCAGACGTTGGCGACGAAGGCCGTGGGGATCAGCGCCAGGGCGAGGAAGACATTGCGGCCGACCGACTTGTACTGCATCAGGTTCATGTAGAGCATGCCCAGCGCTTCCAGCGTGAACATCGAGTTCAGCCCGGCACAGGCGTCGGCCACCATCAGCTGGTAGGGGCCGATGGTCAGCATCACCCCGGAGCGGCCGATCGGGTAGCCCATGTCGTACAGCAGCGTGCTGGCCACAGCCGACACGGCCGACTTCAAGGGCGCCGTCACCGCTGCCACCAGCGAGCCCGGCAGCGGCACCATGAAGAGCAGGAAGAACAGCGGGAACCAGATGACGCGCAGTGCCGGCACACCCTTGAACAGCAGGGCCAGGGCCATCAGCACGAGGATCTGCGAACCGACCTCGAAGACCCAGACCTCCTGCGAATAGCCAACCGCATAGATCAGCCCGGCGATCACCAGCAGGCCGAAGCCCGCCACCGGCCGCGCGGCGGAACGCAGCGCCACCAGCTTGTCCCAGGCGCTGTAGAGCAGCCAGAGACTGACGGCCAGGATGATCGGGCCGTGGCCCTGCTCGTCGGAGCGCCAGATCGTCTCGCTGAGCTTGGCGTAGGTCGGGCCGTACATGGCCGCCAGACCCAGCAGCACCAGCAGTGCCGCCGGGACATCCATGCCTTGCGGCAGCCAGGAGGAAGTCGACTTGCTATTGGCCATTGCTCACTGCACGCGCAACGGCGTCGATCAGTATTCGTTCATGACAGCGCCGGCAATCTCGACGCCGCCACCCTCCAGGCTGGCCACCAGGTCGCGCAGGCCGCTCACCCGGGACTCGTCCTTGCGCGCCACGATCAGCGCCGCGCCGCAGCGGGAGGCGATGACGGCGGGGTCGGCGCCATAGGCTGCCGCCGGCGTGTCGACGACGACATGGTCGAACTTCGTGCACAGCTCGCGCATCAGCAGGCCGAAGGCGGGTCGTTCCACCAGCTCCGCCGGGTTCGGGGGCAAGGGGCCGCCGGGCAGCACGAACAGGTTGGGCACGCCTTCGACCGGCTGCACGACCTGGTTCTCCGAGCGGCCGGACAGGATCGTGGACAGGCCGCCGGTGTTGTTGATGCCGAAGACCTCGTGCTGGCGCGGGCCGCGCAGGTCCGCGTCGACCAGCAGCACGCGGCCGCCCAGTTGCGCGATCGAGACCGCGAGGTTGGCCGCGAAGAAGGTCTTGCCATCGCCGCTGGCGGGGCTGATGACGGCCAGCGCGCTGCGCGTCTGGCGGGTCGGGTCGGTGCGCAGGGAGACCTGGCTGCGGATCGCGCGGAATGCCTCGGCCTGCACCGAGAAGGGCTGGTTCAGCGTGACCAGCTCGGGGTTGGCATTGCGCCTGTCAGCGGCCGCCAGTGGATAGTGGAACTGCTGGGCCAGCGCGGCCAGCACGTCGTCATTGGTGGCCAGGCCCAGCGCGATGGCGGCCTCTCCGAAGCGAACGCCCTTCTCGCGCTGGTAGGCGAGCACCTGCTCGACCTCGGCGGCGCTGAGGTTGCGCGCGTCGCGGATGATGTCGCCGATCGAGCGATCATGCACAGGCATGCCGGTGTCCTGTGCGGTCTGGGTGGTCGTACTCATCATGCTCCTTTGGTCGGGGCCGGCAACTGCCCCAGCAGCTTCTGCTGCATCAGACTGGCTCGCGTGCCCTTGCGGAACAGGCGCTTGGCATTGGGCTGCGGGACCGAGCCAAGCACCGGCACGCCGATGGCACTGAGCACGTCATCGGCGCTGCGGACGCGGCGGTCGAAGAACTCAAGCGCCAGCGCCACGCCGATCGCCAGCAGCACGCCGACGAAGACGGCCACGATGGCGTTCAGGAACACCTTGGGCGAGGAATTGGTGGTGGGCGGCACGGCCGATGTCAGCACCGACAGGTTGCTCTGCGTGGCCTGGCTCTCCAGGCTGGCCTGGTTCAGGCGCTGCAGCACGATGTCGTAGGCGCGCTGGGCGTTCTCGGCATCGCGCACCAGCACCGAAGACTCGTCGCGCAACGTCTTCATCTGCTGGATCTTGGTGCGCTGCGCGTCCAGCGAGGCGCGCAGTTCGGCCACGCGCTGCTGATTGATGCTGTTGCTGACGCCGACGCCGGAGGTGATCTTGCGTGTCTCGGCATCCAGGCGCTTGCGCAGTTCGTCGTTGTTGGCCTTGGCCTCGATGACGAGCGGATGCGCGTCACCGTAGCGGGCGCCAAGTTCCTGCAGGCGGGCATCGCCGCGAGACAGGTCGGCCTTCAGCCCGGCGATCAGCGAGTTGTTCAGCACTTCCTGCATGTTGCCGCTGCCCGAACCGGCGGCGGCGCTCTGGCGGCTGCCCGACTCGGAGGCCACCGCCTGCACGATGACCAGCTGGCTGGAGAGCTCGCTCAGCCGGGTGTTCTCGACGTCCAGGCGCTCATCCGTGGCGATGATGCCCTTCTGGCGCTGGAACTCGGACAGTCGCTTCTGCGCCGTCTCCAGTGCATCGCGGGCTTCCTTGGCACGCTGATCGAAGAAGCTCGAATACTGCTTGGCCGGGTCGACCTTCAGCTCCAGGCTGGTCTCCATGTAGGACTGCACGAAGGCATTGGCCAGCGCGGCGGCGAAGCGCGGATCGGGGGCGGTGTACGAGATGTTGATGACGTTGGACTCGCGGCCCGGCTTGACGTCCATGTTCTTCTGGAAAGTCTCGCTAAGCCACTGCTCGATCGTGCCCTCGCCGTTCGTCTGCTCCTGCCACTGCGAGCGGATCGTCGCGTTCTCGTTCAACCGCAGGTTCTTCACCACGCGGAAGGCCACCCGGTCACTCTGGATGATGTCGATCTGCGTCTGCAGCAGGCCCGGGTTGGCGCCGTTGTAGAGCACGGCGGACAGCGGGTCGGGCTTGACGTCGATGACGACCGACGCGACGGCGGTGTACTTCTTGGTCAGCACCAGGCTGATGCCGACCACCAGCACGACGATCGACAGGAAGATCGCCAGGGCGACCTTCCAGCGCGCGCGCAGGATGGCAAAGAATTGGGTGATGGTCATGCTTGTGGCTTCCTCGGGTGGGCCCGCTCGCTCAGAACAGGCTTTCCTTGACGTAGACGACGTCACCGTCCTTCAACGCTTCGTCCATGGTGGGCTGGATCGTGTTGACCTTGCCCTGCCCGTCCTTGCGGTTCACGCGGATGCCCTTCTCGGTGCCGCGCTGCGTCAGGCCGCCGCCGCTGGCCAGGGCCTGCATCAGCGTCATGCCGCGCTCCAGGCGCATCGGGCCGGGGCGCTGCACTTCTCCGTAGATGTAGACCAGCGGCGCGCGGTCCACCCACAGCACGTCGCCGTTCTGGATGATCACGTCGTTGGCGCGGCCGCCGGCGGCGAAGATGCCGGGCAGGTCCACCTCGACGCGGTAGGGCTGGCCGTTGCGGGTGCCGGTCAGCACCATCGTGTCGGCGCCGGTCTGGGTGACGACGCCACCGGCGTTGGCCAGCAGGTCGGTCAGGTGCATGTCGGCGGTCTCGATCGGGTAGCGGCCCGGGCGGTTGACCTGGCCCAGCACGCTGGCCTGGTTGCCCTTGACGGCCAGCACGAGGATGGTGACCTGCGGGTTCTTGACGAAGTTGCCGTTCTTCAGGCCGTCGCCGATCATCTTCTCGGCCTGGCCCACGGTCAGCCCGCCCAGGCGGATCACGCCCAGCAGCGGATAGGACAGCGTGCCGGACTCGGAGACGTGCGTCTCCAGCAGCAGGTCGGGGTTCTGGTAGACCGTGATGCGGATGACGTCGCCGGCGCCCAGCTTGTACTCGGCGGTCGGGCCGGCCAGCGGCGCGGCGGAGCCCGCCGGCGCCTGCTGCTGCTGCGCAAGCGCGGCGCCGCCGAGCAGCGTGGCGCCGACCAGCAGCGCTGCGGCGCGCGTGATCGGGGAAGAGGCCTTCTTCTTCGTCGACGTCATCATCATCCTCATTTCAAGCCCATGCCCTTGGTGATTGCGGAGTTGTCCAGGCCGCTGGCCGCCGGTGCTGCCACTTCGGCGGCAGAAGCCGGAGCGGTAACAGCCGGCGCGGCGGCAGTGGCCGGGGCGCTCGCGGCGCCCGGTGCGCCTTCGGCGAACTTGCCGACGTATTCGATCTTCGCCGCCTCGCGCAAGGCCTTCATGTCCTTCTGCACCAGTTCGCCACCGCGCTGGTTCTTCAGGAAGGCCTCGATGGCCGGCTTGGCATGCGCCTCGTCGACCGGCTGGCTGCGCGAGCCGGCCAGGAACAGCACGGTGGCGCCGGTGGGCGTCTGGGTGAAGGCGGAATCACCGTCCTTCATGCGGGCGATGCCGTCAAGGCTGTTCAGCGGCAGCTGCTCGGCGGCGCGCACGGCCTGGTTGCCGTTGAAGCGCAGGCCGCTGGCCTTCAGGTATTCGACGAACTCCGGCACCGACTTGACCGCGCCCAGCTTGGCGCGGATGTCCTGCACCTGCTGGGGCTGCGCCTCGATCTGCAGTTCCTGCAGGCTGTAGATGCGGCGATCCTTGAAAAGGTTGGGCTTGTCGTTGTAGTACTTGGTGATGTCTTCGGCCGAGGGCGGGGTGATGGCCTTGCCGACGTTCTCCACATAGGCGCGGGCGATGATCTCGCGCTTGGCCGCCTCGATCTGCTGGACGACGCGGGGATCGCGGTCGAGCTTGAGGTCCTGGGCCTTCTGCACGGCCAGTTCCTGCTCGATCAGGCGCTCCAGCACCTGGCGGCTGGCGGCCTCGGCCTGCTCGGGCTTGAGGCCCTGCTGGCGCTGCAGCACGAAGTTGATCTGATGGACGGTGATCTCTTCCTTGTTGACCTTGGCCGCGGTCTGCGAGGCCTGGTCACCCTTCTTGTCACCACAGCCGGCCAGCATGGCCACGGCGGCCGCAAGGGCCACCAGCGTGATGGCGCTGCGCTGCAGCGTGCGACCCTTCGTGCTCAGATTCATAACTCCACTTTCTCGTGTTCCGCCCGGCGCTTGCGGGCCGCATTTCAGACGATGCTGCACCACGACAAGACCGCCCTCTCAGAGCCGGTCGAGTGTAGCTTTTCAATCCCATGAAAATGAGACACAGCGCCCCTTGCAGGCTGCGGATTACCCGGAGAACCAGCGATGGAATGGGGCCATCCGGGCCCCTTCGCATCGCTTGCTCACAGATCGTTTCCGCAACGCAACATGAAGCACAGACCCGGGCCGCGCACGAAGGTTCCCGGCCTCCCCGCGATCGGGGGGACGGGTAAACGCCGAACGCTCAGCGCACGGCTCTTGTCATCAGCACTTAATGCCGGCGTGCAAGGCCACCACACCCGCGCTCAGGTTGTGCACGTCCACGTGGCCGAAGCCGGCCGTCTTCATCATCGCCTTGAGTTCCTGCTGGCCCGGATGCATGCGGATGGACTCGGCCAGGTAGCGGTAGCTCTCGGCATCGCCGGCAATCATCTGGCCCAGGCGCGGCAGCACCTTGAAGGAGTACCAGTCGTAGGGCTTGCGCAGCGGCTCCGCCACCTTGGAGAACTCCAGCACCAGCAGCCGGCCGCCCGGCTTGAGCACGCGGCACATCTCGGCCAGCGCCTGGTCCTTGTGGGTCATGTTGCGCAGGCCGAAGGCCACGCTGACGAGATCGAAGCTGGCCGGCTTGAAGGGCAGCTTCTCGGCGTCGCACAGGCTGGTGGGCAGCACCAGGCCTTCGTCGATGAGCCGGTTGCGGCCCTGGCGCAGCATGGCCTCGTTGATGTCGGTGTGCACCACCATGCCGGTGGCGCCGACCTTCTTCGCGAACGCGCGCGAGAGGTCGCCCGTGCCGCCGGCGATGTCGAGCACCCGGTCGCCGGCCTTCAGGTTGGCCACGGCCACCGTATAGGCCTTCCAGGCGCGGTGCATGCCCATCGACATCAGGTCGTTCATGACGTCGTACTTCGAGGCCACCGAATCGAAGACGCCGCGCACGCGGCCAGCCTTCTCCTGTTCGTCGACGGTCTCGAAGCCGAAGTGGGTGCTGCTCATGATGGGTATTTTCTCAATGGTTGCCGCAGGCGTGGCCGCCCTTGGCGGGCATCGGGGCATCGCGGCTGGCGCCGGCGGCCTTGAGCTTCATCTCGTACTGCAGCCACAGCTCGGCTTCCCGCTTGCCCAGGCCGTACAGGTAGTCCCAGGTGTAGAGGCCGCTGTCGTGCCCGTCGGAAAACTGCGGTTGGATCGCATAGTGCCCCACCGGCGCCAGGCCGGTGATGGTGACGTCCCGCTTGCCGGTCTGCAGCACCTCCTGGCCCGGGCCGTGGCCCATCACCTCGGCCGAGGGGCTGTACACGCGCAGCAGCTCGAAGGGGATGCGGAAGCGCGCGCCGTCCGAGAACGCCACCTCGAGCACGCGGGATTGCTGGTGCACGGTGATTTCGGTGGGAGTGGGAGTGCTGGCGCTGAGACCGGCCATGGGGCGTGTGCGGAGAGTGAAGCGGGGACGGCCAGTGTAGCCGCGGAGTGCGCCGAGGGCCCTCGCGCCAGCGCCACAATTGGAACCATGCGCTGGCGTAACTGCTTACTTCTGCTGACTGCGCTCGCCTTCACCGGCGCGGCCGCCGCCGGCGGATGCGTGAAGACGATGCGCTGGAACGACGACCCGCCCTTCAGCATGCGCGCGCCGGATGGCAGCATCGTGGGCGTGCACGTGGACCAGGTGCGCGAGGCGCTGCGCCGCATGGACTGCGCGGTCGAGCTGGTGGAGATGCCCTGGGCCCGGGCGCTGACCGAGCTGGAGGCCGGGCGGCTGGACATCGTCACCGGCGCGCTGCGCACCGCCGACCGGGAACGCTATGCCTGGTTCGCGGTGCCGGGCCCGCAGTCGCGCAACCTGCTGTGGGTGCGCCTTGAGGCCTGGAAGGCGCGCCGCTTCACGCGCCTGCAGCAGCTGCACGGAAGCGGCTTCCGCCTGGGCGCGCAGATCGGCGTGCGCTACGGCGAGGACTACGACGAGCTGATGAGCGACCCCGCCTTCGCCGCCGGCGTGCGCCAGGTGTCCACGCGGCGCAACCTCTGGCAGATGCTGGCCGCCGGCCGCATCGACGGGCTGATCGCCGACGAGATGACCGCGCGCACCGAACTGGCGCAGCTGGGCCTGAAGGACCGCATCGTCAACAGCGGCATCGTGGTGCGCCACAGCCCGGCCGCGACGGCCTTCAGCCGCAAGTCCACCTCGCAGGAATTCGTCGACCGCTTCAACCGCGCCAACGACTCGATGATCCGCGACGGCAGCCTCGACGAGATCCTGCGGCGCTACGACGCACAGTAGCAGCGCGCATGCGGCGCGGCGCCTAACGCCGAATTCAAGCGCCATCCGCCCATTTCGTCGCCGCCGGCGCCGTTCGGCACGCGAAAGCGGGCGTTCATCCGACACAAGCAGCGTTCGGTCGGCTCGTCCTTGGACCGGGGCGGCGCGCTGCCTAACCTGAAGCCAGGTCAGACACACCCGCTCTGATCGGCATCACCCCAAGGAGTCGGATATGAACACAAGCACCTGCCTGCTGGTCGCCCTGTCCCTTGCCGCGCTGAGCGCGGCCGCCCCGGCGCAGCAGCAAGCCACCCAGGACCTGCGCCGCGTGGAGATCAGCGGTCGCGCCGTGCGGCATGACGTGAGTCGCGTCTGCCCCGGCGTGGCGAATGCGCTGCAGGACTCGCTGGCCTACACGGCCTATCGCGAGGACCGCAGCGCCACCCTGCGCGTGAACTTCCAGCTCAGCGGCAGCCAGCTCGACGAGGTGAAGGCCACCGACGGCACGCGCGAGTACCGCGAGGCCGTGCGCCGCGCGGTGCGCTCGCTCGACTGCATGGATGCCGCCAGTGCGAGCCAGCCGCAGCAGTTCAGCTTCCTGATCAGCTTCCGCTCGGAGCGGGATGCGGCGCTCGACGCCGGCCCGGCGCCCGCCTCACGCGTCGCGCTGCTGGAGGAACGCTGACACGGCGGCGGCCACGCGCGCATCGAGCGCGGCCAGCGGCAGGGCCAGGCGTGCCTCGGCCCCGCCCGGCACCTCGCGCCGCGGCGCAGCCCAGACGGGCGCGGGGAAATGGCTGTCCCAGTCGAAGCGGGCGATCACGTGCCAGTGCAGATGGGGCACGACATTGCCCAGCGCGGCGAGGTTGACCTTGGTCGGCGCCAGCGCCTCGCGCAGCGCCTGCTCGATGCAGGCGACCGCCTCCATGCACTCGCGGCGGCCGTCGGCATCGAGATCGCTGAACTCGGCCACGTGCGCGGTCCAGACGAGCCGGTAGAAGGCCGGGAAGTTCGCGTCCTCGGTGGCGCGGATCACGCGCCAGCGCGGGCCCTGCGCGACGAGCACGCCGCCGGTCTCGGCGCAAAGGGGACAGGAAGTGCTCGTCATCATGCTGCCTTGAACGAATAAGAAGTGAAGCAAGCCGATAGGCCGGATTCTGTGCAAGACCTGACCCTTGCGGGCCCGGTCCTGTGACCGCCATTCCTCTGGGCCGGGCATCGCTGCCCGGCTCGGTGCCACCTACCCGCCAGCTCAGCGAGCCGCCTCGATACTGGCCTACTTGGTGTTGCTGCGCGTAGAGATTGCCCGTTGCACCCGGCCACGCAGGCTGCGCCTGCGCTCCCGCAGGGCTCGCGCCCCGCACGTTTGACCGACTCGTCTCTGTTGCTCTGATCCTCGGCTTTCGCCGGACAGCCGTTAGCTGCTACGCCGCTCTATGCAGTCCGGACCTTCCTCCAGCCCCTCGTTTCCGAGATCGGGCCAGCGGCGGTCTGGCTTGCTTCACGGCGCGCATTATCCATGCTGGCGCTTCAGGCTCAGCAGCGCCGCGCCCATCAGCGCGAGGCCGAGCAGTTGCAAGGCGTCGAGCGCGTGGCCGTACACGAGCCAGTCCACCAGCACCGCACCGGCCGGATAGACGAACTGCAGCACCGCCACCCGGCCGGCCGGCAGCCTGGCCATGCCCGCGTACAGCAGCACGTACGCCAGGCCCGTGTGCAGCACGCCCAGCCCGGCCAGCCAGCCCCAGGCCGGGCCGAAGGCCGGCAGCCCGTGGTTCCACGGCCACCAGGCCAGCACCAGCGCGCCGGTGACGCACTGCCACCAGGCCAGCGCGAAGGAGTTCAGGCCCGGCATCGCATGCGCGATCAGCGTCACGCCCGCGTAGCTCAGCGACCCGCCCAGGCAGAGCAGCAGGCCGAGCAGATAGCCCTCCCCGTGCGGCATGCCGCCGGCCAGGCCCGAGGCCAGCGCCAGGCCGACGAGCGCCACCGCGGCCGCCGCGACCTGCCGGCGCGACACCGGCTCGCCCAGCAGCAGGGCCGCCAGGCCCATCACCCACAGCGGCTGCACATGGAACACCACCGTCGCCACGCCGATCGAGCAGCGCTCGATGGCAGCGAAGAACAGCGTCCAGTTGAGGACCACCAGCAGCCCCGCCGCCAGCGCCGCGAACAGCGCCCGCGGTGCCAGCCGCAGGCGCCCCAGACCTCCGCTCCAGGCGCCCCAGGCCAGCAGGGCCAGCGCGCCGAACACGCAGCGGAACCAGACCGCCGCCAGCGGCGGCTGCCCCGCCTGCTGCAGGAACACGCCCAGCGTGGCCAGCAACAGGCCGCCGCCGATCATCAGCCGCTGGCCGCCGGCAGCATCGCGGCCTCGAGAACTTGCATGGTCATCCATGCCGGCATGCTGGCCACCCGCGAGCGTCCGGTAAAGCGGATAGTTCGCATCGATATCATTCGATTTACAGGATCATGGAGGCCACGATGAAGGACAACCCCGCGCCGCGCGACCTGCAGATCGACTGGCTGCGCGCCTTTGCCGCGGTGGTGGACGCCGGCTCGCTCTCGGCCGCGGCCCCGCTGGTGCACCGCTCGCAATCGGCGGTCAGCAGCCAGTTGCAGAAGCTTGAGGAAGCGCTGGGCCGGCCGGTGCTGCGGCGCGGGCCGCGCCATCTGTCGCTCACGCCGGCGGGGCAGGAACTGCTGGGCTACGCCCGCAAGATGCTGGAGCTGCAGGCCGAGGCGCTGCGCGCGCTGCAGGACCGCCCCCTGGCCGGCCGCGTCCGCATGGGCGTGCCGGACGACTATGCCGCCAGCTACCTGACGCCGGTGCTGCGCCAGTTCGCCGGCAGGCACGGCGGTGTCGAGATCGAGCTGGTCTGCGAGCAGTCGACGGCGCTGATCCCGCGCATCGGCCGCGGCGAACTGGACCTGGCCCTGGTCTCGCGCGACCGGGCCTCGCGCGGCACCCTGCTGTTCCTCGAGCCGCTGGTGTGGGTCGGCGCGCCGGCGCACGAGGCCTGGCGGCGGGACCCGCTGCCGGTGGCCGCCTACGAGGCCGGCAGCCAGGCGCGCAGCGGCGCGCTGGAGGCCCTGCGAACCGCGGGCCGCTCCTACCGGGTGGTCTACGACAGCGCCAGCATGGCCGGGCAGCTGGCGGCGGTGGACAGCGGGCTGGCGGTGGCGGCGCTCACGCGCTGCTGCGTTCCGCCGGGCCTGCAGATCCTGGGCGAGCGGCAGGGCCTGCCGCCGCTGCCGGCGATGGAGGTGGCCCTGCTGCGCCGCCGCGGCACCGGCCGGGATGCGGCCGTGGAC
>NZ_LYVQ01000216.1 GCF_001984095.1 Pelomonas sp. KK5
AGACCCAAGCCGCGGCCCAAGCCGAAACCCGCTCCGGCGCCGAGACTCGTGGCTGCGCGGCAGGCGCCGCCGCAACGATGCCGGTGTCCGCCGCGGCCGGCGGCACTGCGTCGACGTTCACCGGCGCCGCCATCAGCGGCCGCGCATCGGGCGGATCGACGAAGGCCGTGTACTGCCGCGTCAGCCGCGGCGGGCAGCCCAGGCTCAGGTTGACCGTGACGATGGGCTCGTCGATCTGCACCGTGCTGAACAGCCGCACGCCGCGCACGCGCCCCTGCGAGTCGCTCTCCAGGCGGAACTGCAGCAGGCCCTGCGGTACCCGGGCCTCGCCGGCCAGCACCTCGGCCCGCACGCAGTCAGGGCCCAGCGTCTCGTCCGCCGTCAGGCGCAGCGGGAACAGCAGGTTCAGCGGCTGGCCGAGCGAGGAATGGGTCAGCGGGCTGCCGACGCCAAGCGCCAGCGCGGAAGCGGGGACCAGGGCCGCGAGGACAAGCCCCGCCGCCATTGCGGACGGGGCCAGGAGGGCGCCCGTTGTCAGTGGGCGCAAGGCGTTAGGAGGCAGTACGCTGTCTCGGTCCATGCCCGCGCGGAAATTGGTTTGGGCCACTCTAGCATGGGGTTTGCACGTCACTGCCCGTACGGACCCGGACTCCGGGGGGAGCCCTGTATCGCGATGGCTCTCAGCTGTCGTAGCCCGGCAACTGCCGGTCCAGCCGGCGCAGCAGGCCCGGCCAGGTCAGGCCCGCGCCCAGGCCCTTGGTGACCTGCGCCTGCTGCTGCTTCGCGCCGGCGATGATGGCCGGGTTCACCGGCACCAGCGGGCCACCGCCCGCCTGCGCGCGGACCTGGATATTGCAGACTGTCTCGAACAGGTACATCTGCAGGAAGGCGTCGGGCACCGAGCGGCCGACCGTCAGCAGGCCGTGGTTGCGCAGCATCAGGAAGCTGTTGCTGGGGCCGAGGTCCGCCACCAGGCGCGGCTTCTCGTCGTCGCGCAGCGCCACGCCTTCGTAGTCGTGATAGCCCAGGCCCGAGAGCACGAAGATCGACTGCTGCGAGATCGGCAGCACCCCGCCCTGCTGGGCGCTGACGGCCACGCCGTTGAGCGTGTGCGTGTGCAGCACGCAGCCGGCATCCTCGCGCGCCGCATGCACCGCGCTGTGGATCGTGAAGCCGGCCGGGTTGACCGGGAACGGCGACTCGTCGAGCTTGTTGCCGTGCATGTCCACGCGGATCAGGCTGGAGGCCGTGATCTCCTCGAACATCAGCCCGTAGGGGTTGATCAGGAACTCGTCGTGCCGGCCCGGCAAGCGGGCGCTGATGTGGGTGAACACGAGATCGTCCCAGCGGAACAGCGCCACCAGCCGGTAGGCCGCGGCCAGGTCCACGCGCAAGGCCCATTCGTCGGGGCTGACCTCCTGCTGGCGGCTGGGAATCTTCGGAAGTTGATGGGTGCCGGTCATGTGCTGTGTCTCCTGTGTTCTGGCAGCGCCAGTGTGCTCGTGGACAATAGGCAATCACGGCATCGCCCTGCTGTCACGTCAGCGACAAAGCATGAATAGCTCCGTACTCACTGCCCAGGAACGCGCCGCCATCGACGCGGGCTCCTGGTTCTCCAAGCTGTCGCCCGCGCTGCGGGCCGACATTCTCTCGCGCGCCTTCGTGCGCCGCGTCACCGACGGCACGCTGATGGGCTGCCGCGGCGAGCCGGCCGAGGAATGGCTCGGTGTCGCCAAGGGCGCGGTGCGGGTCAGCTCGGTCTCGCTGTCGGGCAAGCAGATCTCGCTCACCTATGTGGAGCCCGGCACCTGGTTCGGCGACATCGCGCTGTTCGACGGCATGCCGCGCACCCATGACGCCAGCGCGCACGGCGACACCACGCTGCTGATCGTGCGCAAGGCCGACTTCAAGGACCTGCTGTCGCGCCACACCGAGCTCTACGAGGCCCTGCTGCGCCTGAACTGCCGCCGCCTGCGCCTGATGTTCGACCAGATCGAGGACCTCAACACCCGTCCGCTGGCCGCCCGCCTGGCCAAGCAACTGCTGCTGCTGGCGCGCAGCTACGGCGTGCAGCAGGGCGAGGAGATCCGCATCAGCCTGCAGCTGGCGCAGGAGGACATCGCGCAGTTGCTGGGCGCCTCGCGCCAGCGCGTCAACCAGGAGCTGAAAGGCTTCGAGCGCGACGGCGCGGTGCGCGTAGAGCCGACCCGCCTGGTCGTGCTGAGCAAGGAAAAGCTGCTGGCCATCTCCAGCCGCTGAAAGATAGATCCAGAAAAACCAAGGAGACCCATGGAAGCCTTCACCGGGACGCGCCCACTCACGACCGCTCTGGACAGCGAAGCCCTTGCCGCCTGGCTAACCCGTTATGTCGACGGCTTCCGCGGCCCGCTGACGATCGAGCAGTTCAAGGGCGGCCAGTCCAACCCGACCTACAAGCTGACGGCCGCCAGCGGCACCTACGTGATGCGCAGCAAGCCCGGCCCGGTGGCCAGGCTGCTGCCCTCGGCCCATGCGATCGAGCGCGAGTACGCGGTGATGAGCGGCCTGGCGCAGACCGACGTGCCGGTGCCCCGCATGCTGGCCCTGTGCGAGGACGAATCGGTGATCGGCCGCGCCTTCTACATCATGGAGTTCAAGGAGGGCCGGGTGCTGTGGGACCAGTCGCTGCCCGGCTATGCCAATGCCGAGCGCGCCGCCCTCTACGACGAGATGAACCGCGTGATCGCCGCCTTGCACAGCGTCGATTTCGCTGCCGTCGGGCTGGGCGGTTATGGCAAGCCCGGCAACTACTTCGAGCGCCAGATCGGCCGCTGGAGCAAGCAGTACCTGGCCTCGGTCACCGGCCCCAACCCGGCGATGGACAGGCTGCTGGAATGGCTGCCCGCCCACATCCCTGCCACGGCGCGGGATGAATCCGAGGTCTCCATCGTCCACGGCGACTTCCGCATGGACAACATGGTCTTCCACCCGACCGAGCCGCGCGTGATCGCGGTGCTGGACTGGGAGCTGTCCACGCTGGGCCATCCACTGGCCGACTTCAGCTACCACTGCATGTCCTGGCACATCACCGCCGCCGGCACCGCCCGCGGCCTGGGCGGCGTGGACATCGCGGCGCTGGGCATCCCCGACGAGCGCAGCTACGTGCGGCGCTACTGCGAACGCACCGGCCGCCAGGATCCCGATGCGGTCATGCAGGACTGGAACTTCTACATGGCCTACAACCTGTTCCGGCTGGCCGCCATCGTGCAGGGCATCGCCAAGCGGGCGGAAGACGGCACGGCGTCCAGCGACCGCGCCCGGGAGGCCGGCAAGAGCGCCGTGCCGCTGGCCGAGCTGGGCTGGTCCTTCGCCGAGCGCGGCTAGAAGTCGATCACTCGGGGCGGGAGCTCTGCCAGGCCACGGAGGTGGTGGTCGGCCAGCCGCCGCCGTCGGCCAGCTTGGCGTTGACCCGCTGGGCCTCCCGGCAGGCCACCTCCAGCAGGCGCACCAGCGGCTGGATCTTGGCCAGGTCGGGTTCCGCCATCGCGGTGCGCAGGTAGACATTGCCGCGCATCGTCATCAGCACGAAGGGCTGCCCCTGGGGCAGCAGGTCCTGCGAGGACTGGGCCAGCGTCTCGCTGAGATCACCCTCGATCCAGGCGCTGGTCAGTTCCTTGTTGACGCCCACGCAGCCGAAGCGCTGCAGCACCAGCTTGGAGGTCGGCGCGTACTTGGGGAACATCACCAGCCAGCGCATCTCCTCGGGCGTGTCGGTGTCCACCCGGGTCTTCAGCGTGTCGGTGTAGGCCTCGAAGACGGCCTTCTCCAGCGTCTCCATCAGCTCGCGGCACAGCACCAGCAGCTGCAGGTCGGAGCTGAGCTTCATCTCGCAGCGCATGCGAAGCTCCTGGCCGCCGATGTAGCCGCGCTGGGCCGGGCCCCACTCGATGCGCAGCGTGCCGGGCAGGCCCTTGGGCTGCTCGATCATGAAGCCCTGGCCGTCCTTGGTCAGCTTGAATTGGGCGTTACGCCCGTCGGCCCAGTCGTGGATGGGCCGCCAGCGCGAGGCGTTGGCACGAGCGACGAACCAGTGTTTGACTTGCTTTACCAAAACCATGAGTCAGAGAATGGAGTAGCAACGCATGGAGCGCGCAGTGATCGAAGTCTATTCATGGCCAACGCCAAACGGCCACAAGGTCCACATCATGTTGGAAGAGTGCGGTCTGCCCTATCGGGTGATCCCCGTGGACATCGGCAGCGGCGCCCAGTTCGATCCGGGCTTCCTCGCGATCAGCCCCAACAACAAGATTCCCGCCATCGTCGACCCTGACGGCCCGGACGGCAGGCCGATCTCGCTCTTCGAGTCCGGCGCCATTTTGCTCTATCTGGCGGGCAAGACCGGGCGGCTGCTCCCGGCGGACACCCGCGGCAGGTACGAGGCGCTGCAATGGCTGATGTTCCAGATGGGCGGCGTGGGCCCGATGCTGGGCCAGGCGCACCACTTCCGCATCTACGCGCCCGAGAAGATTCCCTACGCGATCGACCGCTACACCAACGAGGCCAAACGCCTGTACGGCGTCATCGACAAGCGCCTGGCCGCCTCCACCTACATCGCCGGCAAGGACTACTCGATCGCCGACATCGCCATCTTCCCCTGGCTGCGCTCCTGGAAGAACCAGGGCGTGGACCTGGCCGACCATCCGCACCTGAAGGGCTGGTTCGACGAGATCGCCAAGCGGCCGGCGGTGCAGCGCGGCGTCGAGGTGCTGGCCCGCGAACGCAAGCCGCTGCTGGACGAGAAGGCCCGCGAGAACCTGTTCGGCGATACGCAGTACAAGCGCCACTGAGTCCTCAAGGCCGCACGGCGGGCGCATCCATCGACATGCCGGCGGCACGCTTCATCAGGTACAGCTCCAGCGCCACCAGCTCGTCCGCATCGAAGGGCTCCGCCCGCACGCCGCTCGTGCAGTTGCGCAGCCGCCGCTGCAGCGAGCCGAGCGACTGCCATTCCAGCCGGTACAGCGGATAGCCGGTCGGGTGCCCTTGCGGGATCAGCGCGCCAGCCAGCCTGCCGCCGGCGCGGTCATCGTGGCACTGGGCGCACGACAGGTTCAGCTGCCCGATGCGCCGCTCGAACAAGACCTGGCCCTGGCGGCGGAAGGGCTCCAGCCGCGCATCGTCCGGCGGGGCGACGGGCTGGCCTCGCGACTGCAGCGCGACGTAGGCGGCGATGCTCAGGCCCTCCTCACTCTCGGGCGCCAGCTCGGCGCCGTCGCGGCGGCGGCACTGGCGGATGCGCTCGATCAGCGTGACCGGCTTTTTCAGGCCCGCGTCGAAGGCCGGATAGCGCGCCGCCACGCCGCGCATCGAGGCCTGCGCCGCGCCATGGCAGCGCGCGCAGTTCCACTGCGTCCACAGCGCCTGGCCGCCGGCGACCCACAGCATGGCCGGGTTGCCGGCGTCGTCGCGCTGCATCGCCTGCAGGGCCGGGCTCATGGTGTCGAAGCCGCTCCGGCGAGGTTCGGCAGCGCTAACGCCGAGACTCAGCAGCAGGGCGAACACCGGCGCCAGCCGCCTCATGCCACCACCAGCGTCCGTGTCTCGACCTGGCTGAAACCGTTGTCGCCCTCCCAGGTGAAGCGCAACTCGCCGGCCTCCCCCACCCGCAGGAAGAAGGCGATCAGGGGATTCGCCGCCACCGCCGGGAACAGTTCCGCCGCGAAGACCTGCTCGCCGCCGTAAAAGCAGCGGAAACGCCGGATCACGTTGCGCGGCAGGCGGCGCCCGTCGTCGCCGCTGCGGTAGCCGGTCTCCATCGGATGGGCGATCAGGCAGCGGATCTCGACGATCTCGCCGCGCTTCGCCTCGGCCGGCAGGGTGATCAGCGCGCGGGCCATGTCATTCCACGCAGGCGGCCAACGTGACCACCACGTCCACCGCCTGCGAGCGCCAGCTGCCGTCGCTCAACTTCGCCAGCGCCACCAGTTGCTGGCTGGTCGCCAGCCGGATGCGGGTGGACACCTCCGCCCGGCCGTTGGCCGGCGTCAGCGCGAAGCGCACCACGTCGCGCTGCGGATTCAGCTCATTGAACAGCGCCAGCGCCTGCACATGGTCATCGGGCAGCATCGGGCTGGCCGCACGCAGCGTCACCGGCACCGCATTGCCGTTCTCGACCAGCGGGGCGATGTCGATCTGCACGCCGCCGGGTTTGGGCGTTATGCCGCCGGTGTAGAGAAGGATCGCCGCCTGCAGTTCCTCCCGCGTGGCGAGAGCGGGTCGCCAGCACAGGGCCAGGCCCAGCAAGGCTTCGCGGCGCCTCATTTCAGCGTCTCCAGCCAGGCGACGACGTCCTCGATCTGCTGGGCATCGAGGATGGTCTTGCCGCGCCACGCGGCGCCCACCTGCTGCAGGCCCTCGCTGCGGTAGTAGGCAGGCATGATGCTCTGCGGGTTCAGCCGCTGGCCGTCCACCAGCCTCAGCCGCAGCTGCCCGGCGCTCCAGCGCGTACCGGCGCCGGCCAGGTCCGGCGCCAGCGTGCCCTGGAAGCGTTCCTCGGGGATCGGCCCGCTGTGGCACAGCAGGCACAGGCCCTGCTGTCGGCTGGCGACGATGGCGCGGCCGCGGGCTGCATCGCCGACGCGCCCTTCCAGCGGCAGCGGGATCTCATCACCGACCAGGCCGATCACCTCGACCGCACGCACAGGCATCGTCGCTAGGGCCAGGGCCAGGGCCAGCAAGACCTGACCCTGCATGCCTCAGGCCTTCAGGCTGTGCAGCCGCAGCGGCAGCTCGCGGATGCGCTTGCCGGTGGCGGCGTAGACCGCGTTCAGCACCGCCGGCGCCGCCACCGCGATCGTCGGCTCGCCCACGCCGCCCCAGAAGCCGCCCGAGGGCATCACGATCGCCTCCACCTGCGGCATGTGCTCCATCTTCATCACCGGATAGTCGCCGAAGTTGCTCTGCTCGATGCGCCCGTCCTTGACCGTGCACTGGCCGAACAGCGCCGCCGACAGGCCGTAGGCGAAGGAGCCCTCCACCTGGGCGGCGATCTGCTGCGGGTTGACCGCATGGCCGGGGTCCGTCGCCGCCGTGATCTTGTGGATCTTCAGCTCCCCGCCCTTGCTGACCGACACCTCCGCGCAGGCCGCCACATAGCTGCCGAAGCCCATGATCTGCGCGAGGCCGCGGTAGTGGCCCTTGGGCGCCGGCTTGCCCCAGCCGCCCTTCTCCGCCACCGCGTTGAGCACCGCCAGGTTCTTCGGCGAATCGGCCAGCAGCTCGCGACGCAGCGCCAGCGGGTCGCGCTTGAGCGCCACCGCCAGCTCGTCGATGAAGCACTCCAGGTAGATCGCGTTCTGGTTCAGGTTGACGCCGCGCCAGAAGCCCGGCGGCACCGAGGGGTTGCGCATCGCGTGGTCGACCAGCAGGTTCGGCACGGCATAGCTGAAAGTGCCTTCCGGGCCGCTCGGGTTGAGGCCCTGGAACACCGCCGGGTCCAGCCCGTTCTTGATGTTCTGCGGGAACAGCGCCGCCACGATCGACTGGCCCGAGATGCGCATGTGCAGCGCCGTCAGCTTGCCCTGGGCATCGATGCCGGCGCGCAGCTTGCACTGGGTGACCGGGTGGTAGCGGCCGTGCTGCATGTCCTCCTCGCGGCTCCAGATCAGCTTGACCGGCGTGCCGGGCATCTGCCTGGCGATGGAGACCGCCTGCGTGATCCAGTCCTGCGCGGCGCCGCGCCGGCCGAAGCCGCCGCCCAGGTGCAGCTTGTAGACCTCGCAGCGTTCGGCCGGCAGGCCCGAGGCCTCGATCACCGCGGCCAGCGAGGCCTCGCCGTTCTGCGTCGGGGTCCAGACCTCGCAGCGCTCCGGCGTCCACAGCGCGGTGGCGTTCATCACCTCCATCGTCGCGTGGTTCTGGTGCGGCACGCCGTAGACCGCCTCGATGCGCCGGGCCGCGCCGGCCAGCGCGGCCACGGCATCGCCCTTGGTGTTGAAGGCCACGGCGTCGTTGGCGTCCAGGCCGGCCTTCAGCACCGCGGCCGTCTCGGCACTGCTGGCCTTGGCATTGGGGCCCTCGTCCCAGACGACGGGCAGCGCCTCCAGCGCGGTCTTGGCCCGCCACCAGGTGTCCGCCACGACCGCCACCGCGGTCTCGTCCACCTGCAGCACCTTCTTCACGCCGGGGCGATTGGCGATCGCCGCCGCATCGAAGCTCTTCAGCTTGCCGCCGAACACCGGGCAGGCGCGCACGGCGGCGTTGACCATGCCGGGCATGGTCAGGTCCATGCCGTAGATCTGCGAGCCGTCCAGCTTGCCGCGCGTGTCCAGGCGCTTCATCGGCTTGCCTGCCAGCGTCCAGTCCTTCGGGTCCTTCAGCGCGATGTCGGTCGGGGCCGGCAACTGGGCCGCGGCCCGCGCCAGGCTGCCGTAGCTCAGGCGCCGGCTCGTGCCCTTGTGCGAGACATAACCCTTTGCCGCAGCGCAGTCCTCGGGCTTGCATTGCCACTGCTCGGCAGCCGCGGCGACCAGCATCATCCGCGCCGCCGCCCCGCCCTTGCGCACGTAGTCATTCGATTCGCGGATGCCGCGGCTGCCGCCGGTCGAGAAATTGCCCCAGGCCCGCTTGCGCGCCAGGTTCTGGCCGGGCGTCGGGTACTCGGTGCGCACCCGCGCCCAGTCGCATTCCAGCTCCTCGGCCACCAGCTGGGCCAGGCCCGTCAGCGTGCCCTGGCCCATCTCGGAGCGGGCGATGCGGATCACGACCGTCTCGTCCGGCTCGATCAGCACCCAGGCGTTCAGCTCGGGCGTCACGCTCGCCTGTTGGGCCAGCCCGGGAATGTGGAAGCCCAGCACCAGGCCGCCGGCGGCACCGGCCGAGACCTGCAGGAAATGGCGACGCGAGGTGGTGCTCATGCCGCACCGCCTTCCGTCTGGATCGCGATGGCGATCTGCTTGCGCTGCACCTGCCCGGCCGCCAGGTGGATGGCGGCACGCACCCGGTTGTAGGTGCCGCAGCGGCAGATATTGGTCATGGCCGCGTCGATGTCGGCGTCGGTCGGCTTGGGCTTGGCCTTCAGCAGCGCGGCGGCGGCCATGATCATGCCGCTCTGGCAGAAGCCGCACTGGGGCACGTCCAGCTCGTCCCAGGCTCGCTGCACCGGATGGCCGGCATCCGGCGCCAGGCCCTCGATGGTGACGATCTTCTCCTTGGCCGTCACCGTCGACACCGGCCGCACGCAGGAGCGCTGCGCCACGCCGTCGATGTGCACCGTGCAGGCCCCGCACTGGGCGATGCCGCAGCCGTACTTGGTGCCGGTCAACCCGAGCTGCTCGCGCAGCACCCACAGCAGCGGCGTGTCATCCTCGGCCTCGCACTCGCGCAGGCGTCCATTGACGTTCAACTGAGGCATCTCGGCGTCCTCCCGGTCCTTGGGTAGCGCGCAAGCCTAGCAGCAACGCGCGACGGCTGCATGAGGGCGCGAACTAGTGCACGCCCGCCATGCCGTCGACATAAGCCGTTAGCCCGATGGCAGGCTAATCTTGGGCCAATGGAGCTGTATGTCCTTGTTCCGGCCGCTCTGGCCTTGCTGACCGCCCTTGCCTGGCAACGCCGCGACACCGCTCGCCGGCGGCGCCAGATCGACCCGGCGGCGATGCGCGTCCATCTGGCGCTGCAGCGCTACCGCCGCAACATCCGCCCCGGCCGCGACGGCCTGCACCGGCGCGACCTGCGCCTGATGCGCGAGCGCCTGAGCCCGGCCGAGCGCCAGGCCTGGGACGAGGCCCTGCAGGCCTACGAGGAAGCCCGCAGCGGCGCCGCGCAGACCCGCCTGGACGGCGAGCCCTGCTACCGGGACACCAGCGAGATCGCCACCGGCCTGGACCGCCTGCTGGCGCTGGGTACCCGGCGCAGCTAGCAGCCTAGCGCGCCGGCGGCCACTGCCCGAACAGCGGCGTCGGCATCCGCACCGGCGTCACGTCCAGCCGCACGTTGAGCACCGTGTACTCCTCGACGCCGGCCTCCGTGCTGCCCCAGCCCATCGTGTCCTCGGCCTTGTAGAGGCGGAAGTGGAAGCCCAGGTCGGCCAGCGGCTCGCCGGCCTTCACGCGGGCGTCGAAGGCCAGGCCCTGCACCTCGGGCTTCTTCGAGTCGATCAGCTGGGCCATCGCATGGACCAGCGTCGAATCGCCCAGCATGTCCAGGTCGAAGCGATCCTCGGTGTAGTAGGGCTCGAAGCCCGGCGCGCCGGGTTGCAGCCGCTCGCCGCGCAGCTTGGCGGCGGACGGGGTGATGTGTTGCGTGCGCAGGTTCAGCAGGTCGCCGTGATCGAGGTAGGACAGCCGCGCGCCGCGCACGTTGAACACCCCCAGCGCCGCGTCCGTGCTGCTTCCGGCCAGGTCCACCAGCAGCGCGCCGCGGCCGCCGATGATCTCGATCTCCTCGCCGTGCACGACCGCCGCGGTGTTCTCGTCGACACCCAGACCGAGGCGGTAGCCCTTGGCCTGCATCAGCGGGATCATCCGGCCCACGCGCCCGCGGCGCAGGAAGTGCTGGTCCACGAACAGGTCCGGCCCGACAAAGCCCAGGCCCCGGTCCACCTGCGTGCCCTCGCTCCACTTGCCCTTCATCACGTCGACGATGTTGGGCGCGTCGCGGAACATCGCCCGGCTCATGATCGCAGCGCCGGCCGAGCTGCCTGCCACCACGCCGCCGTCGCGATACAGGTCCCAGATGGCATCCAGCAGCGGCGTGCGCTGGCCGCCCGGCTGCAGCACGTCGACGATGCGCTCCTGCGAACCGCCGGTGAAGAACACGCCGCGGGCCTTGCGCACCTTGTCGATCAGCGCCGGGTCGCGCACTGCATCGCGCACGTCGCCCGGAAACTTGTAGCCCACCGGCAGCAGCTCGGCCACCGCGCCGCGGCGCGCCAGCAGGCGCACGACCGAGCGGCCGCTGGCCTCCGGGTCTTCCGAGGCCGTGCCCAGCACGACGAAGCGCGCGCCGCGGCCGCCGGCCAGGTCGACGACCCGCTGCCAGACCTCGTCGTTGTCATTGCGCAGCGCGCCGCCGATCGCGACGGCCCAGCCCTTGACCGGAGCATCGTTCGGATCGTCGGCAGCGGCGGCTTGCAAGGTGGCAGAAAGAAGAAGGGGAAGGGAAGACAGGCAGAACAGGCGACGGCGCATGGTCCTTGATTCTGCCCAAATGGAAAACGGGTCAGACGCTTGCACGTCTGACCCGTTTCATTTCTTCTTGTTCTGGTGCGGCTGGCAGGATTCGAACCCACGACCCCTTGGTTCGTAGCCAAGTACTCTATCCAACTGAGCTACAGCCGC
>NZ_LYVQ01000217.1 GCF_001984095.1 Pelomonas sp. KK5
AGCTGGGCGCTGCCGAGCGCGCGCAGCGCGGCGCTGTTCAGCGCGCGCAGGTCGTCGCTGCCGAAATTGGTGAGCTGGTCGGTCGTCAGGCCGGCCACCTGGTTGGCGCTCAGCACTGCCACCTGGGTGGTGGACAGGGCCAGCACGTCGTCGGTGCTCAGCGCGCGGATCTGGTTGGAGCTCAGCGCCTTCAGGCCGTTGGAGCCCAGGGCGGCCACGTCCTCGGTGGTCATCGTCGACACCTGGGCGGTGCCGATGGCGGCGATCTGGGCGCTGGTCAGGCGCGGGATCTGGCTGCTGGTCAGGGCGTTGAGCGTGTCGCTGCCCATCGAGGCGATCTGGGCCGTGGTCAGCAGCGGGATCTGGGTGCTGGTGAAGGCGGCGATCTGGTCCGAATCGAGCGCGCCGAGCAGGGTGCTGCTGAGCGACTTGACCGCGGTGCCCGAGATGACGGCCAGGTCGCGCGTCTCGAAGACGGCGAACTGCGCCGCGCTGATGAAGCTGAACGCCGTCGAGCTGAGGCTGGCCACCTGGAGCGTGGACAGGGCCTGGATCTGGTCCGAGCTGAAGGCCGCCCAGTCGGCAGACGTCAGATTCGCCAGGGCCGAGGTGGCCAGCTGGGGGATCTGCGCAGGGGTCAGGCTGGAGATGATGGAGGCCATGTGGAGCTCGCTCGAAGGTCGTTGTGAGATCGCGAGCTCGCTCCGCGGCAGGTGCGCCACGCCCCCCTGCCGGTTCCGTTCCCTCGATCCCTTGTAGCTTTGGACCCGGCCTGGCGCGGCTGCTCAGCGAGCAGCGCCCGACATGCCATGGGTCGTCTTCGGGTTATCGGAGGCCACCCTGCAAACTTGAGGGCAGCCGGCGCCACGCCGGGCGCTTCCGTTGAATCCGTGCATTTTGGCCGTTATGTGGCCATTTTCTCGAGGGTGTTGCCGGGAGGTTTCCCGGATTCTTCTGGACTCAGGCGCCGGGTTTGCGCACGGCGGCGGCCAGACCGTTCTCGAAGTGCCGGCGCATCTCGCGGGCGGCGGCGGCCGGGTCGCGATGGGCGATCGCGGTCATCACCTTCGCATGCTCGGCGGCCGATTCGGCCAGCCGGCCCTGGGCGAACAGCGAATGGTGGCGGTTCAACTTCATCACGCGGCGCAGGTCGTTGATGATCTGCTGGCGCCAGCGGTTGCCCTCGATCTGCAGCAGCCGCATATGGAAGCGCTCGTTGGTGGCGAAGAAGGCATCGCGCTGCTGGACCTGGCCTTCCAACTGGTCGTGCAGGGCCTGCAGCTCGGCCATTTCGGCATCGCTGACGCGGCGGGCCACCTCGGCGGCGGCGTCGCTCTCCAGCAGGGCGAGCAACTGGTAGGCCTCGCGCACGTCGCGCTCGCTCATCTCGGTCACATAGGCGCCGCGCCGCACCTTCATCGTCACCAGGCCCTCGACGGCCAGCACTTTCAACGCCTCGCGCAGGGGTGTGCGGCTGATGCCCAGCTCGGCGCAGAGCTTCAGCTCGTCGATCCAGCTGCCCGGCTCCAGCTCGCGGCCGAAGATGCGCTGGCGCAGGTGCTCGGCCACCTCCTGGTAGAGGGCGCGCGGGGCGAGGGTGGTGGCAGGGGCATCCATCGCCGCGAGTCTATCTCAAATTAATTCATAATTATGAATGCTGGCTTGGGCTATGATGCAGCGCAATATTTGGAAGTCCGAGGACGAGTCATGTCTGAATTCAATAGGGCCACCGTCGAGCAATGGCTGAAGGCGGCCGCCAAGTCCGCGCCCGGTGGCGATGTGTCCGCGCTGGATTGGGTCACGCCCGAGGGTCTGACCGTCAAGCCGCTGTACACCGCGGCGGACACGGCCGCGCTGCCGCACGCCGACACGCTGCCCGGCTTCGAGCCCTTCCTGCGCGGCCCGCAGGCGACGATGTACGCGGTGCGCCCGTGGACGATCCGCCAGTACGCCGGCTTTTCGACGGCCGAGGAGTCGAACGCCTTCTATAGAAAGGCGCTGGCCGCCGGCGGGCAGGGCGTGTCGGTCGCCTTCGACCTGGCCACGCACCGCGGCTATGACTCGGACCACCCGCGCGTCACCGGCGACGTCGGCAAGGCCGGCGTGGCGATCGACTCGGTGGAGGACATGAAGATCCTGTTCGACGGCATCCCGCTGGACAAGGTCTCGGTCTCGATGACGATGAACGGCGCCGTGCTGCCGGTGCTGGCCGGCTATGTGGTGGCGGCGGAGGAGCAGGGCGTCTCGCAGGACAAGCTGAGCGGCACCATCCAGAACGACATCCTCAAGGAGTTCATGGTCCGCAACACCTATATCTACCCGCCCGAGCCGTCGATGAAGATCATCGGCGACATCATCGAGTACACGGCGCGCAACATGCCGAAGTTCAACTCGATCTCGATCTCCGGCTATCACATGCAGGAAGCCGGTGCCAACCAGGCGCTGGAACTGGCCTTCACGCTGGCGGACGGCAAGGAGTATGTGAAGACCGCGCTGGCCAAGGGCCTGGACGTGGACGAGTTCGCCGGCCGCCTGAGCTTCTTCTGGGCCGTGGGCATGAACTTCTATCTGGAGATCGCCAAGATGCGGGCCGCGCGCCTGCTGTGGTGCCGGATCATGAAGGGCTTCGACGCGAAGAACCCGAAGAGCCTGATGCTGCGCACGCACTCGCAGACCTCCGGCTGGTCGCTGACCGAGCAGGACCCGTACAACAACGTCGTGCGCACGACGATCGAGGCGATGGCCGCGGTCTTCGGCGGCACGCAGTCGCTGCACACCAATTCGCTGGACGAGGCGATCGCGCTGCCGACCGAGTTCAGCGCCCGCATCGCCCGCAACACGCAGCTGATCATCCAGGAAGAGACCCACATCACCAACGTGATCGACCCCTGGGCTGGCTCCTACATGATGGAGAAGCTGACCCAGGACATGGCGGACAAGGCCTGGTCCATCATCGAGGAGGTCGAGGCGATGGGCGGCATGACCAAGGCGGTGGACAGCGGCTGGGCCAAGCTGAAGATCGAGGCCAGCGCCGCGGAGAAGCAGGCGCGCATCGACTCCGGCAAGGACGTGATCGTCGGCGTCAACAAGTACAAGCTGAAGGAACAGGACCCGATCGAGATCCTGGACGTGGACAACGTCAAGGTGCGGGACGGGCAGATCGCGCGGCTGAAGGACATCAAGGCCAAGCGCGATGCGGCCGCGGTGGCTAACGCCCTGGCTGCACTGACCGAGGCCGCGAAGAGCGGCACGGGCAATCTGCTGGATCTCGCGATCAAGGCGATCCGCCTGCGCGCCACCGTCGGCGAAGTCTCCGACGCGATGGAAGTCGCCTTCGGCCGCCACCGCGCCGACACGCAGAAGGTCAGCGGCGTCTATGCCGCCGCCTACGACTCGGCCGAGGGCTGGGCCAAGCTGCAGGACGAGATCAAGACCTTTGCCGAGGACCAGGGCCGCCGCCCCCGCGTGATGATCGCCAAGCTGGGCCAGGACGGCCACGACCGCGGCGCCAAGGTGGTGGCCACCGCCTACGCCGACCTCGGCTTCGACGTGGACATGGGCCCGCTGTTCCAGACGCCCGAGGAATGCGCGCGCCAGGCGATCGAGAACGACGTGCATGCGGTCGGTGTCTCCACGCTGGCGGCGGGCCACAAGACGCTGGTGCCGGCCATCATCAATGCGCTGCGCGAACAGGGCGCGGACGACATCATCGTCTTCGTCGGCGGCGTGATCCCGGCGCAGGACTACGGCATGCTGTACGACGCGGGCGTCAAGGGCATCTATGGCCCGGGCACGCCGATCCCGGCGAGCGCGAAGGATGTGCTGGAGCAGATCCGGCTGGCGGTGGCCGCCTGATTGATACTGCGGCGACGATGCTGAGTCTCGTTCCCGTCACCGCCGAGGACTTCGACGCGCTGTTCGAACTGCGCATGGCCTCGATGCTGGAGAACCTGCAGCGCCTGGGCCTGGGCGACCGCCAGCGCAGCCTTGAGCGCTTCCGCGGCCAGTTCGAGCCCGAATACATGAGCTGGATCCTGCGCGATGGCGAGCGTATCGGCTTCACCAAGCTGCAGCCGCGCGACGGGCATCTGCATATCGACCACCTGTTCATCGCGCCGGGCCGGCAGGGCGGCGGTGTCGGCAGCTGGGTGCTGGAACGCGCTAAGTCGCAGGGGCGGGACATCACGCTGTCCACGCTGAAGCTGAGCCCCGCCAACGAGTTCTACCTGCGTCATGGCTTCGAGAAGACCGGCGAGGAGGAGTTCGACGTCCAGTACCGCTGGAGCGCGTCGACATGAAGCCTTTCTTCGTGTACCTGCTCCGTTGCTCGGATTCGTCGTACTACTGCGGCCATACCGATGACATTGAAGCTCGGCTGATGCAGCACGAGATGAGCATCGAAGGCTATGTGGCGGAACACAAGCCTTTCGAGTTGGTCTGGAAGGGCGAGTTCGAGACACGCGAGGCGGCGATTGCTTTCGAGCAGCAACTGAAGGGGTGGTCGCGGGCCAAGAAGGAAGCGCTGATCGCCGGGAACTGGGAGCGGATCAAGGAATTGGCGAGAAGCTACACGGAACAACGCCCCGTTCGCCCTGAGCCTGTTGAAGGGCTGGTGGAGGCTCGGCCAGAGGCTTCGACAGGCTCAGCCCGAACGGAGACCGCCACCGTTCGCCCTGAGCCTGTCGAAGGGCTGGTGGAAGCCCGGCCACAGGCTTCGACAAGCTCAGCCCGAACGGAACAACATCCCGTTCGCCCTGAGCCTGTCGAAGGGCCGGTGGAGGCTCGGCCACAGGCTTCGACAAGCTCAGCCCGAACGGATATGCGGCTGAAGGATGCAATTCTTGCCGCCCGCGGCCCCGCACAGCGCCGCGCCGTCGCCAAGGCGATCACGCTGCTCGAATCCACCCGCGCCGACCACCGCGAGCAGGCCGACGCACTGCTGACCGACCTGCTGCCGCACACCGGCCAGTCCCTGCGTCTCGGCATCTCCGGCGTCCCCGGCGTCGGCAAAAGCACCTTCATCGAAGCCCTCGGCCTCTTCCTGATCAACCGAGGCCACAAGGTCGCCGTGCTCGCCGTCGACCCGTCCAGCAGCGTCTCCGGCGGCTCCATCCTCGGCGACAAGACGCGCATGGAACTGCTGTCGATGGACGAACGCGCCTACATCCGCCCCAGCCCCAGCAGCGGCACGCTGGGCGGCGTGGCCGAGAAGACGCGCGAGGCCATGCTGGTCTGCGAGGCGGCAGGCTTCGACATCGTCATCGTCGAGACGGTCGGCGTCGGCCAGAGCGAGACGGCCGTGGCCGGCATGACCGATATGTACTGCCTCTTGCAATTGCCCAATGCCGGCGACGACCTGCAGGCGATCAAGAAGGGCGTGATGGAGCTGGCCGACCTGATCGTCATCAACAAGGCCGACATCGACGCCGCCGCGGCCACGCGGGCGCAGGCGCAGATCACCTCCTCGCTGCGGCTCTACGGCTTCCACGGCCACTCGCACGAAGAGATGAGCAAGACCTGGCACCCGCGTGTGATGCAGCTGAGCGCGCTGAAGAACCAGGGGCTCGATGCCTTCTGGGCGATGGTCAGCGAGTACCGCGAGCTGCAGACCGGCAACGGTCGCCTCGCCCAGCGCCGCCAGCAGCAGGCGCAGAGCTGGATGTGGGAGCGCATCCACGCCGGGCTGCGACAACAGTTTTCACAAGCCCCCGCCGTCCGCACGGCGCTGGGCGATATCACCGATCAAGTGCTGCAAGGAAGGCTCGCACCGTCCACCGCAGCACGCCAACTGCTCAACAAGTTTTCCGCCGGAGAGACAAGCAATGCATGACATCCAACAGCGCCTCGAAGAGATGCGCGCCAAGGCCCGCCTCGGCGGCGGCGAGAAGCGCATCGCCGCCCAGCACGCGAAGGGCAAGCTGACCGCCCGCGAACGGCTGGAACTGCTGTTCGACGAAGGCACCTTCGAAGAGTGGGACATGTTCGTCGAGCACCGCTGCGTGGACTTCGGCATGCAGGACAACAAGATCCCCGGCGACGGCGTCGTCACCGGCTACGGCATGATCAACGGCCGCCTGGCCTTCTCGTTCAGCCAGGACTTCACCGTGTTCGGCGGCGCGCTCAGCGAGAGCCACGCCGAGAAGATCTGCAAGGTGATGGACCAGGCGATGAAGGTCGGCGCCCCGGTGATCGGGCTGAACGACTCGGGCGGCGCGCGCATCCAGGAAGGCGTGGCGTCCCTCGGCGGCTATGCCGACGTGTTCCAGAAGAACGTACTGGCCAGCGGCGTGATCCCGCAGATCAGCATGATCATGGGCCCCTGCGCCGGCGGCGCGGTCTACTCGCCGGCGATGACCGACTTCATCTTCATGGTGAAGGACTCCTCCTACATGTTCGTCACCGGCCCCGAGGTGGTGAAGACGGTGACGCACGAGGAAGTGACCGCCGAGGAACTGGGCGGCGCGGGCACGCACAGCAGCAAGAGCGGCGTGGCCGACCTGGCGTTCGAGAACGACGTCGAGGCGATCCTGATGCTGCGCCGCTTCTTCAACTACCTGCCGCTGAACAACCGCGAGAAGGCGCCCACCCGCGCCAGCGGCGACCCGGCGAACCGCCTCGACATGTCGCTGGACACGCTGGTGCCCGACAACCCGAACAAGCCTTATGACATGAAGGAGCTGATCGTCAAGACGGTGGACGACGGCGACTTCTTCGAGCTGCAGCCCGACTACGCGAAGAACATCCTCACCGGCTTCGCCCGCATGGAAGGCCAGACGGTGGGCATCGTCGCCAACCAGCCGCTGGTGCTGGCCGGCTGCCTGGACATCAAGAGCAGCATCAAGGCCGCGCGCTTCGTGCGCTTCTGCGATGCCTTCAACATCCCGGTGATCACCTTCGTGGACGTGCCCGGCTTCATGCCCGGCACCTCGCAGGAGTACGGCGGCATCATCAAGCACGGCGCCAAGCTGCTCTACGCCTATGCGGAATGCACGGTGCCCAAGGTGACCGTGATCACGCGCAAGGCCTATGGCGGCGCCTACGACGTGATGGCCTCCAAGCACCTGCGCGGCGATGTCAATTTCGCCTGGCCTAACGCTGAAATTGCCGTGATGGGCGCCAAGGGCGCGGTGGAGATCATCTTCCGCGAGGACAAGAACGATCCGGCCAAGCTCGCCGCCCGCGAAGCCGAATACAAGGCCCGCTTCGCCAACCCCTTCGTGGCCGGCGCGCGCGGCTTCATCGACGACGTGATCCAGCCGCACGAGACGCGCAAGCGCATCTGCCGCTCGCTGGTGATGCTCAAGGACAAGAAGCTGGAAAACCCGTGGCGCAAGCACGGCAACATTCCGCTGTGATTGGCCGTTAGGAGATAAGAAACATGTTCAAGAAAATCCTGATCGCCAACCGGGGCGAGATCGCCTGCCGTGTCATCGCGACGGCACGCAAGATGGGCATCAAGACGGTCGCCGTCTATTCCGAAGCCGACAAGGACGCCCGCCATGTGGAGCTGGCCGACGAGTCGGTGCTGCTGGGCCCGGCGCCGTCGCGCGAGAGCTACCTCGTCGCCGACAAGATCATCGCCGCCGCCAAGCAGACCGGCGCCGAGGCCATCCACCCCGGCTACGGCTTCCTGTCCGAGAACGAGGACTTCGCCCGCCGCGTGGAAGAGGAAGGCATCGCCTTCATCGGCCCCAAGCACTACTCGATCGCGGCGATGGGCGACAAGATCGCCTCGAAGAAGCTCGCGAACGAGGCCAAGGTCAATACGATCCCCGGCTTCAACGAGCCGATCCTCTCGCCCGAGCAGGCGGTCGAGATCGCCAAGGGCATCGGCTATCCGGTGATGATCAAGGCCAGCGCCGGCGGCGGCGGCAAGGGCCTGCGCGTGGCCTTCAACGACAAGGAGTGCTTCGAGGGCTTCAGCTCCTGCCGCAACGAGGCGCGCAACAGCTTCGGCGACGACCGCGTCTTCATGGAGAAGTTCGTCGAGGAGCCGCGCCACATCGAGATCCAGGTGCTGGGCGATTCGCAGGGCCATGTCGTCTATCTGCACGAGCGCGAGTGCTCGATCCAGCGCCGGCACCAGAAGGTCATTGAAGAGGCGCCGTCGCCCTTCATCAGCGAAGCGACCCGCAAGGCGATGGGCGAGCAGGCGGTACAACTGGCCAAGGCCGTGAAGTACCAGAGCGCCGGCACCGTCGAGTTCGTCGTCGGCAAGGACCAGAGCTTCTACTTCCTCGAGATGAACACGCGTCTGCAGGTGGAGCACCCGGTCACCGAGTGCATCACCGGGCTGGACCTCGTGGAGCAGATGATCCGCGTGGCCGCCGGCGAGCCGCTGTCCTTCAAGCAGGAGGACATCAAGCGCGACGGCTGGGCGATCGAGTGCCGCATCAACGCCGAGGACCCGTTCCGCAACTTCCTGCCCTCGACCGGCCGCCTGGTGAAGTACCAGCCGCCGGCGGCGACGATGGTGCAGGGCGAGCCCGAGCGCCATGGCGTGCGCGTGGACACCGGCGTCTACGAGGGCGGCGAGATCCCGATGTTCTACGACTCGATGATCGCCAAGCTGATCGTGCACGGGAAGGACCGGGCCGAGGCGATCGCCAAGATGCGCGAGGCGCTGAACGGCTTCGTGATCCGCGGCATCAGCAGCAACATCCCCTTCCAGTCGGCGCTGCTGGCGCACCCGGATTTCCAGACCGGCAACTTCAACACCGGCTTCATCGCCCAGCACTACGCCGGCGGCTTCAAGGCCGAGGACGTGCCGCACGAGGACCCGCTGTTCCTGATCGCGCTGGCCGGCTTCATCCGCCGCAAGGCGCGCGAGCGCGAGGCGCGCATCAGCGGCCAGTTGCCGGGCCATGAGGTGAAGATCGAAAGCGACTATGTGGCGGTGGTCAACGAGGGCGACGGCAAGGCCTCGCGCCACGCGATCCATGTCGCCGAGTACGCCGGCGCTTTAGGCGAGGCCACCGTCAATGTCGACGGCAAGTCCTACCAGATCGTCTGCCTCTCGCGCCTGAACGACATCGTGCTGACCGGCACCGTCAACGGCAAGCCCTTCACCGCGCAGGCCGATCGCGGCACGCCGAAGAACCCGCTGGCCTACCGCATCCAGCACGGCGGCCGCTCGGTCGTCGCCAACGTGCTGAGCCCGCGTGCGTCGAAGCTGCTGGAGCTGATGCCCTTCAAGGCGCCGCCGGACACGTCCAAGATGCTGCTGTCGCCGATGCCGGGCCTGCTGGCGCAGGTGGCGGTCGCCGTCGGGCAGCAGGTCAGCGCCGGCGAGCGCCTGGCGGTGATCGAGGCGATGAAGATGGAGAACATCCTGGTGGCCGAGCGCGACGGCGTGGTCGCGGCGATCGATGCCAAGGTGGGCGAGAGCCTGGCCGTTGACCAGCCCATCCTGAGGTTCGCGTGATGAGCAAGCCCTATCGCATCCTCGGCATCCAGCAGATCGCCATCGGCGGTCCGGACAAATCGAAACTCCGCAAGCTCTGGGTCGACGTGCTCGGCCTCGAGGTCACCGGCAACTTCGTCTCCGAACGCGAGAACGTCGATGAAGACATCTGCGCCATCGGCTCCGGCCCGCACAAGGTCGAGGTCGACCTGATGCAGCCGCTCGATCCGGAGAAGAAGCCGGCCGTCCACACGACGCCTCTGAACCACGTGGGCCTGTGGGTGGACGACCTGCCCAAGGCCGTCGAATGGATGACGGCCAACGGCGTGCGCTTCGCCCCCGGCGGCATCCGCAAGGGCGCGGCCGGCTACGACATCTGCTTCATCCATCCGAAGAGCAACGACGAGTTCCCGATCGCCGGCGAGGGCGTGCTGATCGAGCTGGTGCAGGCGCCGGCGGAGGTGGTGGCCGCGCTGGGCAGTTAGCCGCTGACGGCCAGCTTCGGCCGCGGCCGGTAGAGCATGCTGCGGCCCTTGCCGGTGCGCTTGGCGTCGTACATGGCCTCGTCGGCCTCGCGCAGGGCCTGCTCGATGTCGTGGCGACTGGTGCTGATGCCGATGCTGGCACCCAGGCCCATGCCGAGGCCGCCGATGCGCTGGATGATGCGGTTGGCCACGGCAATGGCGGTCTGCTGGTGCAGCGGATCGGGCGAGGCCAGGCAGGCGGCGAACTCGTCGCCGCCGATGCGGCCGGCCGTGTCGGTGCCGCGCAGCTCGGCCTGCAGGATGGCCGCCACTGCCTGCAGCACCTGGTCGCCGCGCTCGTGGCCGAAGCGGTCGTTGACGGCCTTGAAGCCGTCCAGGTCGATGAACAGGCAGGCGAAGCCGCTGCGGGCCTGCAGGCAGTGCTGCAGCAGCGCCGCGGAGCGCTCCAGGAAGAGGGCGCGGCCGGGGATGCCGGTCAGCTCGTCGTGGCGGCTGCGATCCACCTCCACGCTCAGTTCGGCGTTCGCCTCCACCAGCCGGCCCACCTGCCGCGCCGCGCGCACGTAGCCGCGCTTGATCTCCTCCAGATAGACCAGCGGCAGCACCATGGCCGACAGCAGCGCGCCCAGGCGCCCGGCATACCAGCCCAGCGAGAGGCGGGTGCCGCCCAGCATCGTGATCGCGTTGTCGCAGAACAGGGCCACCAGGCTCAGCGCGAGCCACAGGTGCAGCACCTTGCGTAGCCGGCCGAGCCTGAACAGCACGGCCATGGCCAGCAGCAGCAAGAGTTCCAGCGCCGGGGTCATGCCCGAGTCGATGATGCCGCTGTAGTCGTCGTTGACCACCAGCACCGGCAGGCTCGCATGGAACACGCCCACGAAGAGGCCGGTGGCCGCGAGCGCCGCCAGCGTCAGCGCGGACGCCAGCCGCGCCGCGCGCCGCGGCCGGCCTGCGCGCGCGAGCGGCCAGCCCAGCTCCGCGCAGGCGAACAGCAGCAGGCTCAGCGATGGCGCCGCGTGCCAGAAGAACCAGAGCCAGCTCATCGTCTGCGGCCCGCCGAGCAGCACGCCGCCGTCGACGACGGCGCCGGGCAGGGCCAGCAGCTGCAGCACCAGCACGCCGGCCGCGTAGTAGTTGCCGGCGCTGAGATACAGCAGCGAGCGCTGGCGGGTCGCCTCGTACAGGCCCTGCATCAGGTAGGCCGTGGCGAGGTGGCAGAGGATCACCGCCGACTGGTAGGCCGGGAAGAAGGCGGGGACCTTGGGCAGGCGCTGGGTGGCGAAGGGCGCCAGCAGCACGGTGCCGCCGATGACGAGCAAGGCCAGCAGCAGGAAGCGGCGCTGCTGGGCGGGCGTGGCGTCGCGGGTGGCGGGGGAGCGGTCGTCC
>NZ_LYVQ01000218.1 GCF_001984095.1 Pelomonas sp. KK5
GGCCTGGCTGCGCTGGCGCTGGGCGCCCACCTGCCGGCGGCGCTGATGCTGCCGCTGGTCGTGATCGCCGCGGCGCTGGGTGGCATGGCCTGGGCCGCCATCCCGGCCTGGCTGCAGGCCTATCGCGGCAGCCACATCGTCATCACGACCATCATGTTCAATTTCCTGGCCGCCACGCTGAACGTCTACCTGCTGGTGAACTGGCTGCGGCCGGCCGGCACGATGGCGGTGGAGAGCGACCAGTTCGCCGATTCGGCCCGCATGCCGGCGCTGCACGAGCTGGCGGCGAAGTGGTTCGGCGTCGAGCTGCCGTCCTCGCCCCTGAACCTGAGCCTGCTGCTGGCTTTTGCCGCCTGCGCCTTCGTCTGGTGGTTCCTCTGGCGCAGCCGTCCGGGTTATGCGTTACGGGCGGTGGGCAGCGCGCCGGGCGCCGCGCACTATGCGGGCATCGACCCGCGTCGGCAGGTGCTGGTGGCGATGGCGCTGTCCGGCGCGCTGGCCGGGCTGGTGGGCGTCAACGAGATCTCCGGCGTGCAGGGCAAACTGACGCTGGATTTCGTGGCCGGCGCCGGCTTCACCGGCATCGCGGTGGCGCTGATGGGGCGCAACCACCCGGTGGGCATCGTGCTGGCGGCGATCCTGTTCGGCGTGCTGTACCAGGGCGGCGTCGAGGTTTCCTTCGAGATGCCGGGCTTCAGCCGCGAGATGGTGGTCACGGCCCAGGGCCTGATCGTGCTGTTCGCCGGCGCGATGGCGACGGTCAGCGCGCCGCTGTTCGCGCGTCTCTTTGCGAGGAGGAGCGCGTGATGGATGAAGTCCTGATCGCCTCGGTGCTCGCGTCGACGCTGCGCGTCACGACGCCGCTGCTGTTCTGCGCGCTGGCGGGCCTCGTCAGCGAGCGCTCGGGCGTCATCGACATCGGCCTGGAAGGCAAGATGCTCGCCGCCGCCTTCGCCTGCGGCAGTGCCGCGGCGCTGGGCCATTCGACGCTGCTGGGCCTCGGCGCCGGCATCCTGGTGGCCTGCCTCTTCTCGCTGGTCCACGGCTTCGCCTGCGTCACGCACCGCGGCGACCAGGTCGTCTCCGGCATCGCGCTGAACATGGTTGCCGCCGGCCTCACGGTGGTGCTGGGCATCGCCTGGTTCGCGCAGGGCGGGCAGACGCCGCCGGTCGACGCGGCCGTGCGCCTGAAGGGCGTGGCCGCCTTCGCCGAGCCGGAGCCGGGCAACTGGATCGCCTCGGTGCTGGGCCATGGCCTGCTGAGCCATGACGTGCTGGTCTATCTCGCGCTGGCCTGCGTGGCCGGCATCTGGTTCCTGCTGGAGCGGACCCGCGCGGGCCTGCGCTTGCGCGCCGTCGGCGAGAACCCGGCGATGGTGGATGCGGCCGGCGTGTCAGTGCAGGCGCTGCGTTATGCGGCCCTGTTGCTGAACGGGGTGCTCTGCGGCCTGGCCGGCAGCTACCTGGTGCTGGCGCAGAATGCCGCCTTCAGCCCGAACATGACGGCGGGCCGCGGCTATATCGCGCTGGCGGCGATGATCTTCGGCAAGTGGAAGCCGCTGCCGACGCTGGCGGCCTGCCTGCTGTTCGGTTTTCTCGATGCGGTGGCGATCCGGCTGCAGGGCGTGTCCGTGCCCGGCATCGGCCAGGTGCCGGTGCAGCTGATCCAGGCGCTGCCCTACCTGCTGACGGTGGTGCTGCTGGCCGGCTTCATCGGCAGCGCGCGGGCGCCCAAGGCCCTCGGCCGGCCTTATGTGAAGGAACGATAGAGCCATGCTCACCGAAGAACAGCGCCGCGACCTGCTCGCGGCTTCGCTCGCTGCCCGCGCCCGCTCGCATTCGCCATACTCGGGCTATGCGGTCGGCGCGGCCATCCTCGACGAGCAGGGGAAAATCCATGCCGGCGCCAATATCGAGAATGCCGCCTATCCTCAAGGCTGGTGCGCCGAAGCGACCGCGCTGGGCGCGATGGTGATGGCCGGCGGCAAGCGCGCGCTGGCGGTGCTGGTCAGCGGCCCCGGGCCGGAGGTCATCACGCCCTGCGGCGGTTGCCGGCAGAAGCTGCGCGAATTCGCCGGGCCGGGCCTGGCGGTGCTGGCGGCCGACCCCGGCGGCATCCGCGCCGAATGGACATTGGACCAACTGCTGCCGCACAGCTTCGGCCCCGAACACCTGGAAAAGTGATGATCGACAACAAGACCCTCGAACCGCAGATCGCCACGAGCCTGGCGAAGCTCCAGGCCAGCTTCGGCGCCAAGGCGCCCGAAGTCGCCGTCGTGCTCGGCTCCGGCTGGGCCGATGCCGTCAAGCAGGTGGAAGAGGCGCAGCCGCTGGCCTACACCGAGCTGCCGGCCTTCCCGCAGCCCAAGGTGGAGGGCCATGTCGGCGAGATCGTCGTCGGCCGCATCGGGCAGCAGGCGGTGGTGATGCTGCGTGGCCGCGCCCACACTTACGAGAGCGGCGACTGCACCGGCATGGCCGGCGCGCTGCGCACGCTGGCGCGCTGGGGCGTGAAGGTGCTGGTGCAGACCAATGCCTCGGGCTCGCTGCGCACCCACAACCCGCCCGGCTCGCTGATGCTGATCAGCGACCACATCAACGCCCCGCAACGCTCGCCGCTGGTGGGCGAGCAGGGCAGCCAGCGCTTCGTCGACATGAGCGCGGCGTATGACGCTGAACTTCGGCGTCATGCCAAGGCGATCGCCGAGAAGAACGGCATGACGGTCAGCGAAGGCGTCTATGTCTGGGCGCTGGGCCCGCAGTTCGAGACGCCGGCCGAGATCCGCATGTTCGCCGCCTGGGGCGCCGACGCGGTGGGCATGAGCACGGTGCCCGACACCATCCTGGCCCGCCACGCCGGCCTGCGCGTGCTGGGCATCGCGCTGATGACCAATATGGCCGCCGGCATGTCCGACGAGGCGCTGACCCATGCGCTGACGCTGCAGCAGGCGGCCGCCTCGGGCGAGCGGGCCGCGGGCTTCCTGGCCGCGGTGGTGGGCGGGCTGGCGGACCTGGCGTCGCTGAAGGGCTGACCGCGATGCATCGCGACGCCGCAAGCGTGGCCCTGGCCTGCCTGGACCTGACCAGCCTCAACGAGGCTGACACCCCGGCCGACATCGAGGCCCTGTGCAGGCGCGCGCAGACGGCCCATGGCCCGGTGGCGGCGGTCTGCGTCTGGCCGCGCTTCGTCGCGCAGGCGCGCTCGCTGCTGCCGGCGACGATCAAGGTCGCGGCGGTCGCCAACTTCCCTGATGGCGCGCTGGACCCGACACGCGCCGTCGCCGAGATCGGCCTGATCGCCGAGGCCGGTGGTGACGAGGTGGACGTGGTGCTGCCCTGGAAGGCGCTGATCGCCGGCCAGGCCAGCGAGGTGCGCGAGTTCCTGTCCGAGGTGCGCCACGCCAGCCGCCCGCTGGTGCTGAAGGTGATCATCGAGAGCGGCGAGCTGAAGACGCCCGAGCTGATCGCCGAGGCCACCCGCCTGGCGCTCGCCGCCGGCGCGGACTTCGTCAAGACCAGCACCGGCAAGACGCCCGTCAGCGCCACGCCGAAAGCCGCCGCGCTGATGCTCAAGACCATCGAGGCCAGCGGCATGCGCCACGCGGGCTTCAAGGCCTCCGGCGGCATCCGCACCGTGGCCGAGGCGCACGAGTACCTGCAGCTGGCCGAGGCCTGGCTGGGCGAGGCGGCGCTGAACCCCCGCCGCCTGCGCCTGGGCGCGAGCGGCCTGTTGAACGATATCGAGGCGGTGCTCGGCGGCAAGGCCGGCACCGTCGAATCTGGCAGTTATTGAAATGAATGAGAAAGAAGTAGAAAAAGAGACCCCGGCGAACGAAGCGCCGCGCCGCGGCATCAAGAGCTTCGTCGTGCGAGCCGGCCGCATGGGGACCGGCCAGATCCGCGCGTTGGCCGAGCTGGGCCCGCGCTTCGTGCTGCCCTACAAGGCGGGCGAGACCCTGGACCCGAAGGCGGTGTTCGGCCGCGAGGCGCCGGTCGTGTTCGAGATCGGCTTCGGCATGGGCGGCGCCACCGCGCAGATCGCCAGGACGCTGCCCGACCACGACTTCATCGGCTGCGAGGTGCACGAGCCCGGCGTCGGCGCGCTGCTGAAGCTGATCGACGAGCAGCAGATCGGCAATATCCGCATCTTCCAGCACGACGCGGTCGAGGTGCTGGAGAACATGATCGCGCCCGGCTCGCTGGCCGGCGTGCACATCTACTTCCCCGACCCCTGGCACAAGAAGAAGCACAACAAGCGCCGGCTGATCCAGCCGGAGTTCGTGGCCAAGCTGGTGAAGCACATCCGGCCCGGCGGCTACCTGCACTGCGCCACCGACTGGGAGCCCTATGCCCAGCAGATGCTCGAGGTGCTCGGCGCCGAGCCGCTGCTGGAGAACACCGCGGCCGGGTACGCCGACAAACCGTCTTATCGGCCGCTGACCAAGTTCGAGAACCGCGGGATCAAGCTGGGCCACGGGGTCTGGGATCTCGTCTTCAGGAAACGAGCATGAGCCTGCAACTCGAAGGCAAACACATCCTCCTCGGCCTCTCCGGCGGCATCGCCTGCTACAAGGCGGCCGAGCTGGTGCGCCTGCTGGTCAAGGACGGCGCCACCGTGCAGGTCGTGATGAGCGAGGCGGCGACGCAGTTCATCACGCCGGTGACGATGCAGGCGCTGTCCAACCGGCCGGTGCGCACCAGCCAGTGGGACGCCGCCGAGTTCAACAACATGGCGCACATCAACATGAGCCGCGAGGCCGACGCGATGCTGATCGCGCCGGCCAGCGCCGACCTGATCGCCAAGCTGGCGCAGGGCCGGGCCGACGACCTGCTGAGCCTCACCGCGCTGGCCCGCCCGATCGAGCGCTGCCCGCTGCTGGTGGCGCCGGCGATGAACCGCGAGATGTGGGCCCACCCGGCCACCCAGCGCAACCTGCGCCAGATCGCGGCCGACGGCGCCCACGTGCTGAACGTCGGCACCGGCGACCAGGCCTGCGGCGAGACCGGCGACGGCCGCATGCTGGAGGCCGCCGAGATCCGCGACGAACTGATCGCCTTCTTCCAGCCCAAGCGCCTGGCCGGCAGGCGCGTGCTGATCACCGCCGGCCCGACCTTCGAGCCGATCGACCCGGTGCGCGGCCTGACCAACCGCTCCAGCGGCAAGATGGGCTTCGCCGTCGCCCGCGCCGCGGCCGAGGCCGGCGCCGAGGTCACGCTGGTGGCCGGCCCGGTGCACCTGCCCACGCCGCGCGGCGTGCGCCGCATCGACGTGCAGACCGCGCAGCAGATGTTCGACGCGGTGCTGCCGCGCGCCGGCCAGCAGGACGTCTTCATCGCCACCGCCGCGGTGGCCGACTGGCGCCCGGCGAAGCTCGCCGATCACAAGATCAAGAAGCAGCCGGGGCAGGCCGCGCCGGCCGGCTTCGAGCTGACCGAGAACCCCGACATCCTCGCCGCCGTCGGCAAGCTGGCCGCCTCGCGCCCCTTCTGCGTCGGCTTCGCGGCCGAGAGCCAGGACCTGGCGAAGTTCGCCCGCGACAAGCTCGAACGCAAGCGGGCCGACCTGATCGTCGGCAATATCGGCGCCGCCACCTTCGGCCAGGACGACAACACGCTGCTGCTGGTCGACAAGGCCGGCGAGCGCGAACTGCCCCGCAACGACAAGCTCAGCCTGGCGCGCGAACTCGTGAGCGAGATCGCCGCCCGCATGACCCCGACCACGACCCCATGACCCACACCGTAGACCTGAAAGTGCTCGATGCCCGCATGGCCGAGCAGATCCCCGCATACGCCACCCCCGGCAGCGCCGGCCTGGACCTGCGCGCCTGCCTCGATGCGCCGATCACGCTGGAGCCCGGCCAGACCACGCTGATCCCCACCGGCCTGGCCATCCACATCGGCGACCCCGGCCTGGCCGCGCTGATCCTGCCGCGCTCGGGCCTGGGCCACAAGCACGGCATCGTGCTGGGCAACCTGGTCGGCCTGATCGACTCCGACTACCAGGGCCAGCTGATGGTGTCCTGCTGGAACCGCGGCCAGACGAGCTTCGTCATCAACCCGATGGAGCGCATCGCCCAGCTGATGCTGGTGCCGGTGGTGCAGGCGAGCTTCCGCCGCGTCGAGGAGTTCGACGCCTCGGCCCGCGGCGAGGGCGGCTTCGGCTCCACAGGCAAGCACTGACCCCGCGGCCGGCCGCCCGGGCCGGTTGCCGCTGTCCCCTCATTCGGTTACGCTGACCTGCAAGGGGAGGCGGGCTTCATGCATGAGGACCTGGACAGGCAGCGCCGGCAGACGGTGCTGGTCGTCGACGACACGCCGGACAACCTGGCCTTGATGGCCGGGCTGTTGAAGGACCTCTATCGCGTCCGGCTGGCCAACAGCGGCCCCAAGGCGCTGCAGTTCGCCGCCGACGCGCAATCCGCCGACCTGATCCTGCTCGACGTGATGATGCCGGGCATGAACGGCTTCGAGGTCTGCGAGAGGCTCAAGGCCGACGCGGCCTTGCGCCACATCCCGGTGATCTTCCTGACCGCGATGAGCGCCACCGAGGACGAGACCCAGGGCCTGGCGCTGGGCGCGGTGGACTTCATCACCAAGCCGGTCAACCCGCCGATCGTGCTGGCGCGGGTGCAGACGCACCTGCAGCTGAAGGCCGCTGCCGATTTCCTGCGCGACCAGAACGCCTTCCTGGAGACCGAGGTGGCGCGCCGCTCGCGCGAGCTGGCGGCGATCCAGGACGTGACCATCCTGGCCATGGCCTCGCTGGCCGAGACCCGCGACAACGAGACCGGCAACCACATCCGCCGCACCCAGCACTACGTGAAGGCGCTGGCCGAGCAGTTGCGCCCGCATCCGCGCTTCGCCGCTGCGTTGAGCGAGACCTTCATCGCCACGCTGTTCAAGTCCGCCCCGCTGCACGACATCGGCAAGGTCGGCATCCCCGACGGCGTGCTGCTCAAGCCGGGCCGCTTCGAGCCGCACGAGATGGAGGTGATGAAGACCCATTGCCGCCTGGGCCGCGATGCGATCCAGCAGGCCGAGGACCGGCTGGGCCTGCAGGTGGACTTCCTGACGGTGGCCAAGCAGATCGCCTACTCGCACCAGGAGAAGTGGGACGGCAGCGGCTACCCCGACGGCCTGGCGGGCGACGCGATCCCGCTGGCGGCCCGGCTGATGGCGGTGGCCGACGTCTACGACGCGCTGATCAGCCGGCGCGTCTACAAGGAAGGCATGGCGCACGAGACGGCCGTGCGCATCATGGTCGAGGGGCGCGGCACGCATTTCGACCCCGAGGTCATCGACGCCTTCGAGCAGATCGCCGATCGCTTCCGCGAGATCTCGCAGCACTACGCCGACGAGCACGACGGCACATGACGATGATGAAGCTCGCGCTGCAGGCCCTGGAGCGCCGCACGCTGCGCGCCAAGCTGCTGCTGGGCTTTGCGGTGATGGTGGGCCTGGCCCTGGTGCTGGGCACGGCCGACCTGATGACGCAGCGGGCGCTGCTGAGCCAGATCCAGCGCCTGTACGACCAGGACCTGCTGGGCCTGTACAACGCCAAGAGCGCGCAGGCCGACTACATCACCATGGGCCGGGAGCTGCGCCAGGCGCTGATCGCGGAGGTCACCGAGGACCGCGACATCGCCATCCGCCGCGTGATGGAGCAGGACAGCCGCCTGCGCCGCGCGGTCACCGAGCTGCGCCCGCGCGTGCAGCAGAGTGCCGACCAGGAGCGGCTCTCGCGCTTCGAGGACGCCCACGCGGTCTACAAGACCAATGTCGACCTGGCCCTGGCCATGCTGATGCGCGGCGAGCTGATGCAGGCTCGCGCCTTCGTGGCCTCGCGCGAATTCCAGTCGGCCGGCGACCGCGTGCGCGACCGCATGGAGGACGTGGTGCAGTCCCGCGCGGCCGCGGCGCACGAGAACATGGAGGCCGCGCTGGAGCTGGTGGACACCGCGCGCAACCGCACGCTGCTGCTGCTCGTGGGCGGGCTGGTGGCCAGCGGCCTGGTGTCGTGGATGGTGGCCGCGTCGATCCGCAACCCCAACCTGCGGGTGCGCAATGCGGTGGAGGAACTGGCCCAGGGGCAGCTGGGCGTGGAGGTGCCGCACCAGGACTATGCCAACGAGGTCGGCGAGGTGGCGCGCGCGGTGCAGGTGCTGCAGCGCGTGGCCCAGCAGATGGAGAGCGAGCGCTGGCAGAAGGCCCACCTGGCGCAGATCTCGAATGCGCTGCAGATGGCCGGCAACCGGGTGGAGCTGTCCAGGACCTTCTTCAACCACTTGTCGCAGGTGGCCAGCATCGGCCACGGGGCGCTGTACATCCACGACGAGGAGCATGGCGAGCTGCTGTTGCTGGGCACCTTCGCCCACCGCGACCGCAAGGGGCTGGAGCGGCGCTTCGAGATGGGGCAGGGCCTGGTCGGGCAGTGTGCGGTGGAGCGCCGCCCGCTGCTGCTGGCCGAGGTGCCGCCGGACTATCCGCGCATCGTGTCCGGCACCGGCGAGGCGGCGCCGCGGGCGGTGGCGGTGTTCCCGCTGCTGCTGGCTGAGCGGCTGCTGGGCGTGCTGGAGGTGGCCACCTTCGAGGACTTCGGCGCGCGCGAGCAGGGCCTGCTGGACGGCCTGATGCCGGTGCTGGGGACCAACCTCGAGATCCTTGAGCGCGCGGCCCGCTCGAAGGCGCTGCTCGAAGAGACGCAGAGCCAGGCCGAGACCCTGGGCGCGCAGGCCGGCGTGCTGGCCCAGCAGGCCGGCGAGCTGGAGGCGCAGAAGGCGGCCGTGCAGGCGACGGAGGGCTGGTACCGCGGCATCATCGAATCGGCGCCGGACGGGCTGCTGGTCGTCGACGAACAGAACCGCATCACGATGAACAACGCCCGGGTGCTGACGCTGTTCGGCTACGCCCCCGGCGAGCTGGACGAGCAGCCGCTGGAGCGGCTGGTGCCGCTCGATTCGATCGGCGGCATGGTGGCGCTGCGCGCCTGCGGCGGCGCCGTCGAGCTGCAGGGCCTGCGCCGCGACAGCAGCCGCTTCGACATCGAGGTGGGCCTGTCCTGCCTGCCCTCGCTGGGCGGGCACGGCGAGAGCGTCTGCATCTCGGTGCGCGACATCACCGAGCGCCGCATCGCCGAGCAGGAGCTGCGCAAGGCCAAGGACGCGGCCGAGGAGGCCACCAAGGCCAAGAGCAGCTTCCTGGCCAACATGAGCCACGAGATCCGCACGCCGATGAACGCGATCATCGGCATGTCGCACCTGGCGCTGAAGACCGATCTCGACAAGAAGCAGCGCAACTACATCGAGAAGGTCCACCGCTCGGGCGAGAACCTGGTCGGCATCATCAACGACATCCTCGACTTCTCGAAGATCGAGGCCGGCAAGATGTCCATGGAGACGGTGGACTTCCGGCTTGAGGACGTGATGGACAACTTGGCCAACCTGGTCGGCATGAAGGCCGACGACAAGGGGCTGGAGCTGCTCTTCGACATGTCCGACGAAGTGCCCACCGCGCTGCGCGGCGACCCGCTGCGCCTGGGCCAGGTGCTGGTGAACCTGGGCAACAACGCGGTCAAGTTCACCGACAAGGGCGAGGTGGTCGTCGGCGCCGAGGTGATCGAGGAGACGGCCGAGGCCGTGGAGCTGCACTTCTGGGTGCGCGACTCCGGCATCGGCATGACGCCCGAGCAGTGCAGCCGCATGTTCCAGAGCTTCAGCCAGGCGGATGAATCCACCACCCGCAAGTACGGTGGCACCGGCCTCGGCCTGGCCATCTCCAAGAGCCTGGTGGAGCTGATGCAGGGACGCATCTGGGTGCAGAGCGAGCCCGGCAAGGGCTCGGCCTTCCACTTCCATGCCCGCTTCGGCCTGCAGACCAGGCCGCGGCCGCGGCGCATGTACAGCACCGACGAGCTGGAGGGCACGCGGCTGCTGGTCGTCGACGACAACGCCACCGCCCGCGAGATCCTGGCGACGATGGCCGGCAGCTTCGGCCTGCAGGTCGATGCCGCCGGCAGCGGCGCCGAGGCGCTGCGCATGGTGGGCGCGGCGCTGGCGCAGGAGCAGGGCTACGACGTCGTGCTGATGGACTGGAAGATGCCCGAGATGGACGGCGTGGAGGCCATCCGCCACCTGCGCCAGGACCACCAGGGCCGGCAGCAGCCCAATGTGATCCTGGTCACCGCCTACGGCCGCGACGAGGCGCTCAGCGCCAGCCGGGACGAGCACATCGGCCCGATCAAGGTGCTGACCAAGCCGGTCACCTCGTCCACGCTGCTGGAGTCGGTGGCCGAGGCGCTGCACAAGACCCGCCTCGTCGAGACCCGCGCCTCGGAGAAGGCCGTCGACCAGCTGCAGGCGGTGGCCCACCTGGCCGGCACGCGGCTGCTGCTGGTGGAGGACAACGACCTCAACCAGGAGCTGGCGCTGGACCTGCTGGGCGGCGCGGGCATCGAGGTGGCGACCGCGATGAACGGCCAGCAGGCGCTCGACGTGCTGGGCAGCGATACGCGCGGCTTCGACGCGATCCTGATGGATTGCCAGATGCCGGTGATGGACGGCTACACGGCCTCGCGCCACATCCGCGAGAACCCCGCGTGGGACGGCGTGCCCATCCTCGCGATGACCGCCAACGCGATGGCCGGCGACCGCGAGAAGGCGCTGGCCTCGGGCATGGTCGACCACATCGCCAAGCCGCTGAACGTGGCGGCGATGTTCGCCACGATCGCGAAGTGGGTGAAGCCGCGCGTGGGCCATTCATCGGCCATGCCGCTGGAGGACGGCGGTACGCCCACGGCCGTGATCCCGCCGCTGCCTGGCATCGACACGGCCCGGGGCCTGGCCCGCACGCTGGGCAAGGTCGAGCTCTACAGGCGGCTGCTGGGCAAGTTCCACGCGGGCCAGCAGGGCTTCGCCGAACGCTTCGCCGAGGCCCGGCGCGACGCCGACCCGCAGGCCGCGCAGCGCCTGGCGCACACGCTCAAGGGCACGGCGGGGAATATCGGGGCGCTGGAGGTCGAGGCGGCCGCGGGGCGGCTGGAAGCGGCCTGCCTCGGTGGCGCCTCCGCTGCGGCGCTGGAGGAGCCGCTGGAGGCTCTGCTGCTGGTGCTTGCGCCGGTGATGGCGGGG
>NZ_LYVQ01000219.1 GCF_001984095.1 Pelomonas sp. KK5
GTCCTCAGGCTGGTCAGCACCAGGCCCGGCGTCGCCGCCGTCATCGAGCGGATCACACGCGCCAGCGGCGCCTTCTCGGTGGCGCGATCGATGAAGGCCTGGGCCTCGTCCACCTGGCGCTGCAGCGCCTCGCGCTCGCGACGCGCATTGCTGAGCCGGTCCACCGGCCGCGCCGCCGTCATGTCGGCCGCCAGCTTGCGCAGCTCGGCCAGCTCCTTCGCCTGCAGTTCCAGCTGCGGGCCCAGCTGCTTGCGCTGCGCCAGCTGCGGCGTGAACACGGTCACGTCGAATGCCGCGTAGAGCAGCGCCGGCAGGGCCACGGCCGCCATCAGCTTCTCGCGCATCGAGAGATCGTCGAAGCGGCGCAGCCAGCGGGTGAGCGAGGCGTTCATGACAGCGTGAAGTTGATGCCGCTCTTGCCCGACCCGGTATCGGCGGGCGCCATCTGCACGGCGTTGAAGGTCACACCCAGCGATTCGAAGCTCTCGTTGAGCCGGCGCGCGTAGCGCACCACGGCCTCGTGGTTCAGCGCCCGGCCCGCGACCTTCACGCGGCGGCCGCCGTCCAGCACTTCCACGCCGGTGACCCACAGCTCCGGGTCCGAGATGCGGGCCAGCCGTTCGAGATAGTCGGAATAGCCCTCGGGCCGCCCCAGGCTCGCGGTGCGCAGCGAATCGACCAGCGAGCGCACGCCCTCCGCGCGCGGCTTCAGCGCCGCCACCTGCCGGTTCAGCGCGTCCACCTCGGCGTCCGAGCCCTCTCGCTGGCGGATCGTCTCGATCTCCGCCTTGACCTGCGCGACCTGCTGCGCGCCCTGCGCCAGCTGGGCCCGCATGTCCTGCACGCCGCTGCGCAGCTGCCAGGCATAGCCACCCAGGGCCAGGGCCAGCACCGCCATCAGGCCCAGGCCCCACAGCGCCATGCTCACCGGCTGGCGTGGCCGCATCAGCAGGTTCATCGACGCCGAGCCCGGCCTGCCGGCAAGACCCTGCGGCGCCACGTCGCGCAGCGCGGCGCCCAGCGCTACCAAACAGCGCGCCTGCGTGCCCGGATCGCGCAGCTCGGGTACGCGCTCGAAATCGAAATGCGCGGCCAGGTCCAGGCGCTCGACCTGCATCGGCAGCTGCGCGGCCAGGTAGTCGAACAGGCCCAGCTCCTCGGCCATCGGCGCCAGCAGCAGGCGGCCCACCGGCCGATACGCGCGGCTGCGGCCGATGTGGTCCACCGAGCGCAGCACCGGCAGCGCGACGCGCTCGTGGATCGCCGTCCGCGCCTCGGCGTCGGCCTCGCGCCATTCGGCCAGCGGCTGCTCGATGTAGCGGTCCAGCACCAGCTCGCCGCCCTCGCAGAACACCAGGCTCACGCCCCGCTCGCCGACGGCCATCAGGGCCAGCCCCTCGCCCTCGCGCTCGTAGAGGCCGGCGATATTGCGCAGCGCCGCCTCGCGGATGCCCACCGTTCGCAGCGCCAGCCCGGCCCGCTTGGCCATGGCCGCGCGATGCTGGTTGACCAGCGACTGCGCCGCCGCGGCCACGTACAGCTGGGCCGTGCGGGTCGCGTCGGCGGCGATGCCGGGGATAGCCATCCAGCCGAGATCGGCCTCCTCGGGCGGCATCTCCAGCTGCGAGGCCAGGGTCCAGCGCAGCGCCTGCGGCATCTCGTCGGGCGCGACGGCCGGCTCGGGCACCACCATCAGCCGGTAGTCGCCTCGCGCCAGCGTGAGCATCAGCCGCTCGCCCTGAGCGCCGACGCGGCGCGCCAGGTCGGCGCCGATTTCCTGCGGGGCCGCGTCGGCCGCGGCCTGTGCCTGGGCCAGGCGCAGCACCTGCACGGCCGAGCCTGCCCGTCGCGGCGCCTGCCGCAGGCTGACGGCTACCTGACCGGCATCGGCGCCGATGTCAACCGACGCCCAGCCGCTCCGCCCGACGCTGAGTCCCCACCCCACTGTGCGCATGATTCTCGTTGTGTCGATGGGGCCGCCGCACCTTCGCAGCGGCCGAAAACCATCCTATGGATCAGTCCAGGTAACGAGTTAGGTACATACCCGGAAAGAACAGCTAGCACCCTCTAGTTAAGGGATTGTGAAGACTTGTGACGATTTATCGACGGGAATAGATTGGCTCGGCACCGTCGAATTTCGCCGTTAGGCGGAAGTCGATGGAGCGCGCATCCAACCGAGAGACTTTCGCTTCAATCCTTCAATCAATACCCGGAGGGGCACCATGCAAGCAGCAGCTCGACATTCCCGTGTTCAAGCAGGTTTCACGCTGATCGAACTGATCATCGTGATCGTGATCATCGGCATCCTGGCGGCGGTGGCGATACCGAAATTCCAGGATCTGTCCAACGATGCGCAGCTTGGCGTCGCGCGCGGTGTAGCGGCCGCAGGCGCCTCCGCGTCCAGCGTGCGCTACGCCCAGTTCAAGGGCGGAACGGCCGCCGCCGTCGCGTCTTGCGCGGCGCTCGGCGCTCTGGTCGACATGCCGTCCGGCTATTCGTTTACCGACGGCACCACGGCTCCTGCCGGTATCGGCGCCGCCGGTGTCCCTGGCAATTGCCAGGTCCTCAGCACGAGCGGCGTCTTCAGCCCCATCGTGGAATTCAAGGCCTACGGCAGCTGATGTCCTCCTGCTGAACACAGGCGGCGGGGCGGCCTCGGCTGCCCCTTTTTTCCCCTGAGCCGGAGGGCCTGAAACATGGCTTCGCAGCAGGGCTTCACGCTGCTCGAGCTTACTGTCATGGTGGCGGTGCTCGGCGTGCTGAGCGTGTACGCCGTCATGAAGTACAAAGGGCCAGGCCCGCTGACACTGCCCTCGCAGGCCCAGACCCTGGCCGCCGATCTTCGCCGCGCCCAGGCCCTGGCCTACACGTCCGGACAACGCATGCGCGTGACACCGACCACGGGCGCGAACGGCAGCTATGCCGTGGCCTGCGTGACGGGCACCACGCCGTGCTCGTCCGACTTCAGCGCCAGCTTCTCGCACAGCGCCGTGCTCGCCGGCAGCACGCTCTATTTCAACAGCCTGGGCCAGCCCAGCGACTCGACCGGCTCCGCGCTCAGCACGGCTTCGAGCTTCACGCTCAGCTACAGCGGCGCGACCAAGACGGTCAGCGTGGCGGCGCAGACCGGCCTCGTGACGGTGAGCCCATGAGCCCCCGATCCGGCCAGCGCGGCTTCACCCTGGGCGAGTCCATCGTCGCCTTCGCCCTCATGGGCACCGCCGCGCTGGGCATCGTCTCCATGCAGCGCGGCCTGTTCACCGGGCAGGCCGCCAATCGAGACCTGCTGCAAGCCACCGAGCTGATGCAGGAATGCGCCGAGCGCGTGCTGTCGGTCCGACGGGTCAGCGGCTATGGCAATGTGACCGCAACACCCAGCGCAACGCCGCTCTGCACCGCCGCATCGAGCTGCGGCAGCATCACCGCCTTCGGTTCCTTCAGCGTGCCCACGATCACGCTCAGGGACGCCAGCAACACCGCCGTCTGCACCTGCTCCAGCGCCAGTTGCACGGTCACGGTCAGCATCTCCAAGGGCGGCACCGCCTTCACGCCCCTGACGCTGCAACTGCAGAACTACTGACGACCATGAGGACGCAGCGCCGCTCCGCACGCCTGCAAGCCGGCTACACGCTGGTGGAACTGGCCTTCGCCGGCGGCCTGCTCGGCAGCCTGTCGGCCGTGGCGGGCCTGATGTGGGTGGACAGCCTCTCGACCGTGAGCGCGGTGGAGACCGACAACGCCGGCATCGCCCAGGCCCGCTATGCGATGGAGCGGCTGGCGCGCGAGATCCGGCAGGTCAAGTGGGGCACGACCGGATCGGCCTACTGCATCACCACCTTCACCAGCAGCCAGCTCGTCTACAGGCGCACGTCCAACGGCAGCAGCTACGACCCGACCTGCGGTACCGGCGACCTGCTCGTGACCGTGGCGCTGAGCGGCTCGGCGGTGAACCTGGCCTACTCGGCCTCGCCGGCAGCCAGCAGCAATATCGCCGCCGACGTGAACAGCTTCGCCCTCAGCTACCTGGACAGCAGCCTGACCGTGACGAACAGCGCGGCCTCGATCCGCTATGTGCAGATCACGCTGACGATGAAGCCCGCCAGCGGGCAGACCACGACGCTGCGCACGCTGGTGGCGCTGAGGAACACCTACCTATGAGACCCGGCGCCGCTCGACGACAGGCGCAGGCCGGCGTGGTGACGGTGCTGCTGGCCCTGCTGCTGGTGGCCGCCCTGATCTTCGCCCTGGGCCAGGCACTGTCGAGCGCAGGCAGCAATGCAGTGGACAGCCAGCGCGCATCCGACAGCACGGCCGCGCTCTTCCTGGCCGAGAGCGGGCTGGAGAAGGCGCAGGCAGCGATGGCCTCGGCCAACATCCTCACCAGCAGCGTGTGCACCGGCGTGGCGAGCACCTATTCGCTGGGCCGCGGCACGGTGACGCTCGCGGCCACCTCCACGCCGGCCAGTTGCGACAGCAGCGGCGGCACGCCTTGTACCGGCTGCCAGCTGACGTCCACGGGCACGGTCGGCAGCACCGCCCGCTCGCTGAGCTACGGGCTCTCGCTCAACACGCTGAGCGGCGCCACCTGCAATGCCAGCACCAGCGACTGCGACAACACGCCCGCCGTCGTCTGGAAGCTGAACCTGCGCAACCCGTACAGCGTGGCGGCGGTGGCGCTGTTCAACCTCTCGGCCCTGCACCAGGGGCAGTCCAGCGGTGCCGTGTGCTCGGCGGGCTCGGCCTGCGCGCTGGCCTGGGACAACTCGATGAACGGCCAGAACTCCATCGAGAGCATGGGCAATGTGGTGACCATCGCGGCCAACAGCAGCTATGCGATCTACCAGACCAATGTGGTGGAGAACCTGGCCCAGGTGGGCGTGCTGTTCCGCGGCAGCAGCGTGGCGCCCACGGTGACCGGGCGGCGCGTGGTCAGCGGCGTCACGCTCAACGGCGCCGCCTACTGGAGCGGCAACACGCAGAGCAAGCAGCCTGCCGGCAGCACGGGCACGACCAACGACGGCACCGCCACCGACTCGGCCACGCAGACCTGCAGCGACCCGGCCACCGCCAATTCGCAGGCCTGCACCTCCTGGTGCTATGGCGGCGACACCCTGGTGCTGGGCCTGGCCAGCGGCGCCTCGAACATCAGCGAGGACATCACGGCGGTGAGCTTCAACAGCAGCGGCGGCAACAACATCGCGATGACCAGCCTGCTGAACGTGGACAGCCAGCACAAGTACCCGAGCACGAATTCGCCGAGCGCGCCGACCAATGTCTATTCCTCGATCTGGTATGCGCGCAACAGCGACTACACGTCGAACGCCGATGTGTACTCGGGCGCGAGAGTGACGGGCTGGGTCGGCGCCAATTCCTTCACCGGCAACATCAACAAGAACAGCACCTCGCTCGTGGTCACGAACTTCAGCGGCACGGCGCTGGCCGTCGGCAACGTGCTCCAGGGTGACATCGACACGGGCACGGTGATCTGCGTCATCGCGGCTGGTGGCGGCAACGGCACCTACACCGTCTCGGCTTCCGGGACCTGCGGATCGCCCATGAAGCAGGGTGCCAACCACAACACGAGTCAGTACATGGGCGTAACCGGCACGACGTTGACCGTGACGGCCGTGACCACCTCGGGCCTGGCCGCGGGCGACACGCTCTTCGTCAGCGGCACGAGCATCGGCAACATCACTTCAGGAAGCGGCAGCACCTTCGTTCTCAACACATCGCAGTTCAGGGCTCCGGGGACGAGCTTCCAGTCCAATGGCAAGAACGTGGCTTCAGCGAGCGGCACCGTCATACCCGTGGCCGGAACCGTGGTGGCCATCAAGGCCGGGACAGGCGCCTTTGCGACCGGCTCGACCACCTTCGTGACGGGTCCCGGCACAACGCCGACCGGTTCTGCACCGACGGCGACCGCCTACACGCTCTCGCAGTCGCCCACCACACCCCTGCAGAACGCCACCCTCTGCGGCGGCACCTGCGCCTACTTCAACAAGAGCGGCACCACGACCTTCTCGCTGACGCGCACGCTCGGTGGCGGCATCCAGACCTCGTGGTCTGCCGGCCTGATGTGCCTCAAGGGCGTCAACGTCACCCCCGAAATCGTCCAGAGCAACAAGATCCAGAGCGGTTCCTGGGTGGAGACCGTCAACTAGGACGACAAGCGAAACGGAGCCCGCATGACCCTGGCCCTCAAGACCCAGCGCCTGGGCACGACCCTGGTGGAGCGCGGCCTGCTCAAGGCCGAGGATCTGACCCGCGTGCTGGAAGAGCAGCGGCGCAGCGGCAAGGTGCTGGGCCGGGTGCTGCTGGAGCTGCGCCTGCTGAGCGAGGAACAGCTCGCCTCGGCCATCGCCGACCAGCTGGACCTGCCCTTCGTGGACCTGCGGCGCTTCGACGTGCAGCCCGAGGTCGTGCGCACGCTCTCGGAGCTGCACGCGCGGCGCTTCCAGGCGCTGGTGCTGGAGCTCCACGAGGCCCGCTGCGTGGTGGGCGTGGTGGACCCTTCGGACCTGCGCGCGCAGGACGAGCTGGCCGGCGTGCTGAAGAAGCCCATCGACCTGGCCATCATCACGGCCGAGCAGCTGACGCAGACGATCGACCGCATCTACCGCAAGACCGAGCAGATCGGCGAGTTCGCCCGCGAGGTGGAGCGCGAGATCGACGACCAGGGCGACGTGATCGACCTGACGAGCATGAGCCGCGCCATCAGCGACGACGACGCGCCCATCGTCAAGCTGCTGCAGACCATCTTCGACGACGCTGCGCGGGTGAATGCCTCGGACATCCACTTCGAGCCGCAGGAGCGTTCCCTGGTGGTGCGCTTCCGCATCGACGGCGTGCTGCACGTGCAGGTGGAGGCCGATCCGCGCATCGCTGCGGCCCTGATGGTGAGGCTCAAGCTGATGGCCGCGCTGGACATCGCCGAACGCCGCCTGCCGCAGGACGGGCGCTTCTCGGTGCGCTCGGGCGAATCGCGCTTCGACATCCGGCTCTCCACCATGCCCACGCAGTTCGGCGAATCGGTGGTGCTGCGCCTGCTGCGCCAGGACACGGCGCGGCGCAGCCTGGCGCAGCTGATGCCGCCGGCCGTGTGCGAGAGCTTCGAGCGCGCCATCAACGCGGCCCACGGCATGGTGCTGGTGACCGGCCCCACCGGCAGCGGCAAGTCGACCACGCTGTACGCCGCGCTGGAAGGGCTGAACCGGCCGGACGTGAAGATCCTGACCTGCGAGGACCCGGTGGAGTTCCGCATCGCCGGCATCAACCAGGTGCAGATCAACGAGCGCATCGAACTCTCCTTCGCCCGCGTGCTGCGCAGCTTCCTGCGCCAGGATCCGGACATCCTGCTGGTGGGCGAGATCCGCGACGGCGAGACGGCCGACATCGCCGTGCGCGCGGCGATGACCGGCCACGTGGTGCTGTCCACGCTGCACACCAACGACGCACCCTCCACGCCGCTGCGCCTGCTGAACATGGGCATCCCGGCCTACATGATCGCGTCCACGCTGCTGGCCGTGGTCTCGCAGCGCCTGGTGCGGGTGCTGTGCACCTACTGCTCCGAGCCGGTCCTGCCGCCCACCGACGAGATGTCCTGGCTGCGCCACCAGGTCGGCGAGGAGCGGCTGGCCGGCGCGCGGCTGCTGCGCGGGCGCGGCTGCTCGCGCTGCAACGGCCTCGGGTTCACCGGGCGGCGCGGCGTGCACGAGATCGTGGAGATGACCGAGGACCTGGCCAACGCGCTGCAGCACGCCAGCCCGCTGGAGTTCGAGCGGCGGGCCCGCCAGCAGATCGAGGGCCGCACGCTGGCCCATGCGGCGGCCGATCTGGTGCTGGCCGGCAAGACGACGGTGGCCGAGGCCATGAGCATCGCGGCCACCGGCCGCGCCCTGGGCTGAACGCGAGGAGAGCCGGCGATGGACGTGTTCCGCTACAAGGGCCGCAACGGGCGCGGCGAGCTGATGCAGGGCAGCATCGAGTCGCACAGCGCGCAGGCGGTGGCGCAGTGGCTGCTGGCCAGCGAGATCTCGCCGATCTCGATCAGCGCCCAGGCCAAGCCGGCGAAGCAGCCGGACTGGCTGCTCAAGATCACCGGCGAGAACCGCGTGCCGGTGCTGGAGCTGCTGATGTTCACGCGCCAGATGGGCAATATGGTGCGCGCCGGCCTGCCGATGATGGAGGCGATCGACGGCATCCGCAAATCGACCGGCAGCCGCGCGATGGCCCGCATCCTGCAAGCGGTGCGCGAGGAACTGGACCGCGGCAGCAACCTCAGCGATGCGCTGGCCAGGCACCCGCAGGTCTTCGACGAGCTCTACGTGAGCATGGTGCGGGTGGGCGAGACCTCGGGCGAGCTGGAGCAGGCCTTCAAGGGCCTGTACAAGCAGATCGAGTTCGACCGCGACATGAAGAAGCGCGTGAAGGCGGCGGTGCGCTACCCGAGCTTCGTGCTCAGCGCGCTGGGCGTGGGCGTGACGGTGCTGATGGTCTTCGTGATCCCGGTGTTCGCCAGGACCTATTCGCAGCTCAAGGCCGACCTGCCGCCGCTGACGCTGGTGCTGATCGCCGTCTCCAACTTCATGCGCAACTACTGGTGGGTGCTGCTGGCGGCCGCCGGCATGGTGGCGCTCGGCGCGCAGCGTTTCGTCGCCACCCCGAACGGGCGCCATGCCTGGGACAAGTTCAAGCTGCGCCTGCCCATCGTCGGCAAGGTGTTCGTGAAGGTGACGGCGGCGCGCTTCTGCCGCACCTTCGCGCTGGCCGTGCGCGCCGGCGTGCCGCTGGTGCAGGCCTTCCAGCTGACGTCCAAGGTGGTGGGCAACGCCTTCTACGAGCAGCGCATCAACCAGATGCGGGCGGGCGTGGAGCGCGGCGACTCGCTGTCGCGGGTGGCCACGGCCGCGGGCATCTTCGCGCCGCTGGAACTGCAGATGATCTCGGTGGGGGAGAAGACCGGCGAGATCGACGTCATGCTCGAGCAGATCGCGCTGATCTACCAGGAGGACGTGGAGTACGAGGTCTCCCGCCTGGCCGAGACCATCGAGCCTGCGCTGCTGGTGACCATGGGCGTGCTGGTGACCATCGTGCTGCTCGGCGTGTTCACGCCGCTGTGGGACCTGGGCCAGGCCACGCTGCATCCGAAGCACTGAAGGCCGGCACGAACGGCAGTTCGACAGCAGAGGCGACGCACTGACCGACAGAGCATGCCCGAGGTGCTGAGACAATGCCGGACTCCTGTTCCGCAACATCGTCCCATCCATGAGCACCACTCTCGGCACCCCGCTTTCTCCCCACGCAACCAAGGTCATGCTGCTCGGCGCCGGCGAGCTGGGCAAGGAGGTGCTGATCGCGCTGCAGCGCCTGGGCGTGGAGACCGTCGCGGTGGACCGTTATGACAACGCGCCCGGGCACCAGGTGGCCCACCATGCGCGCACGATCACGATGAGCGATCCGGCCCAGCTGAAGGCGCTGATCGAGGCCGAGAAGCCGGCCATGGTCGTGCCCGAGATCGAAGCCATTGCCACGCCGATGCTCGAGGCCCTGGAAGCCGCCGGCGTCGTCCGCGTGATCCCCACCGCCCGCGCCACGCGGCTGACGATGGACCGCGAAGGCATCCGCCGCCTCGCCGCCGAGACCCTGGGCCTGCCGACCAGCCCCTACAAGTTCTGCGACTCGCTGGCCGAGCTGCAGGCTGCCATCGATGCCGGCATCGGCTACCCGAACATCGTCAAGCCGGTGATGAGCAGCTCCGGCAAGGGCCAGAGCAAGATCGACGGGCCGGCCGATGTGCAGAAGGCCTGGGACTACGCGATGGCCGGCGGCCGCGTCAGCCATGGCCGCGTGATCGTCGAAGGCTTCATCGATTTCGAATACGAGATCACGCTGCTGACGGTCCGTGCGCTGGATGAAACCGGCCAGGTCCAGACCCGCTTCTGCGAGCCCATCGGCCACGTGCAGAAGGGCGGCGACTACGTGGAAAGCTGGCAGCCCTGCCGCATGCGGCCGGCCGCCCTGCAGCGAGCCCGCGAGATTGCCAAGGCCGTGACCGACAACCTCGGCGGCCAGGGACTGTTCGGCGTGGAGCTGTTCGTCAAGGGCGACGAGGTCTGGTTCAGCGAGGTCAGCCCGCGCCCGCACGACACCGGCCTGGTCACGCTGAGCACGCAATGGCAGAGCGAGTTCGAGCTGCACGCCCGCGCCATCCTCGGCCTGCCGGTGGACACCAGCCTCAAGACGCCCGGCGCCAGTGCCGTGGTCTATGGCGGCGTCGATGCCGAAGGGCTGGTCTTCGACGGCGTGGACGAGGCGCTGCGCGTGCCGGGCACCGACATCCGCCTGTTCGGCAAGCCCGAGAGCTTCGTCAAGCGCCGCATGGGCGTGCTGCTGGCCCGCGCGGGCGACGTCGAAGAGGCCCGCGTCAACGCCAAGAAGGCCGCGGCCCTGGTGCGTCCGCGCGTTCCCACCGAGGGCTGAGCCCTCACACAGGCCTCCTCACAATCCCGCATGAAACTCCTGACAGCCGTTCACCTCGACGGCGCGCAAGCAAGCGTCGCCGCCGTGTCCTTCGATGCCTGGGATGCGGCAGAAGCGACAAAGACCTATGTCTCGCGCATCGCCGATATCGGGGAGAAGCCCGCGCGCGGAGAACCCGACCTGCGCGAGCTGCGCTGCGTGATGCACCTGCTGCGCGAGCACGGGCTGGAGCCCGAGCTGATCCTGATCGACGGCTTCGTCCATCTCGATGCCGACGACTCGCCGGGCATCGGCTGGCACCTGCACCAGGCACTGGGCGGCAAGGTGCCGGTTGTCGGCATCTCGAAGAAGCGCCTGCCGGGCCTGTCCGCGCAGTTCGAGGTGATGCGCGAGGACGAGATGCCGCCGCTGGTCGTGACCTGCGCCGGCATCGACCTGGGCGCCGCCAAGGCGCGGCTGCGGGCGATGCACGGCAGGAAGCGCGTGCCCACGCTGGTGAAGCTCGCCGCCCGGCTGGCGAAGAACCCGGACTGATCGACCTCGATCTCGATCCCGACCTCGAGGCCCATGGACGCGACCGACTCCTCCTC
>NZ_LYVQ01000220.1 GCF_001984095.1 Pelomonas sp. KK5
CTCCAGCTTGCTGACCAGCGTGGGCGCATAGGCGCCCAGTTCGCTGTCGAAGCTGGTCTCGCGCCCTTCGCGCTTGGCCACCTCGCGGCCGGCGAGCCACTTCGGCACCGCCTCGGCCGGCATCGGCGGCGCGATGTAGAAGCCCTGCAGCAGGTCGCAGCGCAGCTCGCGCAGCACCTGCAGCTGCTCCTCCTCCTCCACGCCCTCCGCCACCACCTCCATGCCCAGCGCATGGCCCAGGCGCACGATGGCCTCCACCATCGCGCGGGCGGTGGCGCTGTCGGCCAGGTCGACGATGAAGCTGCGATCGATCTTCAGCTGCCGCGCCGGGATGTAGCGCAGCTGGGCCAGCGAGGAATAGCCGGTTCCGAAGTCGTCGATGGACAGGCGCACGCCCAGGGCCGCCAGGTGGCGCAGCTGGCCGCGCTCCTCCTCGTTGTTCTCCATCATCGCGGACTCGGTGATCTCGCACACCAGCAGCGTCGGGTCCAGCGCATGGCGCTGCAGCGCCTGCGAGATGCGCTCGTGCAGGTCGGCCTGGCGCAGCTGGTGCGGCGAGAGGTTGATCGCCACATGGCAGCCCAGGCCCTGGTCGCGCCAGGCGGCGAGCTGGGCGCAGGCCTGGTCGATCACCCAGTTGCCGATGGCGCCGATCATGCCGAAGCGCTCGGCCAGCGGGATGAACACCGCCGGGCTCACCGGCCCGAAGCGCGGATGCTGCCAGCGCAGCAGCGCCTCCAGCCCGCGGATGCGCCCGCGCAGGCTCTCCAGCTTGGGCTGGAACTCCAGCGCCAGCAGGCCGCGGTCCAGCGTCTCGCGCAGCGCCTGCTGCATCAAGAGCTGCTGCGTGCCGTCCTCGGCCATGCCGGCCTCGTAGAGCACGCAGGTGCCGCCGCCGATGCGCTTGGCGGTGAACATCGCCGCATCGGCGCAGGCCAGCAGCCGGTGGCCGTCGCGCTCCTGGTCCGGGTGCACGACCACGCCGATCGAGCAGGACAGCGTCACCTGCTGCTCGCCCAGCACGAAGGGCTGGCGCAGCATCTCGATGATGCGCTGGCCGCGCTTCATCGCGTCGCCGACCGCGTCGGACGACTCGATCAGCATCACGAACTCGTCGCCGCCCAGCCGCGCCAGCGTCTCGCCCTCGCGCGCCACCGTGCGCAGTCGCCGCGCCACGTCGCGCAGCACCGCATCGCCGGCGGCGTGGCCGAAGGAATCGTTGACCGGCTTGAAGCCGTCCAGGTCGATGAACATCACCGCCAGCCGGGTCGGCGAGGCGGCGTCGCGCCGCGCATGCCGCGCCAGCGCGCGCTCCAGCTTGTGGTTGAACAGCGAGCGGTTCGGCAGGCCGGACAGCGGATCCTCGAAGGCACGGCGCTGCAGCGTCTCGTTGGCGGCGCGCAGCTCCTCGTTGGCGCGGCGCAGCGAGATCGTCAGCTCGCCGGCGCGGCCCTCGGCCGCCTGCAGCGCCAGCTGGGTCTGGTGGTTGCGGATCAGGTGGCGCAGCCGGTGGCCCAGCATCGCCCAGTTGATCGGCTTGGCGATGAAGTCGGTGGCGCCGCACTCGTAGGCGCGCTCGACCGAGCCGCCGTAGTCCATGCCGGTGACCATCACGATCGGCAGCAGCTCGCCGGCCTCGCGCCGCAGCGTGGTGCAGACCTCGTAGCCGTCCATGCCGGGCATGTCCACGTCCAGCAGCACCATGTCCTGCGGCGAGGCGCGGAACAGCATCAGCGCCTCCATGCCGTTGACCGCCAGCGTCACCTCGGCGCCGAGCCGGCGCAGCAGCGCGCGCATCATGGAGCGGGTGCTGCTGTCGTCGTCGGCAAAGAGGATGCGCAGGGTCATGCGTGCTCCCTCAGGAGCGTGACCAGTTCAGCGGCGGCCCGCCGCTGCTCGGCGCGGATCGCCTCGATCAGCGCGGCCGCGCCGTCCAGGCCGCCACCGCGCGCGCCGCGTTCGAGCTCGCCGTAGCGCTCCGCCAGCGCCAGCGCGCCGACATTGCCGGCGCTGGACTTCAGCGCGTGGGCCGTGCGCGCCAGCTCGCGGGCATCGCGGCTGGCCAGCGCGGCTTCCAGGGCGGTCAGGCCGGGGTCGGCTGTCTGCAGGAAGCCTTCAAGCACCTCCCGCAGCAGCTCGCCGTCCTCGTCCAGCTCCATCAGCGTGGCGATGGCCTTGCGGTCGATCGCACCGGTGCGGGCGACCGTCGCCGTCGCCGCGGGTGCCTCCGGGGACCGGGCCTCCAGCCACGGCGCCAGCGCCGCGGCCAGCACGGCCAGGCTGAAGGGCTTGGCGACGAAGCCGTCCATGCCGGCCTCGCGGCACTGGCGCGCGTCCTCCTCGCCGGCGTTGGCGGTCAGCGCGACGATCGGCAGCTTCGCGCCCCGCGCATCCGGCAGCGCGCGGATCGCGGCGGTGGCCGCGAAGCCGTCCATCACCGGCATCTGGCAGTCCATCAGCACCGCGTCGAAGTCGTGCCGGCGCACCTGCTCCACCGCATCGGCACCGTTCTCGGCCAGGCGCCAGTCCAGGCCCAGCTTGCGCAGCATGCCCATCGCCACGCTGCGGTTGACCGGATGGTCCTCGACGAGCAGCACGGTGCCGCGCAGCCGCGTCGGCGCGCGCGCCGGCATCGACGGCAGCACGCCCGGCGTGCCCGCCGGCAGCGCCACCACGATCGTGAAGCGAGAGCCCTCGCCCGGCCGGCTCTCCACCTCGATATCGCCACCCATCAGCAGCGCCAGCTCGCGGCAGATCGCCAGGCCCAGGCCGGTGCCGCCGTAGCGGCGGGTGGTGGAGCCGTCGGCCTGGGCGAACTTCTCGAAGATCAGCGCGCGCGCTGCCTCGGGGATGCCGATGCCGCTGTCCTCGACGGCGATGCGCAGGCGCACGGCCTCGCCCTCCCGTTCCCACACGGCCCGCAGCGCGACGCCGCCGCGCTCGGTGAACTTGATCGCATTGCCCACCAGGTTGGCCACCACCTGGCGCAGCCGCAGCGGGTCGCCGCGCAGCCACAGCGGGCCGTGCGGGGTCAGCTCATGCGCCGTCAGCGCCAGGCCCTTGGCCGCGGCCGGCTGAGCGAACATCAGCCGGGCCTCCTCCAGCAGCTGGCCCAGCTCGAAGTCCACCGCCTCCAGCGTCAGCCGGCCGGCCTCGATCTTGGAGACGTCCAGCACGTCGTTGATCAGCGCCAGCAGGTGGCGGCCCGAGACCTGCACCGCCTCGGCCCAGCTGCGCTGCTGCTGCGACAGGCCGGTGTCCATCAGTAGCTCGTTCATGCCCAGCACGCCGTTCAGCGGCGTGCGGATCTCGTGGCTCATCGTGGCCAGGAAGGCGCTCTTGGCGCGGGCCAGCTGCTCGGCCGCGGCGCGGGCGTCCTCCAGCGCGCGCTGGGCGGCGAAGTCGCGGCGCAGCAGGTATTCGCGCGACCAGCCGACGCCGGCCGCCAGGATGAACAGGGTCACGACGTGATAGGACCAGTAGGCCGCGTCGCCCGCCAGCTCGCGGGCATGGTTCCACAGCGACCACTCGAACAGGCCCAGCATCGCGAGGCCGGCCATCAGCGCCACCCGGAACTGCACGCCCAGCACGACGAAGCAGTAGAACTGCAGGAAGATGAAGTTCAGGATGCCGACCCAGGAGCCCAGGCCGTGGCCGCCCTCGGCATCGATGCGCGCCAGCACGTCGAACAGGCACAGCGCCGCCGCCACGATGAAGCCGCCCAGCACCGGCTGCCACAGCCGCCGCGCCTGTGGCAGCAGCGTGTAGGCCAGGCCCGCCAGCAGGATCGGCACCGCCACGGTGAGCCGCAGCCAGTTCGCCGCCAGCGCGGGCCGGGCCAGCCAGTCCACCAGGAAGTCGCCGACGATCAGCAGCACGCCCAGCAGCAGCGCGGCCTGGGCATAGCGGTGATAGAAGGCCAGGTAGTGCTCGCCGAAGCGGCGCTCGAAGGCGTCGTCGGCGAACCTCAGCATCAGGCGCAGCGGCAGGCGCGGCGCCTCCAGCGCTGGCGGGGTGGAGCGGGCGGAAGAAGCAGGGTCTTGTTCCATCGTCCAGGGTTCGAGCCGACCCTGGCGATGATAGGGGAGCGCCTACCCGATCGGGCCACCGTGCATCTTCACCTAACCGCGGGAATGAGCGGTACGCGCACGCCGGGCCGGCGAGACCGGCGCCATCAGCCCGCCGGCGAGGAAGTCCACCGTGTTGCGCACGAAGCGCTCGTAGGCGCCGGCGTTGTCCGGCGTCACCGGGCCGTTGGCCTGCACCCACATCGCCAGCGCGTAGACGCCCTGGTGGTAGACCATGTCCACCCGCTCGTTGAAGACCGCCAGCGGCAGCTCCTTCAGCACGCGGCGGGCCATGCGCCGCGCGGTCTCGATGCTGCCGGTGAGCTCGGGGCTCACCAGCGCCTCGATGCTCATGTCCGGATGGAACAGCAGCTGCGAGAGGATCAGCACGAAGTCCCGGCCCCAATGCTGCTGGCGCACCGCGTCGGCCAGCACGCCGAAGGCCTCGGCCACGACCGCATGCACCTCGCCGCCCCGGCCCTCGCGGGCGAGCGCGTCCAGCCGCGCCAGGCGGTCGACGTTGAGCACCCACATGCGCCGCGCCACCATCGCCTGCAGCAGCCCGGGCCGGTCGCCGAAGTGGTAGCTGACGGCCGAGATGTTGCGCTGGCCGCTGGCCGCCACGAGATCGCGGAAGGACACCTTCTCGATGCCGTGGCGCGCGAACAGCGGCTCGGCCACATCGAGGATGTGCAGCGCGGTGGACGACAGCTCGGCGGAGGGATCGGACGACATGGTCGAAATGGTAAGTCAGCTGAATTAAACGTGAAAGGTGAAATAAGTAAAGACCCTCGATCCCGTGAAATAGTCGACGCGGTCCATCAGGCATCGGCACCTAGAATTAAGACACACGACTTAAATCCGGGTCGCCCGCAAGAGAACATGAATTCGACCCTTTCCTTCATTCGCCGCCTGAGCCTGGGCACCAAGCTCACCGCCCTCAACATCTCGCTGATCGCCCTGCTCTTCGGCGCCTTCGTGGCCGCGATCAGCTGGTCGCTGTCGCAGTCGGTACAGGCCTCGGCGCAGGACGAGATCGCCGAGAAGACGCAGCTGCTCAAGCGCCTGGTGCAGGCCTCCGACCGCGACCTGCGCGGCCGCACCGAGGCGCTGCACAAGGTCTACCTCGCCACGCTGAAGGGCCGCTTCGAGCAGGACCGGGACGGCGAGCTGAGCCTGGACGGACGCCCGGTGAAGCTGGACTTCTCGCTGGTGGACGGCTTCAGCCAGACCACCGGCTCGGTCGCGACGATCTTCGCGAAGACCGGCAGCGACGACTTCGTCCGCATCAGCACCTCGCTGAAGAACGAGAAGGGCGAGCGCGCCGTCGGCACGCTGCTGGACCGCGAGCACCCGGGCTACAAGGCGGTCACCGCCGGCGGCGTCTACGTGGGCATGGCCACGCTGTTCGGCCGCCAGTACATGACCCGCTACGAGCCGATCCGCGATGCCGCCGGCCAGACCATCGGCCTGTCCTTCGTCGGCCTGGATTTCACCGACTTCATGAACACGCTGAAGGCCACGATCCGCGAGCTGAAGATCGGCCCGAGCGGCTACTTCACCGTGCTCGACGCCAAGCCCGGCAAGAACTTCGGCAGGGCCGTCGTCCACCCGACGCTGGAGGGCCAGGACGTGCCCGAGGCCAAGGCCATGCTCGATGCCGGCGAGGGCACGCTGCGCTACGCCGCGCCGCGCGACACGCTGGCCGCCTTCACCACGCTGAAGGAGTGGAACTGGCTGATCGCCGGCAGCGGCGACGTGGCCGAGTTCACCGCCGACGTGCGCCGCCTGCGCAACCGCTACATGGCGCTGGCCGCGGCGCTGCTGGCGGCGCTGTCGGTGGCCTCGTGGGCGCTGATCCGCGGGCTGATCGTCAAGCCGATCCACGAGGTCGAGCTGGCTGCGGGCGCCATCGCCGCAGGCGACCTGACCGTGCACGTGCAGACCCCGCGCCGCGACGAGATCGGCCGCCTGGTGCGCGCCATCAACACGATCGGCACCAGCCTGGCCTCGGTGGTCGACTCGGTGCGCCGCAACTCCGAGAGCGTGGCCACCGCCAGCGCCCAGATCGCCCAGGGCAACCAGGACCTGTCCTCGCGCACCGAGAGCCAGGCCGGCGCGCTGGAGGAGACCTCGGCCGCGATGCAGCAGCTGGGCTCCACCGTCAGCGGCAACGTGGAGGCCGTGCGGCAGGCCGGCGCGCTGGCCCAGGGCGCCAGCGAGGTGGCCGGCCAGGGCGGCGAGGCGATGGGCCGCGTCGTCGAGACGATGCGCGGCATCACCACCGCCAGCAGGCGCATCGCCGAGATCACCTCGACGATCGACGCGATCGCCTTCCAGACCAACATCCTCGCCTTGAACGCCGCCGTCGAGGCAGCGCGGGCCGGCGAGCAGGGCCGCGGCTTCGCGGTGGTCGCCAGCGAGGTGCGCAGCCTGGCCGGCCGCAGCGCCGCGGCGGCCAAGGAGATCAAGGTCCTGATCGAGGACAGCGTGGGCCGCATCGAGCACGGCGGCCGCCTGGTGGACGAGGCCGGCTCGACCGTCGGCGAGGTGGTGGCGCAGATCGGCCGGCTGACGACGATCATGAGCGGCATCACCGATGCCAGCCGCGAGCAGGCCACCGGCGTGCACCAGGTCGGCGAGGCGGTGAAGCAGATGGACGAGGGCACGCAGCGCAATGCGGCGCTGGTGGAGGAGATGGCGGCCGCGGCCTCCAGCCTGGAGAGCCAGGCGATGTCGCTGGTGGCGTCGGTGGCCGCCTTCCGCCTGGCCTGAACCGGGGCGTCAGCCCGACAGCAACTGCTGCACCTTCCTGACGTCCCTGGGCCCCGCGGGGTTGAACACCACCATCGCCAGCTCGGGCCGGCCGTCCACGGCAAAGGTGGAGAAATCGAGCTGGACGACGCCGGCCCGGGGATGGTGCAGGCGCTTGGTGCCCTCGCTCATGCCGGTGACTTCCGTATCCGCCCAGAGCGCCTTGAACTCGGCGCTCGTGCGCGAAAGCTCCTCGATGAGGCGGGAGGCCTCCTCGCTCATGCCCGCCCGCGTCACGTCGGCGCGGAAGGCGCCGACCACCACGCGCGCCACCTTGTCCCAGTCCTCCTGGGCCCGGCGGACCTCGGAGCGGCCGAACATCAGGCGCAGTATGTTGCGCTCCCGGGGTTCCAGCAGCCCGTAGTCGGTGAGCAGCACGGCCGCGACGCGGTTCCAGGCAAGCACGTCCCAGGTCATCGTCTTGACGATGGCAGCGCTCGTCGCGAAGGCATCCAGCACCCGCTGGAGCCGCTGCGTGATGCCGGAGACGGCGCGGTAGCGGATCTCGGGCGGCCGGCCCAGCGCCAGCATGAACAGGTGCTGGCGTTCCAGCTCGGTGAGCATCAGGCTCTCGGCCAGCCGGTTGAGCACGGCAGCCGACGGCGCTCCGCCACGCCCCTGCTCCAGCCAGGTGTACCAGGTCGGGCTGATGTTGGCGCGCTGCGCCACTTCTTCGCGCCGCAGGCCGGGGGTGCGGCGCCGCTCCGTGGAGTAGCCGAAGGCGGTCGGGTCCAGCCGCGTGCGCCGATTGCGCAGGTAGGAGCCCAGCGGGGCAAGATCGGTCGTCATGGGTGGTGGCCGCTATAACAGGATAAGGTCACGTATTTACCAGTTTAGGCCGGCACGCTCCAATGCACCATCAATCTGATTCGGAGGTGTGACATGCGTGTATTCCTGACCGGGGCGACCGGCTTCATCGGCTCCCGCATCACCCGGCTGCTGGTCCAGGGCGGCCACGAGGTGCTGGGGCTGTGCCGGTCCGACGACAGCGCCCGCCGGCTGCGCGAAGCGGGCGCGCAGGCCCATCGCGGCACGCTTGAGGATCCAGCGAGCCTGGCCGCCGGCGCCCGTGTGGCCGACGCCGTGATCCACACGGCTTTCGACCACGACTTCTCCCGTTTCGTCGAGAACACCCGCAAGGACAGCCGCGTCATCCACGCGATGGGCGAGGCGCTGCTGGGCACCGACAAGCCCCTGCTCATCACGTCCGGCACCGGCATGGGCGGCGGCGGGCCAGGCGTGCTGGCCGTCGAGGACGTGCTGGACCTGCAGCATCCCAATCCGCGCAGCGCCTCGGAGCATGCGGCCGAAGCGCTGAGGGCGCAGGGCGTGTCCGTCGCGGTCGTCCGGCTGCCGCAGGTGCACGACACCGTCAAGCAGGGCCTGACGACGCCGCTGGTCGCCCTGGCCCGGGCCAAGGGCGTCGCCGCCTATCTCGAGGACGGCGCCAATCGCTGGCCGGCCGCGCATGTGGACGACGTGGCGCGGCTGTATGGCCTGGCCCTCGAGCACCATGCCGCGGGCGCGCGCTGGCATGCCGTCGCCGAGGAAGGCATCGCCATGCGCGAGATTGCGGAAGCGATCGCGCGCGGCCTGCGTGTGCCGGCCGTCTCCTTGAAGCGCGACGAGGCTGCCGAGCACTTCGGCTGGATGGCGGGCTTCGCGGCCATGGACATGCCGGCGTCTTCCCGACTCACCCGGGAGCGGCTGGCCTGGAACCCGACGGGGCCGACGCTGCTGGAGGACCTGGCCGCAATGGACTACTCGGCGTTCACCGCCGGCTGATCCCTCGGCAGCGCCGACGCCGCCGGCCGCCCCTCATTGCTTCGACGGCGCCGTCGACTGGGCCGTGACCACGACCGGATGGGTGGACAAGGCGCTCGCAGCCATGTCGGACCGGCCTGCCTTCAAGGCCGCGCTGTCCGACACGATGCTCACGGCTTCATTCAGCAGCACGTCGTTGGCGGAGGCCCTGGTCTTCTCCATGGCCAGGTCCTTGCTGAGCTTGCGTTCGTTGAACTGCAGGCCATCGTCCGACAGCTCGCCGCCTGCGTCCGCTCCGGCACCGGCCCGCATCGCGGCCAGGCGCGTCTCCTGGACGGCGCGTTCCTTGCGCCGCGCCGCTTCGTTGAGCGAGATCACGTTGTTCTTACGAATGTCCCGCGCCCTTGCAATGTCTTCCAGCAGGTCCTGGTACTCCCGGTCCCTCCGCACGCGGCTCTCGTGCCAGGCGAGGAGGCGGGGCAGCTGGGCCGCCACGTCGCCCACGGGCGAATAGTCGGCCGCCTTGATGCGGGTCCAGGGCAGCGGGTTGTCGAAGCTCGATTCACCGAACTGCGTGTCGTCGCCGGTGGACGGGTAGGCGATGTCCGGCGTGACGCCGCGCAGCTGCGTGGTACCGCCGTTCACCCGGAAGAACTGCGCGATGGTCATCTTCAGCTCGCCATACTCCGGCGTGGCATTCCTGGCGATCTGGTCGAGGCTGGCCACGGTCTGGACCGTGCCCTTGCCGAAGCTGGGCTCGCCGATGACCAGGCCGCGGCCGTAGTCCTGAATCGCCGCCGCGAAGATTTCCGAGGCCGAGGCCGAGGCGCGGTTGATCAGCACGGCCATCGGCCCGTTCCACGCCACCTCGGTGTTGACGTTCTTCTCCACGGTGATGCCGCCCTGGGCATTGCGCGTCTGCACCACCGGCACCTTGCCGACGAACAGGCCGGTCAGGCCGACCGCCTCCCGCAGCGAGCCGCCGCCGTTGTTGCGCAGGTCGATCAGCACGCCGTCCACCTTGCGCGCCTTCATGTCCGCAAGCAGCGCGGCCACGTCGCGCCCGGCGCTGCGGTAGTCCTTGTCGCCCTTTCTAAGCCCGTCCACGTCCTCGTAGAACGACGGCAGCGTGATCACGCCGACCAGGCGCTGGCCCTCGCCGGTCGTGACGGAATAGACCTTGGCCTTGGCCGCGCTGTCCTGGATCGTGATGGTGTTGCGGACCAGGGCCACGGTCCTGCTGGACGCATCGGGCCCGCTGTCGGCCGGCAGGATGTCCAGCCGCACCGTGGAATTCACCGTGCCGCGGATCAGCGCGACGGCGTCGTCCAGGCGCCAGCCGACGACGTCGCTCATCGGCCCGCCCGTGCCTTGGGCGACGCCCACGATGCGGTCCCCGACCTTCAGCTGCCCCGACTGGCTCGCCGGCCCGCCCGCCACCAGTTCGCGGATGGTGATGTAGCCGTCGATCTCGGTCAGCACCGCACCGATGCCGACCAGCGACAGGCGCATCGCGATGTCGAAGTTCTCCGCGGCGCGCGGACCCAGGTAGTTGGTGTGGGGCTCGATCGCCATCGTGTAGGCATTCATGAACGCCTGGAAGGCGTCCGCGCTGGCGAGCTTGCCCAGGCGCTTGGCGACGCCGTCGTAGCGCTTGTCGAGCACCTTGGCGATGGCCGCCTCGTCCTGGCCGGCGAGCTTGAGCCGCAGCCAGTCGTTCTTGATGCGCTTGCGCCAGAGCTCGCGCGCATCGGCCTCGGTGACGGGCCAGGGCTGGTCCTTGCGGTCGATCATCAGCGCCTCGTCGCGCTCGAAGTCGAATCCCTTGGCCAGCAGGCCGCGGGCGTAGCTCATCCGCTCCACGACCCGGCGCTCGTACAGGTTGAAGATCTCGAACGGCGCGCGCAGGTCCTCGCCGAGGATGGCATCGTCCAGCCGCGTGCGGTCGGCCGCGGCCAGGCGGTCCACGTCGGACTGCAGGAAGTAGAGCTTCTCGGGGTCGAGCGCCTTCAGGTACTGGTCGAAGATCCGGCTCGACAGGGCGTCATCGAGCGGGATGGCCTTGTAGTGGTAGCGCGAGAGCAGTTCCGCGGCCAGGCGGGCCGCCTTGGCCTCCTGGGCCGACGGCTGCAGCAGCGGTCCGGCAGGCGTCGAATCTGCAACCGCACCCCGTGTCGTGACCGCCAGGGCCAGCAGGATCCAAATCAGCTTTTGCTTCACTCTCACTACACCACGCATGAACGGTAATTCCCGGATACTGCCACGAGTCGCGGAAACCGCCGGCCGGGCCCGGAGAACCGGCTTCGCATGCGCGGGATACGCAGCCGCCTAGACGCTGCCGACCGACACCACCGGCCCGGTCGGCTGGCCGGTCGGCGAGCCGCCGCTGGGTTCGACGCTCACCGCGAA
>NZ_LYVQ01000221.1 GCF_001984095.1 Pelomonas sp. KK5
GTGCGGGCGCGTTGTGAATGTCTATCGATGGATTTCGAGTGCGACTCTGCTGGCCGTGGCGGCAAACATCGCCTGCGCCCAGCCCTCGCTGCAGACGACGCTGCCGACACCGCTGCTGTCCCTGGACTTCAACCAGCTGGCGCAGGGCCGGCTTCCGGCCGGCGTGGCGATCCACACGCAGTTCCGCGCGCCCGATGTGGTGCCGGGTGTTGCCGGCAGCGCCTGGCGCTCGGACGGGTTTTCCAGTTACGCGCAGGCCGAGCTGAAGCTGGACCCGAAGGCGGGCTTCGGCCTCTCGCTGTGGGTGGCGCTGGAGAGCTATCCCTCCGACTTGGAGGTGCCGGTTCGCGAGCTGTCGCCGTCGTCCATCATCCAGCAGGCCAAGGGCCAAGAAGGCTTCGACCTGCATATAGACACCTTCGGCCGCTGGGGATTCCGGATCGGCAGCTCGGAAGGCCTGCTGCAGGTCTCGGCACCGCAGCGCTTCCCGCTGCGCCGCTGGGTCCATCTGGTGGTGAGCGTCGATCCGGCCGCAGGCACGGCGCAGCTCTATCTGGACAATGTCCTCCTGGGCACGGCCAGCGCCAAACCCGGCATGAGCCTGCGGCTGGCCGACGTGCCGATGAAGCTGGCGACGCCGGCGGTCGAGGCCCGCATCCTGGACTTCAAGGTCAACCGGCTCAATGGCGCCTTCGACGAGGTGGAGGTCTACCCGACGCCGCTGAGCTCTGCGCAGATCCACACGCTGCCCGGCCCCGCCGCGCCGCCCGATGCCGAGCGCTCGCTGGTCGTGCCGGACTCGCGCTTCGCCGGCGACCCGCTGCGGCCGCGCGTCCATCCGATGCCGTCGGCCAACTGGACGAACGAACCGCATGGCCTGATCCGTGTCGGCGACACCTGGCACCTGTTCTACCAGCGCACGCCCAATGGGCCGTTCAAGACGCAGATGCACTGGGGCCACATGGCGAGCCGCGACCTCGTCCGCTGGGAACACCTGCCCGACGCGCTCTGGCCCGAGTTGCAGAGCGCCGACGCCGGCTTCGACATGAAGGGCATCTGGTCCGGCCATGTGATCACCGACGGCGGCAGGGCCTTCGCCTTCTACACCAGCGTCAACCACGGAGACCGCCTCGCGGCCAGCAATCCCGGCGTGTCGATGGCGGTCAGCGAGGATCCGGAACTGCGCCACTGGCGCAAGCTCGGCCCAGTCCTCAACACCGAAGGCCTGCGCGATTTCCGTGACCCGTTCCTGTGGAAGGAGGGCGAGACCTGGCACATGCTCATCGGCGCGGCGCTGGAGTCGGGCGGCGGCCTGCAGCACTATGTGCTCGACCGCGGCAGCGAGCGGCCTCGCTGGAGGCCGCAACGCTTCATCGATACCGCATGGCGCCAGCTGGACATTGGCTCCGACATCTGGGAGATGCCGGTCTTCGAGCAGCTCGACGGCTCCACCTGGGTACTGGTGGCCAACCCGATCGGCGGCAAGGTCGGCAAATATGCGGAGCCGGCCACGCGCGCGGTGTACTGGATCGGCAGCTGGACCAATGGCGTCTTCAAGCCCTTCTTCCGCGCGCCCAAGCCGCTGGACCTGCTGCCGGGTCATCTGGCACCGACGGTGGCGCGCGCCGCGGATGGCGAGCTGCGTGCGATCGGCATCGTCGACGAGCGGCGCACGCCGACGGCCCAGCTGCGCGCAGGCTGGGCCCACACCTTCAGCCTGCCGCGCCGCTGGACGCTGCTGCCGGACCAGCGCACGCTGGGGCAGTCACCGGCGCCGGAACTTCATGCACTGCGCGGCGAGCCTCTGCTAATGCCGCCCGCGACCGATGGCGACGTGCCCATGCTCGCCAAGGACTTGCATGCCTACGAGCTGCAGGTCGATCTCGACAACGACGCGCCGGTGACGCTGGACCTGATGGCCTCCGCGGACGGTCGCGAGTTCACGCGGCTGCGCTTCGATCCCGTCGATGGCACGGTCGAGTTCGACAAGACGCATGCCAGCCTCTCCGGCGAGGACGAAGGCCCGCTGCTGCTCAGCGGCCGCTACGACAGCGCTGCCTTCGGCCCGATGCGCAAGCTGTGCGTCTTCGTGGACGGCTCGGTCATCGACGTGTTCATCAACGACGCCGCCGCCTATTCGCTGCGCAGCTATCCCTCGCTGACGGACAGCACGCGGCTGCGGCTGTCCACGGCGCGGCCCGCCCATCCGCGCCTGCAGATCTGGCCTCTCAGGCCACCCCACTGATTCGACCCGCAAGAACTGACCCCGAGCGACGGGGACAACACCAGGAGACAGAACATGAGACACCCTCGACGTGCCCACGCGTGGCAGCTACTGACGCTGGCGCCGCTGGCCCTGGCGGCCCAGGCCGTCTGCGCGCAGCAGCAGCCTGCACCCGACGCCGAATCCACCGAGCGACTGCAGGAAGTCGTCGTGACCGGCAACAGCAACAAGGTGCTGAAGAAGGACTCGACCAACACGATCAACACGCTGTCTGCCGAGGAGATCCGGCGACTGGCGCCAATCAGCACGGCCGACCTGCTGCAGAACGTGCCCGGCATCTTCGCCGAGGGCAGCACGGCCGGCGAAGCCAGCAACAACATCACCGTGCGCGGCCTGCCGGTCACCGGTGGCTACCGCTATGCGCCGCAGCTGATCGACGGCCTGCCCTGGTTCGAGGAACCGGAAGTGCCGTTCATGAACAACGACGTCGCCGTGCGCGACGACCTGATGACCCGGCGCGTCGAAGTGGTCAAGGGCGGCACCGGCGGCATCCTCTATTCGAACGGCCTGGGCGCGACGGTCAACCACATCACGCGCACCGGCGGCCAGACGCTGGAAGGCGGCTACAAGCTGGAGGTGGCGGACTACAACTTCATCCGCAATGACTTCTACGTCGCCGGGCCGGTCAACAAGAACTGGACCTTCGCCGTGGGCGGCTTCTATCGCACGTCCGACGGCCTGCGCGACACCGGCTACACGGCCGACAAGGGCGGGCAACTGCGCGGCAATCTCGTCTTCCAGACCGACGACGGCCGCACCGAAGTGCAGATGCATGCGCTGAAGATCAACGACCGCACGGCCTTCTACCAGAACGTGCCCTTCCAGGTGCCGGCGATCGCGCAGCCGGGCACGCCGGCCGATCCGGTGAAGATCCGCATGGACCAGGTCTGGCCGCTGGGCATCGACTTCGGGCACGGCACGGTGGCGTCCAGTTCGAATCGCCGCTTCACGATGCTGGGCGAGTACGGCTCGCGCCAGGTGGACATGGCCGACGGCATCCATCCGGACTTCGACATCTACACGCTGAAGCTGAGCCACGAGTTCGAGTCGGGCTGGACCTTCGACGGCGGCCTGCGCCATTCGTCCGGCAGCAGCGGCTTCAATGGCGTCTTCACCGGCAATGACACGACCACGGCGGCGCGCTTCAACAACGCCCGCTTCAACAACGACGTGCTGCGCTTCAGCTCCTTCTACCCGACAGCCACCGGCGTCGCGGCCTACCGGCTCAGCGACGGATCGAAAGTGGCCGACAGCGCCTATCTCGACTACCTGATTCCCTTCGTCGCGCGGACCGAGGCCAAGAGCACCTCGGCTGACCTGCGCCTGGGCAAGACGGTGGACTGGCTGGGCGAGCACCACCTGACCCTCGGCGCCTACTTCACCGACTACTCGAACAAGCAGAACTTCCAGCAGTCGCTGCTGGTCTCGACGATGGAAGAACATCCACAGCTGGTCGAGCTGCGGGCCATCGATGCCTCCGGAACGCCGGTTGGGCCTTCGGTCACCTCGAACGGCGTGATGCGCCTGGGCTTCAACGGCTACCTGGCCGACGCCACCGTCAAGGGCGAGGCCCTGTACTTGCAGGACCACTGGGAGACCCTGGACCGCCGGCTGAAGCTGGACCTCGGCGTGCGCCACCAGACGCAGCGGGCCGACGTCGTCTACAACGTGCGGGACCAGTCCACCAATATGACGCCGGCCGGCGTCGTCCCGGGCAGCGCGGCCGACACGATCGCCGACGACGAGGTGCTGCTGCCGGGCGCCAACCAGCACCTGAAATCCAAGCTCAGCGCCACCGGCTGGTCGATGGGCGCCAACTACTCGCTGCAGAACAACCTGGCGGTCTACGGCCTGGCCTCGCGCTCGTTCCGCCTGCCGAGCCTGGAGCAGCTGAACCAGCTGCAGTTCGACCCGAGCACGCCGGGCAGCAAGGTCGAGCGGATCATGCAGTACGAAGGCGGCGTCCGTTACTACGCAAAGACCTGGGATACGCAGCTCGCGCTCTTCTACAACAAGTTCAGCCCGCGCGACCAGTACGTCGAATACCGCGACTTCACCTCGCCGAGCTGCACGCCGGCCGGCGTCACCGTCGACATCAACAGCTGCCCGTTGACGCGTGAGTTCTACCGCCGCGGCATCCAGAACATCGGTCTGGAGCTGGAAGCCGCCTGGCGCCCGCCCGAGGTCAAGGGCCTGGAGCTGCGCTTCAACGGCGTCGTGCAGGATCCGAAGGTCGTCGATGCGAACTACCGCACGGTGAAGGAGCTGCGCGTCAACGACGTCGTCACCGGCTACACCTTCGAGCAGATCGGCGAGGACGGCCGCCGCCCGCGCCGCCTGGCCAAGGTGATGGTGAACCTGCAGACGAGCTGGGACCTGAAGCCTTACACCGGCCTGCCGCTGAAGCCCTACGCCAAGTACACCTACTTCGGCAGCCGCTACTCGGAGTCGCAGGACGTCAACGTGACGCTGTACCCGGCTTACTACCACCTGGACGGCGGCTTCATCTGGGACTTCAGCGCCAAGAGCTCGTTCCAGTTCCACGTCTCCAACATCACGAACCGCCTCTCGTTCACCGAGGGCGATCCGGTGTTCACCGACCTGAAGGGCCCGAACGGCGCCACCAACCGCGGCGTCAGCCGGCCGCTGTTCGGCCGCACGATCCGCGCGATGTACACGTACTTCTTCTGAGCAGGAGCACAACCATGATGAACAAATTGCTGTGCACGTTGGTCCTGCCGTTGGTCCTGCTGGTCTCCGCCTGCGGTGGCGGCAACGGCGGCAACCCGGCCGACCTCCCTCAATCCCACTCGCCGGTGATCACCGACCCGGGCGCGCTCAGCGTGCCCGAGTTCACCAGCGCGGTGACCAAGCTGAGCGTCACGAGCCCCGATGGCAATGCCTTCAAGCTGTCTCTGTCCGGGGCCGACGCGGCCCTGTTCGCGATCAGCGGGGACGGCTCGCTGCGCTTCGCGATCCCGCCGGATTTCCAGAACCCCTCCGATGCCGACAAGGACAACAGCTACCAGGTCAGCGTCGTGGCCGACGACAGCTATTCCAAGCCCTCGACGCTGGCGCTGACGGTCAAGGTGACGGCCTGCCCGACCTGCCACGTGGCCAACACCTCGGCCCATGTGACGACCGACGACACCACCTTCGTCGCCGAGAACGTCATCGCCAGCTTCGAGTTCCCGGCGCAGATGCAGCAGGACACGGTCAAGTACACGCTGACCGGTGCCTTCGCGACGACGACGAACTGGAACAACCTCGAGTACTCGAACGCCAGCCTCGCGCCGATCGCCGCGCGCATCGGCGACGCTTCGGTGAGCACCTGCGAGATCGGCGGCGCCGGCTGCGATGCGCCGACCGGCAGCATCACGATCAACAACGTCGTCATCAAGAAGGACTCGATCACCTTCCTGATGTCCGGCGGCAATGGCGGCCCGGACGTCGGCGCGCAGGTGCTGTACACGCCGCCCGGCTCGTCGACGGCGCAGGTGCTGGGCACCTACAACCCCAACAGCTGCGGCGATCCGGTGCTCAAGGGCGACCAGCACTACGTCAACTTCGACACCAGCGGCCTGATCGGCGAGACGGTGCAGATCAGGATCTTCGACAACGCCAGCACCGGCTGCGGCTTCGTTGCCTTCGACCACTTCTACCAGACCGACAAGCCGCGCGGCGTCAATGCGGGCGTGCTGAGCAAGCCGCTGTCGCCTGTCAAGGTCACCGTCGAAGGGACGGTCACCTTCCAGAAGATGGTGCCCTTCGCCAGCTTCGAGAACCCGGTGGACATGGTGACCAAGCGCGGCTGGACCGGCACCGGCGCCTTCGCCAACCCGACGGCCACCAGTTGGCAGGGCACGACCGGCACCGACGCCGGCGCCGCGCGCGTCGGCGACAAGGCCATCAGCACCTGCGAGATCGCCGGCCCCGGCACGCCCTGCGACTCGCCGACGGGCACGCTGACCTCGCCCGCCTTCAAGGCCACCGACGCCTACCTGAACTTCCTGATGCACGGCGGCGGGGCCGGCAAGAAGGTCGGCATGCGCGTGATGGATACCGTCGGCAATGTGCTGCTGAGCTACAGCCCGGACAGCTGCGGCCCGTCCTTCATCCAGAACGACGACGACTGGACGCATATCGACATCTCCGCGCTGACCGGCGCCTTCATCAAGGCCCAGCTGTTCGACGAAGAGACCAGCGGCTGCGGTTTCGTCAGCACCGACCAGTGGTACCAGTCGGCGAACGCCTGGAACCCCTCCGGAAATGGCAAGGACGGCGGCAAGGTCGTGCTGACGACGGCGATGGCGGCCACGCTCGGCTTCAGCGTTAGCGTGACGGCCGATGCCTTCACGCAGGTGATCGGCGACTTCGACGACGCGGTGGCCACGGCTCAGGTCTGGACCGCCACCGGCGACTTCGCCAACCCGGCGAGTGCCGACGCCTGGAAGGGCGTGTCCGGCGGCGCGCGGGTCGGCGCCCGCGCGGTCAGCACCTGCGAGATGAACGGCAACAACAAGGGCTGCGATGCCTCGACCGGCACGCTGACCTCGCCGCTGTTCACCGTGGACGCGAACCGGCCCTACCTGAACTTCCTGATGTCCGGCGGCAATGCCAACGGCACCGTGGGCCTGAAGGTGCTGGACGCGGCCGGCAACGTGCTGTCGACCTACACGCCTAATTCCTGCGGCCAGTCATCGATCCAGGACGATGGCAGTTGGGTGACGGTCGATTTGACCGCCCAGGTCGGAAAGCAGGCCCGTGTGCAGATCTTCGACAACGAGTCCGGCGGCTGCGGCTTCGTCAGCTTCGATCACGTCTACATGGGCGCCGAGCGGAGAAAGTAACCGTCAAACTTCGGCTGACCGGCGGGGAATGTGCGCCGGCAGCCCGCGATCTTTGACCGGATCAAGATAGCTGCTGCAGAGCATCCAATCTTTTGAGAATCAACTCCACGAAATCGTTAGTAGGAAGAAGTGGCCGACACCGGCTGACGACGCGTTGCTGCCTGCCAGCACGGCCGTATCAGCGCCGCGAAGCGTTCATCCTGTAGATCACGCGGCGCGGGAGCACTTATGCAGCCCGCGCCATGTTGGAGCTACGACGAGCGGTGTCAGTGGGCCTGAAGTTCCGGCTTCAAAGTGACGTGGGCGACGCCAGCCGGCGTCGCTTGCAGCCCGGCCTCCGCCTCTTCGACCTCATTGCCAGGTACATAGCCGCGGGCCAACTCACGCTGCAGCACCTGTTCGTCGCATGCACCTTCCCACTTCGCGACCACGATGCAAGCCACGGCATTGCTCATCGTGCTGGTCAGCGCGCGGGCTTCGGACATGAAGCGGTCGATGCCCACGATGATCGCGACGCCGGCGACGGGCAGGTCGTGCATCACCGTCAGCGTGGCGACCAGGGCTACGAAGCCGCTGCCCGTCACGCCGGCCGCACCCTTGGAGGTCAGCAGCATCAGGCCGAGCATGCCGGCGATCTGTCCCCAGCTCAGCGTGATGTCGCAGGCCTGGGCGATGAACAGCGAGGCCAGGGTCAGGTAGATCGCCGTGCCGTCCAGGTTGAACGAGTAGCCGGTCGGCAGCACCAGGCCGACGACGCCCTTCTTGCAGCCGACGCGCTCCAGCTTCATCAGCAGGCGCGGCAGCACCGGCTCGCTCGACGAGGTGCCCAGCACCACCAGCAGTTCCTCGCGGATGTAGCGCAGCAGCTGCCACAGCTTGAACTTGTGCATGTAGCAGAGCAGGCCCAGCACCACGACGACGAAGAAGATGCAGGCGGTGTAGAAGGTGCCGATCAGCAGGCCCAGCGAGCCGATGGACTTGATGCCGTACTTGCCGACGGTGAAGGCCATCGCGCCGAACGCGCCGAGCGGGGCCAGCTTCATGATCAGGCTGAAGGCTGCGAACAGCATGTGCGAGAAGGCGTGGATGCCGATCAGCACCGTCTGCCCGACCTTGCCGATGCGCGTGAGGCCGAAACCGCACAGGCAGGCCAGCAGCAGCACCGGCAGCACCTCGCCCTCCGAGAACGCGCCGAAGAAGGAGCTCGGGATGATGTGCAGCACGAACTCGGCGAAGCCGCTGGGCGGCACCTTGCTGGTGTACTTGGCCACCACGCCGGCATCGAGGTGCGTCGGGTCGATGTGCATGCCGGCGCCAGGCTGCAGCGCGATCACCGCGACCAGGCCCGTCAGCAGCGCGATGATCGTCAGCACGTAGAACAGACCCATCGCCTTCAGCAGCGTCTTGCCCACGCCCTTGGTGTCGCCCAGCGAGGTGATGCCGCTGACGATCGTGCAAAACACGATCGGCGCGATCATCATCTTGACGAGCTTGACGAAACCGTCGCCCAACGGCTTCAGCGACGCGCCGAACTCGGGCCAGTAGTGGCCCACGGTGATCCCCAGCACCAGGCCGATGAGCACCTGGACGTAGAGCATCTTCAGTATCTTCTTGGCGGCTTGCATGGCGTTGTCTCCGGAATGCTTGGCGTTACTTTGGATCTACTGTGGCGTGATTCGGGCTGCGTGTCAGCGCAGGGTGGCAAGCACCCGGTCGACCATCACGCCGGACTGCCCGAGGTAGTTGGCCGGGTCGCACAGCGCGGCCAGCGCCGGGCGGTCGAGGTGCTTGTTGACCTCGGGGTGCTCGCAGAGCAGATCCAGCAGCGGGCGCTGTTCCTTCACCGCGACCCGGCAGATGTCGTAGACGAGATCGTGTGCGTACTCGCGGCCGATGTAGGGGCCAAGGCCCATCATCACGGCCTCGCTCATCACCAGGCCGTGGGTCATGTCGATGTTGCGGCGCATCGCGGCCGGGTCGACCTCCAGGCCTTCCAGCACGGAGCGCGACTGCTTCAGCGCGCCGGCCATCAGGCAGAAGGCCTCAGGCAGGACGATCCATTCGATCTCCCAAGGGCCGGTACTGCGCTCGTGGTCGGCGACCATCGCATCCATCAGCGCGGCGGCATGCTGGCGCACGACCGAGATCGCGGCGTGGATGTAGCAGCTGGAGATCGGGTTGCGCTTCTGCGGCATCGTGCTGCTGGAGCCGCGGCCGTGGGCATAGGGCTCGTAGACCTCGCCGACCTCGGTCTGCATCATCAGCTTCACGTCCATGCTGAGCTTGCCGAGCGTGCCGCCGACCAGGCCCAGGAAGGCGCCCACTTCGGCGATGTTGTCGCGGATCGTGTGCCAGGCAATGACCGGCTGGCCCAGGCCCAGTTCGGCGCACAGGCCGGCCTGCGTTTCCATCGCGCCGGTCTGCAGCGAGGCCAGCGTGCCCGCCGCGCCGGCGAACTCGCCGACCAGCACGCGCGGCCGCAACTGCGCGAGGCGCGCGCGGTGCCGCTCGATGGCCGACAGCAGGCCCGCCATCTTGTAGCCGAAGGTCACCGGAATGGCCTGCTGCAGATTGCTGCGGCCGATCATCGGCGTCAGGCGATGGTCGCGGCACAGCTTGGCCAGCGCGGCCGAGATCGCGCTCAGCTCGGCGTCGACGATGTCCAGCGCCTCGCGGATCTGCAGCACCGTGGCGGTGTCGGTGATGTCCTGCGTCGTGGCGCCCCAGTGGCAGTACTCGCCGAGCTTGTCGCGGCACAGCAGGTTGAGCTGCGAGACCACGCCCAGGATCGGGTAGCCGATGCGCTCGGTCTGCTGGCGCAGCTTGGCCATGTCGATCTGGTCGAGATGGCAGTGGCTGACGATCTCGTCGGCCGCTTCCTGCGGGATCAGGCCGAGCCGGCCCTGGACCTTGGCCAGCGCCGATTCGATGTCGAGGTACTTCTGGGTGCGGTTCTCGTCGGACCAGACGCGGCGCATCGCGTCGCTGCTGAAGATGCCCTGGAAGATGGCGGAGTCGATGAGGGTTGAAGCCATGGTGAAGGTTCCGTTTGAATTGACAGTTACTGGCCCGCGCGCTGCAGCGTCCGCTGCGCGTTCAGGATGACGGGTCGGTCGATCATTCGGCCGTCGAGTTGCAAGGCGCCGGTCGCGCTGCCGGCCGCGGCGGCGAGGACGCGGCGCGCCCAGTCGAGGGCCTGCGCGCTCGGCGCCAGCGCCAGGTGGATCGCGGCGACCTGCCGCGGATGGATGCACAGCTTGGCGCCCATGCCCAGGCGCCGCGCCCAGGCCAGGTCGGCCAGCAGGCGGGCCTCGTCGTCGATCTGCGGCGTCACGCCGGCGACCGGGCCCGGCAGGTCCGCGTTGCGGGAGGCGAGCACCAACCGGCTGGCCGCGTAGGCCAGGCCGTCGGCCTGCTCGGCGATGTCCAGGTCCAGGTCCAGCGCGAAATCCAGCGTGCCGAAGACCAGGCGGCGCACGCCCTGGCTGGCCGCCAGCGCCTCGGCATTGGCGACGCCCCGGGCCGATTCGATCAAGGCAAGCACGCGAGTGACCGGCGATGCCGAGCGCACCGCGCCGATGTGGCCCGGCGTCTCGGCCTTCGCCAGCATGGCCAGCGGCAGCCGTGCGTCGCGAAGCAGGCGCATGTCTTCGCCGAATTCGGTCGTGTGGGCCGCGTTGGTGCGGACGACGATGCGGTCCTTCTCGGCTTCGGTGGCGGCGCTTGCCCAGGTGGCGATCGCGTCCCGCGCGGCAGGCTTGCGTTCCGAGGCGACCGCGTCTTCGAGGTCGAGCACGACGGCGTCGGCGCCGCTGGCCAGCGCCTTGGCGAAGCGCTCGGGCCGGTCGGCGGGAACGAAGAGGTAGGTGCGAGGGTCCATG
>NZ_LYVQ01000222.1 GCF_001984095.1 Pelomonas sp. KK5
GCCTTCGGAGCCGCCCGCTGGGGCGCGGCAGGCGCTGGCGGAGGTGCGACGGCGACCACCGCGGGCGCCGCGGTCGATGATGCCGTGGAGCGACGCGGCAGCAGCGCACCGGAGTCGTCGTGGCTGCGGTTTCCGGCGGTACGACGCGGCGCGCGAGGCGCCGGAGCGGGAGCGGGCGTCGCCGGCGGCGGCGCCGCGTCAGGCGCGGCCGACGGTGCGGGCGCCGAGGCGGGCGCCGGAGGAGGAACGACCACCACCTGCGGCGGCGGCGGCGCCACCACCACCTGCGCCGCCGAGGCCGGCACCGGCGCGGGCGTCACCACGCCGGAAGACGTGCGCGGCAGCAGCGCGCCCTTGTCATCGTTGACGGCGCGCGCGGCTGGCACGGCCGTGACCGCCAGGCTCAGCGGCAAGGCGGCCAGCAGGCAACGGGTGCGCAGCGACGACAGGGGCGAGGATGAGAACAACAGCATGGGCTCGAACGGGCGGTCTTCCACCGATACCGTCACTGGACCATGCCCGGGCCCGGCGCGATGGCCGGAAAAGAGGCGCCGCGGGACGCCTTATCGAAGCCGTGAACTCAGGAAGCCAGCATGGCGATCACCGCCACCGCCATCACCCCGGTGGCCGCCCAGCCGAAGAAGCGGTGCCGCGGCGAGATCGTCCACTCGCCCATCAGCCGGGTCGACTGGCCGATCCACATCATCACGACCATGATCGGCACCGAGATCACGCCGTTGACGATGGCGCTCCACACCAGCGCCTTGATCGGGTCCACCTCCACCGCGCTCATCAGCGTGCCGATGCCGGTGGCCGCGATGATGATGGCGTAGAAGCCGCGCGCCTCGTGGAAGCCGCGCGAGAGCCCCGAGCGCCAGCCGAAGGCCTCGCTGACCGCATAGGCGGCCGAGCCGGCCAGCACCGGCACGGCCAGCAGCCCGGTGCCGATGATGCCCAGCGCGAAGACGGCGAAGGCGAACTCGCCGGCCACCGGGCGCAGCGCCTCGGCGGCCTGCGAGGAGGTCTGGATGGTGGTGATGCCGTTGAGGTTCAGCGTGACGGCCGTCGCCAGCACGATGCACAGCGCGATCGCGTTGGAGAACAGCATGCCGACGTAGGTGTCCTGCTTGATGCGGAACAGGTGCTCGCGCGCATAGGCCGGCACGGCGCGCAGCACGGCCTCGTCCGGGCGGCGCTGGCCCTCCTCCACCTCCTGGGCGGCCTGCCAGAAGAACAGGTAGGGGCTGATCGTCGTGCCCAGCATCGCGACGACCATGCTGGCGTAGTCGCCGGCGGAGGTGCCGGGCGGCATGAAGCGCCAGGGCTGCAGCGATTCGACGGTGGCCCGCTGCCAGGGCACCCGCACCACCAGCACCACGGCGAAGTAGGCGAACAGCGCCAGCGTCAGCCACTTCAGGATGCGCACCGAGCGCTCGTACGAGAACATCACCTGCCCCGCCACGCAGAGCAGGCCGAAGCCCAGCACGTAGAGCTGCGAGGGCCCGGCCAGCAGCAGGTGGGCGGCCTCGGCCATGGCGCCGATGTCGGCGGCGATGTTGATCGTGTTGGCCAGCACCAGCAGGCCCACCAGCACCATCGTCAGCCAGCGCGGGCAGACGCGCGCGATGTTGGCGCCCAGGCCCTCGCCGGTGACCCAGCCGATGCGCGCCGACAGCATCTGGATGCCGATCATCAGCGGCGTGGTCAGCAGCAGCGTCCACACCAGGCCGAAGCGGAACTGCGAGCCAGCCTGCGAGTAGGTGGCGATGCCGCTCGGGTCGTCGTCGGCGGCACCGGTGATCAGGCCGGGGCCGAGGCGGCGGGCCAGCGCGCGGGCATCGGGCAGCTGGCGGCGCAGCGAGGCAGCCGCGCGGGCCGCGAGGAACAGGTTGCGGGAAATCAGTTGTTGCACGGGTCTCTCCCCGCCGCCCTGCCGCGACAGCAGGACGGAAGACCGCGGCCCAAGGCAGGGCCGCAGGGTCGAACGATGATCCGGGGAGAAGAAGGACGATCAAGCCCCGGCGGTGGTCAGGTCGATGCCCCCACCGCCCGGTTCTTCATCGAGCCGTCAGAAGCGATCGACGGCTCGGCAAGGACTGGACGGCGAAGGCCAGCTACTAGGCGCTGGTGTCATGGCGGTGCCGTCGAGTTGAGGAGTTAGCATTGTCTTCGCCGGTGCTTGCCAGCGTCAACCTGCATCTGCTGGGGCCGCGGCGTCTTAACGCTCGCGCAACGCTTCGCGGCTCTTGAGCATGGGCCTGAGCAGGTAGCTCAGCACCGAGCGGTCGCCGGTCTTGATCTCCACCATCGCCTGCATGCCCGGGATCACCGGCAGCGGCTTGCCCTTGTAGACCAGGTGGTTCTCCTCGGCGGTGATGACGGCGCGGTAGTAGGCGTTGTTCGGGTTGCCGCCCTTCTCCGGGGCCGACTCGCCGACCACGTCCGGGCTGATGTAGGTGACCTTGCCTTCCAGGCCGCCGTTGATGTTGAAGTCGTAGCCGTTGAGCTTGACCTGGGCCTTCTGGCCGACATGGATGAAGCCGATGTCGCCGGGCTTCACGCGGGCCTCGATCTTGATCTGCTCGCCGATCGGCGAGATCTCCATCACCGGCACGCCGGCCGCCACCACGCCGCCCACGGTGCTCACCTTGATCGCCTTGACCACGCCGTGCACCGGCGACTTCAGCATCGTGCGGGCCATCGCGTCCTGGCGGATCACCATCTGCTCGTCCAGCGCGGTCAGGTCGTTCTGCGCCTTCACCAGCTCGCCCGCGGCCTCCTGGCGGAAGCGCGCCAGCCGCTCGGTGCGCTGCGCCTGCAGCTCGTTGACCTGGCGGGTCAGCCGCATCACCTCCACCACCGACATCAGGCCCTTGGCCGACATGTCCTGCGAGATCTTCAGTTCCTTCTGCAGCAGGCCGGTGCTGCGGTCCAGGCTGGCCACGGTCTCCTCCAGCACGCGGCGGCGGGCCTGGAAGGACTCGGTCTCGGCCTGCACGATGCGGGGCGAGGCCTGCACCTCCGGCGGGAAGGCGATGCTGCCGAGGCCGTCAGCCTCGGCCTTGAGCCGCGCCACCTGGGCCTTCAGCGCCAGCGAGCGGCCCACGCCTTCGGCCTGCGTGGCCTCCACGCGGGTCGGGTCCAGCTGCGCCAGGTCCTGGCCGGCCTCGACCTCCTGGCCCTCGCGCACGTAGAGCTCGCGCAGGATGCCGCTTTCCAGGCTGGCGATGACCTGCTCGCTGCCGTCGGGCACGATGCGGCCGTCGCTGCGGGTGATCTCGTCCACATGCGCGATCGAGGACCAGGTGATGGCCACCACCACGATGATCAGCATCAGGTACAGGCCCCAGACGGCCTGCGGCAGCGGCTCGTCGATGGTGGCCGCGTGCAGGCCGCTGACGAAGCGGCCTTCCTCGCGGGTCAGCGCGGATGGTTCGTTACTCGCCATGCGTTTACTTCTTCGTCAATCACACGGACGGGGAGCGTTGGACGGGCTGCGCGGACGGGTGCATGCGCACGCCGGCCTGGGCGGCCGCCTGCTGCTGCTGGGCCTCGGGCGGCACGCTCGGCCGCACGCCGGACAGCGCGGCCAGCACCTGGTCGCGCGGGCCGTCCATCACCAGGCGGCCGGCATCGACGACGACGATGCGCGACACCAGCTCCAGCACGGCCGGACGGTGGGTCACCATCACCAGCGTGCAGTTGCCGGCCGCGTCGCGCAGCTGGCGCAGGAAGGCGATCTCGGACTGCGCGTCCATCGAGCTGGTCGGCTCGTCCATCAGCAGCACCTGGGGCCGGGCCACCAGCGCGCGGGCCAGAGCCACCAGCTGCCGCTGGCCGCCGGAGAGCATGCTGCCCATCTCGCCGACCGGCAGGTCCCAGCCCGCCGGATGACCGGCGACGACGCGGTCCAGCCCGGTCAACCGGGCGACCTCGACCAGGCGCGTCGCATCCAGGTGGGCGCGGCCCATCAGCACGTTGTCGCGCAGCGTGCCGTGGAACAGGCGCGGCTCCTGCGAGACGAAGCCGACGCGGGCGCGGAACTCGGCCGGGTCGATCTGGCGCAGGTCGATGCCGTCCACCTCGACCATGCCCTCAGTCGGCTGGTACAGGCCCGACAGCAGGCGCAGGATGGTGGACTTGCCGCTGCCGATGCGGCCCAGCACCGCGACGCGCTCGCCCGGCTCCAGCCGCAGCGTGACATTGCGCAGCACCTTGGGCGCGTGGCCGGCGGCCTGGGCGGCGGCGCCGACCAGCGGGTAGGAGAAGCCGACGTCGTTGAGGCCCAGCCGCCCGCTGATCTGGGTCAGCGGCACGTAGTTGCGGTTCTGCTCGCGCTCGGTCGGCAGGCTCATCATGCGGTCCAGCGAGACCATCGCGGCGCGCGCGCCCTGGTAGCGTGTGGCCAGGCTCACCAGGCTGCCCAGCGGCATCACCGCGCGGCTGGCGAACATCACCGAGCCCAGCAGCGCGCCGGCGGTGATGGTGCCGTCGTGGATCAGGTAGACGCCCCACACCAGCATCACCAGGTTGACCACCTGCTGCATCGAGGAGGTGATGTTCATGCTGAGGCTGGAGATGCTGCGCGAACGCAGGCCCGCCTCGGCGGCGATGGCGGTGCTGGTCTCGTAGCGGCGCAGGAAGCGGCCCTCGGCGCCGGATGTCTTCAGGTCTTCCAGGCCCTCGATCGCCTCCACCAGCGTGCCGTGCAGGTCGGCCTGCTCGGCCATCTGGGCGCGCATCGCGCGGCGCAGGTAGCCCTGCATGGCCCAGGAGATCAGCATCATCACCGGCATGGCCAGCGTCAGCACCCAGCCCAGCGGGCCGCCGACGATGAAGGTCATGCCGACGAAGATCAGCACGAAGGGCAGGTCGCTCAGCGCCGACATCGTGGCCGAGGTGAAGAAGTCCCGCACGATCTCCACCTGCGCCAGGTAGTGGGCGTAGGAGCCGGCGGATTCGGGCTTGTGCTCCATGCGCACGCCCAGGGTCTGGCGGAACAGCTTGGCGCCGATGATCAGGTCGGCCTTGCGGCCGGCCAGGTCGATCATATGGCTGCGCAGCTGGCGCGAGAACAGGTCGAACAGCAGCGCCAGGCCGGCGCCGGTGGCCATGGTCCACAGCGTGACGAAGGCCTGGTGCGGGATCACCTTGTCGTAGATCACCGAGGTGACCAGGCCGGACACCAGCATCAGCACGTTGGACAGCAGCGCCGCCAGCATGGCCGAGCGGTAGTAGGGAATGAAGCGCTTCAGCGTGCCCCACAGCCAGTGCTCGCCGGGCGGGGCCAGCAGCGCGGCCTCGCGCGGGTTGCGCTCGTGCGCCTGGGAGACTTCCTGCGGTGAGACCACCAGCACGAAGCCGCTGTACTCGGGCGCAAGCTCCGCCGCGCTGGCGACCACCGCGGCCGCCTCGGGGCCGGGGAAGACGACCTCGTAGCGCTGCTGGCCACCGGAGACACCCTCCTCTTCCAGGCGCTTGACCAGCACGCAGGCGTCGCCCTCGTTGAGCAGCAGCACGCAGGGCATCAGCGCCGGGTTGATGTCGGCGATCGGCTTGCGCAGCAGGCCGGCGTTGTAGCCGGCCTCGCGCATCAGGCGCAGCGCCTGGTCCGGCGCCAGCGCGCCCTCCACCGGCGAGCCGGCGCGCAGCGATTCGGCCGAGCGGGCGCGGCCATGGTGGCGGGTCAGCCAGGCCAGCGCCTGCAGCAGCGGGTCGCCGACCGGCTGCTCGGCCAGGCCTTCCAGCGGGTCGGGCCGGGCCTCGGGCTGGGGGACGGAGCTGTCGGCCGCCAGGCGCAGCTTGTTGGCGGCGGCGGTCGGCGCGTTCGCGGCGGCGCCGGCACGGGCGTCGTTGCCGAAGAAGGAATCCTGCTGGTTGCGCGTCGACATATCGAGTTACTTCGACTGACGATGCTGGAGCGCCAGGCGCTCGAACTCGTCCTCGATGCTGCGCACGATCGCGGGCAGGTCGAACAGCCTGGAGCTGCGGCCCTGCTCGCGCAGGTAGCGCTTGTAGGAGGCGGCGCGGCCCGGGTTGCGGCCGATCTGGACGGCGCGCTGCTCGTACTCGGGCAGGCTGAAGGTGACGAGATCAGGCAGGCCCACGGCCGTCAGCAGGCTGCCGGCCATGCGCGAGATGTAGCTGCGGCCGGAGCGGGTCAGGATCGGCGTGCCCATCCAGAGGCAGTCGCTGGCGGTGGTGCCGCCGTTGTAGGGGAAGCTGTCCAGGAACAGGTCGGCCAGCTGGAAGCGGGCCAGGTAGTCGGGCGGCTGGGCGCGCGGGGCGAAGACGAGACGCGCGGCGTCCACGCCGTTCTCGGCCGCCACCCGCAGCATGTTGGCCTTGGCCCACTCGTTGTCGGCCAGCAGCCACAGCACGCTGCCGGGCACCTCGTGCAGCACCCGCATCCAGCACGCGAACATCTCGTGGCTGTACTTGTGGTTGTTGTTGAAGGTGCAGAAGACGAAGGCGTCCTCGGGCAGGCCGTTGGCGGCGCGGGTGGGCGTGGGGCCGACCTCGCGCTTGCGGTCGCTGACCTGGTAGCAGTCGGGCAGGTAGATCGGCTTCTCGGTGCAGTACGGCAGGTACTCGGGCGGCATCACGAAGCGGTCCGCGATGATCCAGTCCACGCCCGGCAGCGCCGAGGTGGCCGGCAGGCCCAGGTAGCCGACCTGGATCGGCGCGGGGCGGTAGGCCAGGATGTTGGGGCGGGCGCCGCTGGTGAGGCCCTGCAGGTCCACCAGCACGTCGATGCCGGCCTCGGCGATCAGCCGCGCGGCACGCTCGTCCTCGACACCGTGCAGCGACACATAGTGCTCGATCGAATTCTTGATGCGGGCGCGCAGCGGCGTGCCGTCCTCGCGGCTCCAGCTGAAGGCGAAGGTCTCGACGCGCTCGCGGTCGTGCAGCTCGAACAGCTCGGCCGTCAGCAGGCCCACCGCATGCATGCACAGGTCGCCGCTCAGGTAGCCGACCTTGATGCGGCCCTCGCGCGCCTTGCCGTGGCGCTTGTGATACGGCGCCTCGGTGTACTTGACCACCTTCTCGTGGACGAAGCGCTGGGCCGTCATCAGCTGCAGCGCCGGGTCGTCGGTCTCGCTGAGCATGGCCAGCAGCGAGGTGTTGCACAGCAGCTGGTTGTGGGTGACCTCGCCCACCGGCTGGTAGACCGGCCAGTCGCACTGCTTCTGGCGGATGTGGACGTAGTGCTGGGTCACGTCGCCCTGGGTGGGCTTGAGCTCCAGGCTGCGGCGCATCAGGGCCTGGGCCTGGTCGTAGCGCTTGAGCGTCTCGAGCAGGCGGGCGGCGTTGTTGAGCGCGTGCAGCACCAGTTCCAGCGTGTCCGGCTGCTCCTCGGGATGGGCGCCCAGCTTGGGCGACTCGTCCTCGACCACGCCCTGCCATTCGGCCAGCGCCTCTTCCTGGCGGCCCAGGTGCTCCAGCTGGTGGCCCAGGTTCAGCCGCGCGTGGGCGAACTTGGGCGCCATCGTCAGCGCGATGCGGTAGGCCTGCTCGGCCTGGGCGTGCTTCTTCAGGTTGCCCAGCAGCGTGCCCCAGTTGAAGCAGGCCACGTGGCGGAAAGGCGACGGCGTGGCCGCGATCCAGTTCTGGTAGAGCAGCGCGGCCGCCTCGCCCAGGCCGGCGGCCTGCAGCGTGTTGGTGCGCTCCATCAGCACGCCCAGCTCCATCTGGCCGGAGCGGGCGGCGGCGAGCAGCAGCTCGATCTGCTGCAGCGCGGTCTGGGGGCTCGGCGAGGTGGGCGGTGAAAGATCCATGGCAAGGCGCCGCAGCGGGATGGCGGGGGTCCGGCGATCTTAGGTGTCCGCGGTCAGTGTGAACGGGACGTTAGGGGCCTGATTGGACAGCAATTCATTCCTTGTCGGCCGGTGGCAGCGGCAACAAATCGGCAATAACCCGCATCAATGCGGGAATGTAGTCTTCGTTATTCCCCTAATTCCCAATCTCAGCGTCATACGAGATGCTCAAAATGGATCCAAAGAAGTAAGCAATCTTTCAAAGGGTTGCGCCGTCGATAGAAAAAGCGCGGTTGGGGCCGGCACAGCGCCGGTGGCTGCACAAGAGTGAGAAAAATAGATCCATGCTGCTGAATGCACTTCTGACGCGTTGGGCCAGAACGACGCGCGGCGCCCTGTCGACCACGTTCTTCTCCCGCAGCACGCAGACGGCACAGGCCGAGGGCAAGCCGGCCACGCGGAGCGACAGCTTCTGGCAGACGATCCTGCGCCGGCAGGCGGACGGTGCGCCTTCGCGCAGCGTCTACGCCGAGGTGGATGTGCTGCCAATGGCCAAGGCTGAATTCGAGGCCAGCCTGCAGGGCCTGCAGGGTGAGCAGGTCGAGTTGCTGGCCGGCACGATCCGCAAGTGCCGCCAGCTCGACGACCTGTGGCACCTGCGCACCTGGCTCTACAACGAGATCGCGCGCCAGTTCTCGCAGTTCGAGGCCGAACGGCGGCTGGCGCGCTTGCAGGCTCATTTCACCGCCGCCGGCCGGCGGCACTAGGGTGTCAGCCCCTCGCCCAGTCGTGCCCAGCTGAACGCTGGCGCGCCTGGTCGGTCCCCCGAGGGGACGCCGATGCTCGCGGCATCGAGCCGCAAGCATTGCCAGACGGGCCGGCTTGGGGCGGCCCGGCGCTCGGCCCGAAATACCGGGCGTTCAGCGCCCGAGGAAGTCCATCTTGCCGATGCTGACGCCGGCGTGGCGCAGCAGCGCGTAGGTCGTCGTCGCATGGAAGAAGAAGTTCGGCATCGCGAAGTGCTTCAGGTAGTTCTCGCCGCTGAACTTCAGTGCGTCGCCGCTGCGGCGGGGGATCGTGATCTCGCGGCCCTCGCTGCCGTCGATCTGGGCGGCAGGCAGCGACAGCACGTAGTCGCGGGTCTTGCGGACGCGCTCGATCAGGTCGTCGAAGCTGGCCTCGTCGTCGGGCCAGCTCGGCACGTCGACGCCGGCCAGGCGCGCCACGCAGCCCTTGGCCGCATCGCTGCAGATCTGGATCTGGTTCTTGAAGGGCAGCATGTCCGGCGCCAGGCGCAGGCCCAGGTAGTTGGCGGTGTCGAACTTCTTTGCCTCGGCGTGGGCCTTGGCCGCCTCCATCCAGTTGATCATGTTGCCCAGGATGCGGGCGAAGACCGGCACGCTGGCCGAGTGCATGGTGATGGTGCTCATGATGGGATGTCTCCGTTACTCGAATTGCGAGGAAAGCGGCGCATCGTAGCGATTTGCGCCAAGGTCTGCAGGCGAGCCCCGGGCGCAAGGCAAAATGGGTTCAACGGCCTTGAGATTCCATGAACATTGTCATCCTCGACGACTACCAAGACGCAGTCCGCAAGCTCCGTTGTGCCAGCAAGCTGGAACACCTGAACGCCAAGGTCTTCACCAACACCGTGAAGGGCATGGGCCAGCTCTCGGTGCGCCTGCGCGATGCCGAGGTGCTGGTGCTGATCCGCGAGCGCACCCAATTCAACCGCCAGTTACTCGAGAAGCTGCCCAAGCTGCGGCTGATCGCGCAGACCGGCCGCGTCGGCGCCCATATCGACGTGGACGCCTGCACGCGGTTGGGCATCGCGGTGGCCGAGGGCGTGGGCTCGCCGATCGCGCCGGCCGAACTGACCTGGGCGCTGATCATGGCCTCGATGCGGCGCCTGCCGCAGTACATCGGCAACCTCAAGCACGGCGCCTGGCAGCAGGCGGGGCTGAAGGCGGGCTCGATGCCGCTGAACTTCGGCATCGGCATGGTGCTGCGCGGCAAGACCCTGGGCCTGTGGGGCTACGGCAAGATCGGCCAGCTGGTGGCCGGCTACGGCCGCGCCTTCGGCATGCAGGTGCAGGTCTGGGGCAGCGAGGCCTCGCGCCTGCGCGCCCAGGCCGACGGCCACGCCGCCGCCGAGAGCCGCGAGGCTTTCTTCGAGAGCTGTGACGTGCTGAGCCTGCACCTGCGGCTGGCCGAGGGCACGCGCGGCATCGTCACGCCCGACGACCTGGCGCGGATGAAACCCACCGCGCTGTTCGTCAACACCTCGCGGGCCGAGCTGCTCAGCGACGGGGCGCTGGTCTCGGCGCTGAACCGCGGGCGGCCCGGCATGGCGGCGATCGACGTGTTCGAGAGCGAGCCCATCCTGCAGGGCCACCCGCTGCTGCGGCTGGAGAACTGCGTCTGCACGCCGCACATCGGCTACGTCGAGCAGGACAGTTATGAGATGTACTTCGACGCCGCCTTCGACAACGTGCTGAACTTCATCGCCAAGAAGCCGACGCACATCGTCAATCCGGATGCGCTGAAGGTGCATCGGTGATGAGCGAGGAGGCCGCGGAGCTCCAGCGGCCCGCCAACCTCTGGGCCCTGTTCACCGGCTTCACCTGGCTCGCGCTGCAGGGCTTCGGCGGCGTGATCGCGGTGGCGCAGCGCGAGCTGGTCGAGAAGCGCCGCTGGCTCGCGCGCGAGGATTTCGTCGAGACGCTGGCCATCGCGCAGGTTCTGCCGGGGCCCAATATCGTCAACATCTCGCTGATGCTGGGTGATCGCTTCTTCGGCCTGCGCGGCGCCTTCACAGCGATGGCCGGCATGCTGCTGGCGCCCTCGGTGATCGTGATCGCGCTGGCGGCGCTGTACGGGCACCTGGCCTCGCATCCGGTCGTGGTCGATGCGCTGCGCGGCATGGGCATCGTCTCGGCCGGGCTGATCCTGGCCACCGGCGTGAAGCTGCTGCCGTCGCTGAAGAAGCATCCGCTGGGCCGCGCCGTCGCGCTGGGGCTGGCGGCGGTCACGATCGCGCTGGTCGTGGGCCTGCGCCTGCCGCT
>NZ_LYVQ01000223.1 GCF_001984095.1 Pelomonas sp. KK5
TCGCCTACCTGTTCGAGCCGCTGGTGCGGGACGATCTGAAGGCCGGCCGGCTGCGCCGCGTGCTGCCGGCGGCGTCGCTGGACGAGGCCGGGCTGTTCCTCTACTTCCCGCGCCGCGCGTCGATGGCGCCGAAGCTGCGCGCCTTCATCGAGGTGGCGCGGGGTCAGGTCTTGCCGGGCTGAACCTCGTGGTGGCAGGCGCAGGCCTCGCCCTGCGCGGCGGACACGAGCTCCTCCAGGATGCCGCAGCCGTGCGCCGCGTGGTCCGCATCGCAGCGGGCCTTGAGCGCCACCAGCTGCTGCTCCAGCGCCCGCATGCTGGCCAGCCGCGCGCGCACCCGCGCCAGCTGCGCGTCGACGAGGCCGTCCACGCTGGCCAGCTGGGCCGCATCGCGGGTGTTCAGGCTGGCCAGCAGCTGCGAGACGTCGGCCAGCGACATGTCCAGCGCCCGGCAGTGGCGGATGAAGGCCAGCCGCTCCAGGTGCGGCTGCGCGTAGTCGCGGTAGCCATTGGCGCTGCGCGCCGGGCCGGGCAGCAGGCCGCTCTTCTCGTAGAAGCGGATGGTCTCGATGTCCACGCCGGTGGCGCGGCTCAGTTCGCCGATGCGCATGATGGCGGGAGCATAGCCGCGCCAGAGTGGAACACGCGATGCGCCGAGGCTCCGCGTTAGTCCGTACGGCATGAGGGAACATGCCGCGCCTACGATCCGCCGGTGAGCCAGGACACCCTCCTCGACGTGCTGATCGTCGGCGCCGGCCTTTCCGGCATCGGCGCGGCCCACCATCTGCAGCGCCGCTGCCCCGCCAAGCGCTATGCCATCCTGGAGGCGCGCGGCAGCAGCGGCGGCACCTGGGACCTGTTCCGCTATCCCGGCGTGCGCTCCGACTCCGACATGTACACGCTGGCCTATCCCTTCCGGCCCTGGCGCGGCGGCCGGGCGATCGTGGACGGGCCGGCCATCCTCGACTACCTCCGCGCCACCGCGGCCGAGGCGGGCATCGACCGGCGCATCCTCTACGAACACCGCGTGCTGGCCGCCGCCTGGTCCAGCGAGGCGGCGTGCTGGACGCTGACCGTGCAGGCCGGGGCCGAGACCCAGACCTGGCGCACCCGCTTCCTGCACCTGTGCAGCGGCTACTACAGCTATGCCGAGGGGCACCGGCCCCGTTTCGCCGGTGAGGAGGACTACCGCGGACGCATCGTCGAGCCGCAGTTCTGGCCCGGCGATCTCGACCTCGCCGGGCGGCGCATCGTCGTCGTCGGCAGCGGCGCCACCGCCGTGACGCTGGTGCCGGCGCTGGCGCAGCAGGGCGCGGCCCAGGTGACGATGCTGCAGCGCTCGCCCAGCTACGTCGTGGACCGCCCGTCGGTGGACGGCATCGCCGTCGGCCTGGCACGCTGGCTGCCGGCCCGCACGGCCCACGGGCTGGCGCGCTGGAAGAACCTGCTGGTCAACCGCTTCTACTACCGGCTGGCACGCAGCCGGCCCGAGCTGTTCAGGCAGCGCCTGGCCGCCATGGCGGCCGAGGCCCTCGGCTCGCGGCAGCTGGCGGACGAGCACTTCTCGCCGCGCTATGCCCCGTGGGACCAGCGGGTCTGCGTGGCGCCGGACGGCGACCTGTTCCACGCCATCCGCGCGGGGCGCGCCGAGGTCGTCACCGACACCATCGAGCGCTTCACGCCCAGCGGCCTGCGCCTGGCCGGCGGCCGCGAGCTGGCGGCGGACATCGTGGTCCTGGCCACCGGCCTGAAGCTCAACGTGCTCGGCGACATCGCGCTCAGCGTGGACGGCCGGCCCTTCGAGCCCCATCGCGCGCTGTCGTACAAGGGCATGATGCTGTCCGGCCTGCCGAACCTGGTGGCCACCTTCGGCTACACCAACGCCTCCTGGACGCTGAAGGCCGACCTCACCGCCTCCTACGTCTGCCGGCTGCTGCGCCACATGGACCGGCGCGGCCATGCCGTCGCGGTGCCGCGCGAGGATCCCGATGTGCCGCGCCGGCCCTTCCTGGACCTGAGTTCCGGCTACGTCCAGCGCGCCGCCGCACTGCTGCCGCAGCAGGGCGCGGCCCGGCCCTGGCAGGTCCACCAGGACTACCTCGCCGACCTGCGCAGCGTCCGCTGGAGCCGGCTCGAGGACGGCGTGCTGCAGTTCTCTTCACCCTTGAGCGAGCCATCCGGAAAGGCCCCATGACCCTGCTGCTGATCCTGCTCGCGCTCGTCGCCCTGGCCGCCCTGGCCCTTGCCGGCCTGGCCGCCTTCACCGCCTGGAGCGTGCGCCGCATCGAGGCCGGCCTGCCGCCGCAGGGCCGCTTCGTCGACGTGCCCGGGGCGCGGCTGCATGTGCTGGAAGCCGGCGACCCGGGCAAGCCGGCGCTGCTGATGATCCACGGCCTCGGCGGCAATCTGCGCCACTACAGCTATGGCCTGGTCGATGCCTTGAAGGACCGCTTCCGCGTCATCGCCGTGGACCGGCCGGGCGCCGGCTGGTCGGTGCGCCACGCCGGCGCCTCGGCGGCACTGAGCGTGCAGGCCGACGCGATGGCCGCGCTGATCGAGGCGCTGGCGCTGCCCGGGCCGCCGACCGTGGTGGGTCATTCGCTCGGAGGCGCCGTGGCGCTGGCCCTGGCGCAGCGGCATCCGGACAAGGTGCGGGCGCTGGCCCTGATCGCGCCGCTGACCCACACGCCATCGCGCATCTCGCCGGTGTTCGACGGGCTCAAGGTGGCCCGCCGGGCCCGCGGCCTGATCGGCTGGACTCTGGCGCTGCCCGCCGCCATGGCCAGGAGCGAGCCGATGCTGGCCGAGGTGTTCGGGCCGGAGGCCGTGGTCCCGCACTTCGCCACCCGCGGCGGGGCGCTGCTCGGGATGCGACCCGGCTGCTACGCCAACGCCTGCGCCGACCTGGCCGACGGCCCCGCCGAGCTGCCCGCGATGACCGGACGCTATGCCGCGATGCGCTGCCCGGTGGCCGTGCTCTACGGGCGCGGCGACCGCCTGCTGCGGCCCGACGAGCAGGGCGAGACCCTCGCCGCCAGTCTGCCCGGGGCGCGGCTGACGCTGGTCGATGGCGGGCACATGTTGCCGCTGACCCAGGTGGACGCCACGGCGGCCTTCATCGCCGCGGCAGCGGCCGGTTGAACAGGGAGCGGGCCCAGGACGGTTGACTCTGGAGCCACTACAGGCTGTGCAATGGCGGCATGAGCAGTCATTCGCACCATCATCACCATCACGAGCACGCCTGCTGCGGCCACGACGATCATCATCATCAGCATGCAGCCGCGCCGGCGCCCGCCCAGCCGGGCGCACTCGCAAGCGGCGCCACCCGCAGCCGCCTGTTCATCGCCGCGATGGACTGCCCCACCGAGGAACAGCTGCTGCGCACCGCGCTGGCGGGCATCCCCGGCGTGCTGGCGCTGAACTTCGACCTGATCGGCCGCACGCTGTCGGTGGACCACCGCCTGCCCGACACCGCGCCGCTGCTGGCCGCCGTCGCCGGCGTCGGCATGCGGGCCGAGCCGCTCGCCGACCAGCAGCCCGCGCCCGAGACGCCCACCGTGCCCGCTGCACTGCGCTGGCGCATGGCCGCGGCCGGCGCGGCGGCAGTCGGCGCCGAAGTAACGGCTTACTTGAGCGGTGTCGAGAACTCCGCGCCGGTGATCGCGCTGGCGCTGCTCGCCGTGCTGCTGGGCGGGCTGCCGACCTTGCGCAAGGGCCTGATCGCGCTGCGCCGCCTGGCCCTGAACATCCACCTGCTGATGAGCCTGGCCGTGATCGGCGCGGTGGCGCTGGGCCAGTGGCCCGAGGCGGCGATGGTGGTCTGGCTGTTCGGCCTGGCCGAGATGATCGAGGCGCTGAGCCTGGCGCGGGCCCGCCGTTCGATCCAGGCGCTGGCGGTGCTGGCGCCGGAGCAGGCGATGGCGCAGCAGGCCGATGGCGGCTGGGCGATGCAGCCGGTGGCGGGGCTCGTGGTCGGCACCCGCCTGCGCGTGCGGCCGGGCGAGCGGGTGGCGCTGGACGGCGTGGTCGAGGCCGGTGAATCAGCCGTCGACGAGGCGGTCATCACCGGCGAGAGCCTGCCGCGCGCCAAGGCCGCCGGCGACACGCTGCTGGCCGGCAGCGTCAACGGCAGCGGCGCGCTGGACTACCGCGTCACCGCCGCCAAGGGCCTGACCCTGCTGGACCGCCTGGCCGCCGCGGTGCAGGAAGCCGCCGCACAGCGCGCGCCGACGCAGGCCTTCATCGACCGCTTCGCCCGCGTCTACACGCCGCTGGTCGTGCTGGGCGCGGTGGCGCTGGCTGGCCTGGCACCGCTGCTGCTGAACGAGCCCTTCGCGCCCTGGGCCTACCGGGCGCTGGTGCTGCTGGTGATCGCCTGCCCCTGCGCGCTGGTGATCTCGGTGCCGGTGACCATCGTCAGCGGCCTGACCGCCGCCGCGCGGCGCGGCATGCTGGTCAAGGGCGGCCTCTACCTGGAGCAGGCGCGGCACTTGAAGAGCATCGCGCTGGACAAGACCGGCACGCTGACCGAAGGCCGGCCGGCGCTGGCCGACGTGCTGCCGCTGGGGGACAGCAGCCGCGAGGAGATTCTGCGCATCGCCGCCAGCCTGGATGCGCTGTCCACGCACCCGGCGGCGCAGGCTATCGTCGCCGCGCACACCGGGCCCTTGGCCGCCGTGAGCGACTTCGTCTCGCTGGCGGGCCGCGGCGTGCAGGGCCGCATCGAGGGCCAGGCGTGGTCGCTGGGCAGCCCGCGCTGGCTGGGCGCGGCGCCGGGCCAGGAAGCGCTCGAGGCGCAGGGGAAGACGGTCGTCGTCCTCTGCCGTGGAGACTTGCAGTTAGGCCTCCTGTCCGTGGCCGACACCGTGCGGCCGCACAGCGCCGAGGCACTGGCGCAACTGCAGGCGCAGGGCATCCGCCTGCAGATGCTCAGCGGCGACAACGCCCGCACCGCCCGGGCCATCGGCGCGCAGCTGGGCCTGACGCCAGATCAGGTGCGCGCCGAGCTGCTGCCCGAGGACAAGCTGGCCGCCATCGCGCAGCTGCACGCGGAACACGGCCCGGTCGCGATGGTCGGCGACGGCGTCAACGACGCGCCGGCGCTGGCCCGCGCCGACATCGGCATCGCGATGGGCGCCGGCGGCACGGCGGTGGCGATCGAGGCGGCCGACATCGCGCTGATGCAGGACGACTTGCGCCGCCTGCCGGAGCTGATCACGCTGTCGCGCCGCACGGCGGCCGTGCTGCAGCAGAACATCGCGCTGGCCCTCGGCCTGAAGTTCGCCGTGCTGGCGCTGACGCTGGCGGGCCATGGCTCGCTGTGGCTCGCGGTGTTCGCCGATGCGGGCGCGAGCCTGCTGGTGGTGCTCAACGGCCTGCGCATGCTGCGCAACACCCATCGCTCGGGAAATCCCGGGTAGCGGCCCCCGGGCCACGGGGAAACGGCCAGCGACAATCGCGCCTTCATGCCGGCCCGCCACAAGCGGGCCGTTCAACATCGCCGGAGCCTTGCCTTGAATACCGCCAAAGCCGGGGCGCCCCAGACCATCCTGGGGCACCCTGACAGCCTGTTCGTCCTGTTCTTCACCGAGATGTGGGAACGCTTCTCCTACTACGGCATGCGTGCGCTGCTGGTGCTGTTCCTGGTCTCGACCGCGGCCAAGGGCGGCTGGGGCTGGAGCCGCGAGGAGGCCACGACGCTGTACGGCTGGTACACGATGCTGGTGTATTTCACGCCCATCCTGGGCGGCTACCTGGCGGACCGCTTCCTCGGCACGCGCCGCGCGGTGCTGATCGGCGGCTTCGTCATCGCCGCCGGCCATGTCTGCATGTACCTGGACTCGGTGCCGACCTTCTACACCGGCCTGGCGCTGATCGTCTGCGGCACGGGCCTGCTGAAGCCGAACATCTCGGCCATCGTCGGCCAGCTCTACAACAAGGACAACGAGCAGGGCCGCGACGGCGGCTACACGCTGTTCTACATGGGCGTGAACGCCGGTGCCTTCTTCGGCATTTCCCTGTGCGGTTACATCGGTGAGAAGGTGTCCTGGAACCTCGGCTTCGGCCTGGCCGGCGTGTTCATGATCCTCGGCGCGCTGCAGTTCTGGCTGGGCCAGAAGGTGTTCGGCGACATCGGCGCCGTACCCAGCGACGAGAGCCGCGCTGCCGTGGCCGCGACGCGCGACGAGGAAGGCCCGGCCCACGTCGTGCGCGACCGCCTGATCGCCATCGGCGTGTTCTCCTTCTTCACGATCTTCTTCTGGTTCGCCTTCGAGCAGGCCGGCGGCTCGATGACCATCTTCGCGGCCGACTACACCGACCGCACGCTGGTGGGCACCGGCGGCTTCGCCTTCAAGGTCATCAACTCGCTGATGACGCTGATCCCGGCGGCCATCCTCTCCTGGCTGTGGGTCAAGCTGGCCAGGGCCACCGGCGGGCGCATTGCCTCGTCCAACGCGGTGCTGGCGCTGGCGCTGCTGCTGATCTGGGGCCTGTCGCTGTGGATGCTGGGCCGCGAGTTCGCGCTGGACCAGTCGGAAGTGCCGGCCACCTGGTTCGGCGTGCTGAACTCCTTCTTCCTGGTGATCCTGGCGCCCTACTTCACCAAGATGTGGGACCAGTGGTGGAACCCCAGCGGCCCGATCAAGTTCGGCATGGGCCTGATCCTGCTGGGCTGCGGCTTTGCCGCGCTGTCCTACGGCTCGGCCGGCATCGCGCCGGGCGCCAAGACGGCGCAGGTGAGCATGGTCTTCCTGACCGTGGCCTACCTGTTCCACACGATGGGCGAGCTGACGCTGTCGCCGGTGGGCCTGTCCTACATCTCGCGCCTGGCCCCGGCGCGGCTGCTGGGCCTGATGTTCGGCATCTGGTTCCTGAACACCTCGATCGCCAACAAGCTGGCCGGCGCCACCGGCAGCTACATCGACAGGATCTCCGAGGCCTATTCGATGTCCACCTTCTTCCTGATCTTCACGCTGATCCCGATCGGCGCGGGCATCGTCATGATGCTGCTGAATCCCTGGATGCTGAAGAAGATGCACGGCATCCGCTGATTTCCGGCATTAGCAGCGATCAAGCAGAAGGCGCCTCCGAGGAGGCGCCTTTTTTCTTTGTTCACTGCTGCTTCTGCTGCCGGTCCTGCTCCGCGGCCGCCAGCACCGCCTCGCGCCACAGGCGCGCGGGCACGAAAGTGCGCAATTGCTCCATCGCCTTCTCGACCAGCTGCGGGTGCAGCTCGTGGCCGATGCCGGGCAGCACGTCGGCGGTCACGTCCGCCCCCAGCGCCACCAGCGTGCGGGCCGCGTCGACCACCGGCCGGACCGGATGGACCTCGTCGGCCATGCCGTGCAGCAGGTGCACGCAGACCTGGTGCGGCGCCTCCTCGGGCCGGGCCAGGTAGCCGCCGCCGATGGCGATCACGCGGCCGGCCAGCGCGGGCTCGGCCTGCAGTGCCTCCAGCGCCAGCATGGCGCCCTGGCCGAAGCCGGCCAACGCGACCAGCGGCCAATCCAGCGCGAAATGGGCGGCCCAGGCGCGGATGCGGGCGATGAAGTCGGGCAGCGCCGCCTCCATCGCGGCCGGGTCGGCGAACCAGCCGAAGCCGCCGTCGGCCGGCAGCGGCCCGTTCAGCGAGACGATGGCCGCCTGCGGATACTGGCCGCGCAGCGCGCGGGCCAGCGGCGCCATCTGCGCCGCCTCGCCGCCCTCGCCGTGCAGCACGACGAACAGCAGCGCCGCCGGCTGGGCAGGCAGGTCGACCAGGGCGCGGGAATCGGGAGCACGTTCTTCATTCATGCCCCCGATTGTCGCGCTGCTATGCTGCCGCGCACTCCTGCGCCCCCGTAACAGCCCCATGGATCTGAAGCTCAACGGCCGCCTGCAGCCCCTGCCCGAACATGCCAGCGATCCGGCGATGCCGCTGCTGTGGGCGCTGCGCGATGGCCTGCACCTCACCGGCACCAAGTTCGGCTGCGGCATCGGGGCCTGCGGCGCCTGCACGGTGCACCTGGACGGCCAGGCCACGCGCTCCTGCGTGACGCCGCTGTCCGCCGTCGCCGGCAAGGACGTGCGCACGATCGAAGGCCTGGCCCAGGAGCCGCAAGGCCCTCACGCGGTCCAGCTCGCCTGGATCGCCGGGCAGGTACCGCAGTGCGGCTACTGCCAGAGCGGCATGCTGATGGCCGCCGCCGCGCTGCTGGCCGCCAAGCCGCGGCCCACCGACGCCGACATCGACGCCGCCATCACCAACCTCTGTCGCTGCGGCACCTATCCGCGCGTGCGGGCCGCGATCAAGGCGGCGGCGGAGTCCGGCCCCATGCCGGCGGTCAAGAAGAAAGCCGCCGCGTGATGAAGCGCCGCACGCTGCTGCTCAGCGGGCTGGCCGGCGGCGCGCTGCTGGTGGGCTTCGGCGCGCTGCCGCCGCGCAGCCGGCTCGGCTCGGCCGACACGCTGCCGGCGATCGACGGCGGGATCGGCATCAATGGCTGGATCAAGATCAACATCGCCGACGGCCACGTGCTGCTGGCGATGCCGCGCAGCGAAATGGGCCAGGGCGTGCACACCGCGCTGGCCCAGCTGGTGGCCGAGGAGCTCGAGCTCCCGCTGGCGCGGGTGAGCCTCGTCGAGGCCGGCCACGAGACGCTGTACGGCAACGTGGCCGCCTTCATCGGCCAGCTGCCGCTGAACCCGCGGCAGACCGAGCCGGGCCACGAGGCCCGCATCGCCAGGCTCGGCGCCTGGACCATCGCCAAGCTCGCCCGCGAGCTGGGCATCAACATGACCGGCGGCAGCTCCAGCGTGGCCGATGCCTGGGAGCCGCTGCGCTGGGCCGCGGCCACCGCGCGGGCGCAGCTGATGGGCGCCGCCGCGCTGCGCTGGAAGCTGGTGCGCGACGAGCTGACGCTGACCGACGGCCTCATCAGCCACGCATCCGGCCCCAGCGCCCACTTCGGCGAACTGGCGCGCGAGGCCGCCAACACCCCGCCCGGCGAGGTGCTGCTGAAGCCGCGCGAGCACTGGCGCCTGATCGGCCAGCCGGCGCCGCGGCGCGACCTGCAGGCCAAGGTGGACGGTTCGGCCCGCTTCGGCATCGACCAGCGGCCCGCCGCCGACCTGCTCTTCGCCGCCGTGCGCCATGCGCCGATGCTGGGCGGCGCGCCCGGCGCGGTGCCGGTCGACGAGGCCCTGAAGGCGCCCGGCGTGCTGCGCGTGGTGAAACTCGGCGCCTACGCAGGCGGCCACGCGGCCGTGGCCGTCGTCGCCCGCACCAGCTGGCATGCGATGCAGGCCGCCAAGGCGATGGAGATCGCCTGGCAGCCGCGCCCGGCCGGCCCGCTGGACAGCGAGGCGATCCGCCAGCATCTCGCCGCCGAGGCTCGCCGCGCCGCCGGCGACGCAGGCCTGGCCTTCCGCAGCCAGGGCGATCCCGCCCCGGCGCTGGCCGCCGCGGCGAAGCATGTCGAGGCGCTGTACGAGGCGCCCTATCTCGCCCATGCCGCGCTGGAGCCGATCAACTGCACCGCCCGCGTGGCCGGCGGCAAGGTCGAGCTGTGGGCGCCGACCCAGGTGCCGGGTCTTGCCCGCGACGTCGCGGCCCGCGCGGCCGGCGTGGCGCCGGAGGACGTGACGGTCCACGTCAGCTACCTCGGCGGCGGCTTCGGCCGGCGGCTGGAGGCGGATTTCGTCGGCCAGGCGGTGCGGGTGGCGATGGAGACCGGCGGCGCGCCGGTGCAGCTGCTGTGGCCGCGCGAGGAAGACACCACGCACGACTTCTACCGCCCCGCCGGCGCCGCCCTGATGAAGGGCGGGTTGGATGCCGCCGGCAAGCTCGTCGCGCTGCAGGTCGGCACCGCCGGCGATGCGATCTCCCCGCGCTGGATGGAGCGGGTGCTGCCCGCGCTGGCCGGGCCGATCGATATGCCCGACAAGACCACCAGCGAGGGCCTGTTCGACCACCCCTACGAGGTGCCGCACCAGCGCATCGCCCATGCCGCCACGCTGAGCGGTGTACCGATCGGCTTCTGGCGCTCGGTGGGCCATTCGCACAACGCCTTCTTCACCGAGAGCTTCATCGACGAGCTGGCCCATGCGGCCGGCGCCGACCCGCTGGCCTTCCGGTTGGCGCTGCTGGACGGCCTGCCGCGCCACGCGGCGGTGCTGAAGCTGGCCGCCGACCGCGCCGGCTGGGGCCAGGCCTTGCCTGCCGGCCGCGCGCGCGGACTGGCGCTGCACGAGAGCTTCGGCAGCATCGTGGCGCAGGTGCTGGAAGTGTCGATCGACAACGGGCGGCCGCGGGTGCACCGCATCGTCTGCGCGATCGACTGCGGCACCGTCGTCAACCCCGGCATCGTCGCCCAGCAGATGGAGGGCGGCGCGATCTTCGGCCTCGGCGCCGCGCTCTATGGCCGCATCGACATCGAGGCCGGCGCGGTGCGGCAGAAGAGCTTTCCCGACTACCGCCTCGTCACGCTGGCCGAGGCGCCGGTGGTGGAGACCCACATCGTCGTCAGCGAGAACCCGCCCGGCGGCGTCGGCGAGCCGGGCGTGCCGCCGGTGGCGCCGGCGCTGGCTAACGCCTTGTTCGCACTGACCGGCGAACGCAAGCGCCGGCTGCCGCTAGCGGTCTAGGAAGAGCTGCTTGACCCGCTCGATCAGCCGGTACAGCGCCGTCGCCCGGTAGTCGGCTCGCCGCTCGCGCAGCCGGCTGCCGTGCGCCGCCGGCCCGCGCGGCTGGCGGCCCAGCAGGATCGGCTCGAGCTGGTCCAGCAGCGGGTTCAGGTCC
>NZ_LYVQ01000224.1 GCF_001984095.1 Pelomonas sp. KK5
CCGGAGGAACTGGACGTGGCCATCGCCGTCGACCGCTTCGAGACCATCACCGGCCGCCCGGTGCGCCGCGTGCGTCACCAGTGGGCGGGGCTGCGGGTGTTCAGCCCGGACCGCACGCCGGTGCTGGGCTTCGAGCCGGGCGTGGGGGGCTTCTTCTGGTGCGCGGGCCAGGGCGGCTATGGCATCCAGACCTCGCCGGCGATGGGGCTGGCCGCGGCGGCGCTGGCGCTGGGGCGCCCGCTGCCGGCGGCGCTGGCGGCGATGGGCGTGCGGGCCGAGGCGCTGTCGCCGCGGCGCTTCAGGGGCTGAGGAATCGGCTCACGGGCTCACATCAGGGCCCGGGCATAACGCTCCAGCCCGACGGGGTCCGCGATCACGCACTTGGCGTGCGCGAGGCGGATCAGGCCCTCGCGCTCCAGCTTCTTCAGCTCGATGGACAGGCTCTGGCGGCTCACGCCCAGCATGTCGCTGAGTTCCGTCTGCGTCAGGTGCACCTCGATGTCGGCCGGCGCCGCCTGCGGCCCCTGTGGCTCCAGGTTGATCAGGTTCATCAGCAGGTGTGCCACGCGCGCATTGATCGGCAGCAGGTGCTGCACCGAGAACAGCTCGTAGAGCTGGCGGAAGCGCTGGCACATCAGCCGCATCAGGCCCATGGCCAGCGCGGGCTGGGTCGCCAGCTCGGCCAGCAGCGCCTCGCGGGGGATCTGCAGCACCTCCGTCAGGCCGTGGGCGTCGGCGTCGTGGACCGAGGCGCCGTCGTCCAGCACCGGGATCAGGCCGAAGACCTCGCGCTCGTGCAGGTGGCGCACGACGTGGCGCTTGCCGTCGCGCCCGTGGATGGCGATCTCCAGACCGCCGGCGAGCACGATGGACAGCCGCGTCTGCGGCTCGCCGCGCCGCGCCAGCGACTCGCCGGGGCGCAGCGTCAGCACGCGGCTGCGCGCGGCGAGCCGCTCCAGCACGGCCGGCTCGAGGGCGGCGAACCAGGGGACTTGCTCGAGGGCCTGGATGGCGGACGGGATCATGGTTAGTCGTTAATTCACATGTCGGATTTCCGACAGACGGGGCAGGCACCGAAAAAGACACTGCGGCACCGCTTTCCGGAGTGCCCGCACGATGACCGCCCCATTTTCCCTGCAGAACCACTCGGTGCCGGCCTCGGCCTGCCTCGAGGCCTTGCGCCGCTGCGGCGTCGACCATCTGGTGACCGTGCCGGACTGGGTCCAGCTGGCGCTGCACGCCAAGCTCGAAGCCGGCGAGGCGCCGGACGTCAAGCTGATCAACACCAGCAACGAGAACCAGGCCGTCACGCTGGCCGCCGGCCTCACGCTGGGCGGCAGCCGTCCGGTCGTGGTGATGCAGAACCAGGGCGTCTACAACTGCGTGAACACGCTGCGCGCGGTCTGCATCGACGCCCGCGTGCCCACCGTGATCCTCGCCGGCCAGTTCGGCCGCGAGTACGCCAACCTCGGCCAACCCGCCACCGAGTCGCGCCGCAGCCTCGTGCGCCTCATGGAGCCGATGCTCGCCGCGCTGGGCATCCCCTTCCATACGCTGGATTCCGCCGCCGACCTGGGTCGCATCGATCAGGCCTATGCGCAGGCCGAGAGCGAAGGCGGCGCCGTCGTCGTGCTGGTGTCCGCCCCGCTGGCCTGGAACTGAAGGAGAACACCGCCATGCTGAACATGATCCAGGCCTGCGGCGCCGTCGCCCAGGCGCGTCCCGCCGATTCCCTGCTCGTCGCCACGATGGGCGCGATGTTCGTCTTCGACCGCATCGAGGCCAGCCAGAACCTGCCGAAACCGGCCAACCGCATCAATGCCGTGCCGCTGATGGGTGGCGCCGCCTGCCTGGGCCTGGGCCTCGCCCTGGCGCAGCCCGGGCGCCGCGTGATCGTCGTGGATGGAGACGCCAGCCTGCTGATGGAACTCGGCGGCCTGAACACGATCGCCGCCCAGGCGCCGGCCAACTTCCTGCACATCGTCATCCACAACGGCACGCAGTTCACCGGCCTGGCCAATATCAAGGCGCCGTCCGCCGGCTTCAGCTTCGCGCAGGCGGCCCGCAATGCCGGCTACCGGCAGGCCGAAACGATCAGCGATCCGGCCCAGTGGGGCGCGCGCCTGGCCGCGCTGCTGGCGGCCGAGGGGCCGAGCTTCGTCGAGCTGATGGTGGACCCGATGCCGCAGCAGACCGGCCCGGGCTTCGAGCAGGCCGAGATGCCCGACCTGCAGTTCGAGCGCATGCGCGCCGAGGCCGCCGCGCTGGCGGACTACCTGAAGAAGGCGGCCTGAGCATGGCAGCCGCCGAGTACGACTACATCGTCGTCGGCGCCGGCTCGTCCGGCATGACGCTGGCGACGCGCCTGACCGAGGACCCGGACGTGCGCGTGCTGCTGCTGGAAGCCGGCCAGCCGCGCCACAACGACTTCTGGGTGAAGACGCCGGTCGGCGTGGCCAAGATCCTCGGCGACGCCAACTACGTCTGGCAGTCGAAGACCACGCCGCAGGCCAGCCTCGCGGGCCAGGAGATCTACTGGCCGCACGGCAAGCTGCCCGGCGGCTCCAGCTCGGTCAACGGCATGATCTACGTGCGCGGCGAGCCGGCGGAATACGACGCCTGGGCCCAGGACCACGGCTGCACCGGCTGGTCCTACAAGGACGTGCTGCCCTTCTTCAAGCGCATGGAATCGAGCGCCTCGGGCGATGCCGAGTACCGCGGCCGCAACGGCCCGATCTCGGTGACCCATCTGCGCGAGACGCACGGCGATCCGGTCTCCGACGCCTTCGTCAGCGCCTGCCAGCAGGCCGGCATCCCGGCGACCGAGGACTACAACGGCCAGCACAACGAAGGCGTCAGCTACCTGCAGCTGTCCACTCGGGACGGCCAGCGCTGCAGCACCGCGCGCGGCTACCTGCCGCTGGCTTCGGCACGCGCGAACCTGGACATGCAGGTCGAGGCGCTGACGACGCGCCTGCTGTTCGAAGGCAACGCCGCCGTGGGCGTCGAGTACCTGCAGGGCGGCGAGACGAAGCAGGCCCGCGCGCGCCGCGAGGTGATCCTGTCGGCCGGCCCGATCAAGTCGCCCCAGCTGCTGGAACTCTCCGGCATCGGCCAGGCCGCGCGCCTGCAGGTGCTGGGCATCCCGGTGCTGCATGACGCGCCCGAGGTCGGCGAGAACCTGCACGATCACCTGCAGGCCCGCATCACCTTCGAGGCGACCCGCGAGATGGGCATCAACGCGACGCTCAACAGCAAGTGGCGCACGCTGCTGATGGGCGCGAACTACCTGATGACCCGCAAGGGCTTCATGGCCACGCCCTCCGCCACGGTCCACGCCCAGGCCCGCACGCGGCCGGATCAGACGCGGCCCGAGGTCAAGATCCAGCTGCACCAGATGAGCGGCCCGGACCGCTATTCGATCGACCCCTTCCCGGGCTTCCAGGTCGGCTTCTTCCAGCTGCGCCCGAAGTCGCGCGGCTGGCTGCACGTCGACACGCGCGACCCGATGGTGGACCCGCTCATCGAGCCGAGGTACCTGACGCACGAGGAGGACATCCGCGCGATGCTCGATGCGCTGCGCCTGTCGCGCAAGGTCATCGCCCAGGCCGCCTTCCAGGGACTGACCAAACGCGAGACCCGCCCCGGCATCGAGGTGCAGGACGACGAGGGCCTGCTTCACTACATCAAGCAGTGCGGCCAGACCTCCTGGCACCCCGTCTCCACCTGCCGCATGGGCGGCGACGCCGCCTCGGTGGTGGACCCCGAGCTGCGCGTGCGCGGCGTGAACCGGCTGCGCGTCATCGATTCGTCGGTGATGCCTTCGATGCCCTCGTCCAACACCAACGCGGGCTCCATCATGATCGGCGAGAAGGGCGCGGACCTGCTCCGCGCCGCGCGCTGAGCCCAGCTCTCCAACGAAAAAACAGAATCGAGACAAGCACCATGCCCATCCAAGAGTACCGCCCCGGCCGCGCCTGGAGCATCGCCGCCATGCTGACGCTGTTCATGGTGGTGAACTTCGCCGACAAGATCGTGCTGGGCCTGGTGGCCGTGCCGATGATGGACGAGCTGAAGCTGAGCCCCACCGAGTTCGGCGTGATCGGCAGCAGCTTCTTCTGGCTGTTCGCGATCTCCGGCATCGCCGGCGGCTTCCTGGCCGACCGGCTGTCCACCCGATGGATGCTGCTGGTGATGGCGCTGGCCTGGTCGGTCTGCCAGCTGCCGATGGCGCTGTCGGGCTCGATCGCCGTGATGATCGTCTCGCGCGTGCTGCTGGGCATCGGCGAAGGCCCGGCCTGGCCCGTGTCCATCCACGCCGCCTACAAATGGTTCCCGGACAACAAGCGCAACGTACCGGTGGCGCTGTTCTCGCAGGGCGGGGCGATCGGCCTGCTGCTGTCGGGCATCACCGTGCCGCTGATCACCGCGCGCTACGGCTGGCGCGCCAGCTTCTACGCGCTGGCCGCCGTCGGCGTGATCTGGGCGCTGCTGTGGTTGCTGATCGGCGCGGAAGGCAAGCTCGATGCGCGCGAGAAGCCGACCGCCAGCCAGAGCTTCCCGGCCCGGGAGGCGCCGCTCGGGCGCGTGCTGGCCGACCCCACCGTGCTCGGCAACTTCATGCTGCATTTCGTCTCCTACCTGTGCCTGGCCGCCACGCTGACCTGGCTGCCCGCCTACCTGCAGAAGGGCCTGGGCTATGACAACGTCACCGCGGGCCGGCTGTATGGCGTGATCGTGGCGGTGAGCATCCCGGTGGTGCTGGCGGCGTCGATGATCTCGCAGCGCCTGCTGGCGCGCGGCTGGTCCTCGCGCAGCGCGCGCGGCCGCTTCGCCTGCCTGGCCAATGTCGGCGCCGGCGCGCTGATGTGCCTGCTGCTGCTGGAAGCGCCGAGCCATGCGATGCGCATCGGCTTCTTCGCCGTCGCGCTGGGCCTGACGACGGTCATCTACTCGCTCGGCCCGGCCATGCTGGCCCAGGCGGCGCCAGGCTCGCGCCGCGGCGCGGTGCTGGCGATCGACAACTCGATCGCCTCGATCGCCGGCCTGCTGGCCCCGCCGGTGCTCGGCAAGCTGATCGAGGCCACGCCCGGCGCGGCCGGCTACCAGCACGGCTTCGGCCTGATCGGCGCGATCCTGGTCGCCGGCAGCGTGATCGGCTTCTTCACCATCAACCCCGAGCAGTCGGCACGGAGGCTCGCGCAGTGACATCACCCTATATGGGCGGCCCGGTCGAGGTCGTCACCAGCGATCGCGGCGCGATCGTCAACGCAAGCTTCGTCCGCCATGCCTCGCAGTTCGAGCGCAAGGTCCATGCGGTGGCGCCCGGCGTCTGGTGCCATGTCGGCGCCTGCCTGGGCAACAGCACGATGATCGAAGGCAAGACCGGCGTCATCGTCGTCGACACCGGCGATTGCATCGAGCAGTCGCAGCGCCAGCAGGCGGACCTGAAGGCGGTCTGCGACCGGCCGCTCAGCGCGCTGGTCTACACCCACGGCCACTATGTGTTCGGTTCGCGCACCTGGGTGCCGCCGGAGATGGAAGGCCGGGTGCCCGTCTGGGCCCACCCGGAGATGATGCGCAACACCAGCCGCATCATCGGCGACCTGTCGCCGTTCATGATGCGCCGCGTGGCGATCCAGTTCGGCCTGCACCTGCCGGCCGACGGCCCCGACTCGATGCCCCACGAGGGCCTCGGCCCCTTCTTCTACGAGCTCGACAAGTACAGGCCGACGACAGGCTTCGTGCGCCCGACCCACACGACGAGCGATGGCATGGCCACCGAGATCGACGGGGTGACGTTCGAGTTCTTCCACTGCTGGGGCGACACCGACGACACCTTGCTGATCTGGCTGCCCGAGACCCGCACAGTGATCAACAACATCGCCTGGCCGGCGATGTTCAACATCTACACGCTGCGCGGCGAGCTGTTCCGCAACCCGATCGAGCTGCTGCGCGGGCTGGACAAGATCCTGGAGCTGCAGCCGGAGCATCTCGTCGGCGTGCACGGCGTGCCGATCAGCGGCAGGGACGAAATCGCCAAGGCGATCACCGAGTACCGTGACACCATCCAGTACATCTACGACCAGACGATCCGCGGCATCAACGCGAGCCTCTCGCCGGACGAGCTGGTGCGGACGATCCGCCTGCCCGAGTCGCTGGCGCACGGCCGGCTGACCGGCCAGCACTACGGCGAGCTGGCCTACCACGTGCGCCAGGTCTATGCCGGCATGGTCGGCTGGTTCGGCAAGGACACGGTGGAGCTGCATCCGGTGGCCGAGGACGAGGAAGCGCGCCGGCTCGTCGCGCTGGCCGGCGGCGAGGACGCCTTCCTGGCTGCCGCCCGCGCCTCGATGGAGAAGAACGAGTATTCGTGGACGGCGCAGATGGCCGCCTGGGGCCTGAAGAACGCCGGCCCGCGTGCGGCGGAGTTCCGCCAGCTGAAGGCCGACGCGCTGCGCAGGATGGGCCAGGTCACCACCGCCGCCAACACGCGGAGCTGGTACCTCACGCAGGCCCGCGAGCTGGAAGGCCTGTGCGACACCCGCGTCACGCCGATGAAGCTGGTCAACGCGGCGATGGTCAGGCAGATGCCGGCGCGCACCTACGTCAACGGCCTGCGCTTCAGCCTGCCGGCCAGCGTGAGTGCCGGCGGCGAGAAGACGCTGCACCTGCGCTTCAAGGCACCCGACAGCGACTTCACGCTGCTACTGCGCAACGGCGTCGTCGTGATCCGCGAGGCCGCGCCGGCGGCGGGGCAGGTGGTCGATGCGCGGCTCGCCATGTCCTTCGACGCCTGGGCCCGCCTGGTCGGGCGCGAGGCCAGCGGCGCCGAGCTGCTCGCCGGTGGCGAGATCCAAGCCGGCGGCGAGGCCGCCATCACGAATCTGGTCCTGGGCATCCAGTAGCAGGTATCTGAGCAACATACGGCCCTCTCTCCATGTCCTACCTCGACGACCCGCGGGTCTACTTCGCCGCGGAACGCACCCTGCTCGCCTGGCAGCGCACCGCGATCGCGCTGATCGGCCTGGGCTTCGTCGTCGAGCGCTTCGGCCTGTTCATGCGGGTGGTGGCCAATGGCGCGCAGCTGCCGCCGGGCCACGCCCACACCTCGCTGTTCTTCGGCGTGTTCCTGCTGGCGGCCGGCGCGGCGGTGGCGCTGCTGTCGGCCTGGCAGTTCCAGCGCTTCCTGCGCGAGCTGAGCGAGCCGGAGGTGCCGCGCGGCCATGCGACGTGGCCGGGACCGGCGATGAACCTGGCGCTGGCCTGCTGCGCGCTGGGCATGGCGGCCTGGTTCATCGTCACCGGCTGAGCCTTCAGGGATACATCGGGCGCTGGCGGAATTCGTCCAGCAGGCCCAGCAGCGCAGCGGCCTTCGCATCGGCGCCGGCCCCGGCGATGAAGGCGGCGGCGCCCAGCTCGCCCCGGAAGTAGCGGGCGAACAGCGGCGGCTCGGCGACGATCGTCGCGTCCGGCTGGCGGTAGTGCCGTGCCGGCTCGGCGACGAACTCGGCCACGCCGTTGCGGACATGCAGCGCCCCGGCCACGCCGCCGATCTCGAAGGCCAGCACGCCCTCCTGCCCGGCCGCCAGCTCCGGGTCCAGCCGCGTGCGCAGGTGGTTCACGGCGCGGGCCGCGTCGGCCATCACCCAGTCCGCGTCCTGCACGCTGCCCAGCGTGTGCACCGCTTCGCCCTCCAGGCTGCGCGCGGCGGCCATGTAGAAGTTGCGCGTGATCACGCCGGCGCTGTAGCGGCCCAGCGTGCGGAAGCTGTCGGCCAGGGCCTGGCGGTAGGCCTTGTTGTCCGGGCACACGTCGGTCAGCACGATGGCCAGGTCCTTGGCCCACAGGTGCTGGCCGGTGCGCTGCGCCTCGAGGAAGGCCTCGTGGACCCTGGCCTCGCCGCCGGCCAGCGCCTGCCAGTTGGCCGAGGCCACTGCGCGCGGCAGCGAATGCAGGTCCTCGGCATGGCCGGAGAACCAGCCGTGCGCCTGGCCCGCGTAGGCCTCGGGGAAGGTGTCGATCTGGCCGTAGAGCTCGTTGACGTACGGGTTCTCGCGCAGGTGTTCGGGCAGCACGATGTGGTGGCGCAGCTCCTGCATCCGCACGCCGCGGTTGGCGAGCCGGATCGCCTGGTCGTAGACGAACTGCGAGGCGTCGATCACTGCATTGGTCGTGTCCTGGATCGACTGTCGGCCGACCAGCGGCCGGGCGCCGCCGCCGACATCCAGCACGATCTCGGGCGCCAGGTCGCGCACCTTCTTGAGCGCCGCGATCCAGTTCTCCGGCCCGCGGTAGCGGTCGCCGCGCAGCGTGTAGAGGTTGGGCAGGCAGGGCCACAGCACGTTGTCGACGACCATGCGCAGCGACGGGATCCAGAGGCTCAGCGAATCCTCGGCATCGGTGACCGCATGGAAGGCCTGGATCTCCAGCCCGTCGATGGTGATCGACTCGCCGTCGGCCAGGGTGCGGGTACAGGGCAGCCAGGCGCTCTTCTTCCCCAGTTCCAGCGCGGCGGCGCCGACCTTGGCGTCCGGGCCTTCGGTGGGCATGTCGGTGCCGAAGTGGATGCGGGCGCGGCCGTCCAGCGCCGGCATCATCTCGGGGATCGTCGGCAGGCCGAGGAAGCCGGACGCCTGCACCGTGCGGTCGGAGTCGGGGTGGGCGAGGATCATCGCGGGGTCGCCGTCGAGCAGGGTCGCGGCGCCCTTGGCGTAGTGGGCGTGGTCGTAGACCAGCGCGATGACGGGCTTGTCGGAGATGTCGCGGCGGATGATCTCGCGGAACAGCCGGCCGTCATCGGCGTTCTCGCCGGTGGAGACGACGATCAGGCCGTTCGGCCGCTCGATCACGACCGGGCCGTAGAACACGCCCCAGATCATCCACACGCCCTCGGTCACGGGCTCGGCGCGCGGCGGCCTGCCGTCGATGCGGATGATCGGCAGGGCCTTCTGCCACTCGCTGAAATTGATGACCGTGCCGTTGGGCAAGGTAGCCGGCTGGAAGCCGGGGTTCTCGTTGTACCAGCGCCATGCAACGGGGCGGGCGGGCTTGGCTCGTTCCATTCCGGTCTCCGCTTGTGTTGATTCAGGCGGCGCTGTCGCGCAGCTCGCGGCGCAGCACCTTGCCGACGGCGGACTTGGGCAGCGCGTCGATGAAGACGACCTGGCGCGGCACCTTGTAGGCCGTCATCTCGCCGCGGCAGTGATCGAGCAACTGCTCGGCGGTCAGCTCGGAGCCGGGCGTACGCACCGCGTACAGCCGCACCGCCTCGCCGCTCCTCTCGTCCGCCACGCCCACGCAGGCCGCCTCGGCCACGCCCGGGCAGGCCATGGCCACCGCCTCGACCTCGTTCGGGAACACATTGAAGCCGGACACGATGATCATGTCCTTCTTGCGGTCGACGATCTTCAGCAGGCCCTCGGGTGTGAACACGCCGATGTCGCCGGTGCGGAAGTAGCCGTCCGCGGTGAAGGCGGCGGCGCTGGCCTCCGGCTGCTGCCAGTAGCCGCTCATCACCTGCGGGCCCTTGACGCAGACCTCGCCCGATTCGCCCGGCGCGGCGTCCTGGCCGGCCTCGGTCAGCAGGCGCACGTCGGTGGAGGGCACCGGCACGCCGGTCGTGCCGTTGAAGGCGCTGGCCTGCTCGGTGTTGAAGCTGACGATGGGGCTGGTCTCCGAGAGGCCGTAGCCCTCGCGGATGCTGGTGCCGGTCAGCGCCTGCCAGCGCTGCGCGGTGGCCTCGACGACGGCGGTGCCGCCGCCGCCGGCCAGGCGCAGGCGCGAGAAGTCGATCTCCGCGGCGCGCGGGTGGGCGGCAATGCCGGCGAAGATCGTGTTCACGCCGGTCATCAGCGTCGGGCGCGCATCGCGCAGCACGTTGATGAAGGCTTCCATGTCGCGCGGGTTCGGCACCAGCCAGTTCTCGGCGCCGATGCTGAAGCAGCAGATGAAGTTCGTCGTCAGCGCGAAGATGTGATACAGCGGGATCGCGGTGACGACCACCTCCCGGCCCTCGCGCAGCGCGTTCGGCGCGATCGCCTTGAACTGCTGCACGTTGGCGATGATGTTCCGGTGCGAGAGCGCCGCGCCCTTGGAGACACCGGTGGTGCCGCCGGTGTACTGGAGGAACAGCAGGTCGGTTCCGGCAAGAGGCGGGGTCAGGTATTGCCCCGGGTCGGCGCCGCCAAGGATCGATGCCAGCGGGATCGCGTGCGCCAGCCGCGCGTCGACCGGCGGCGCCGGCAGCGCCACCGGCAGGCCGTCGCCCGGCGCGGCGGTGATCACCGTCTGCACGCCCGTCTGGCCGATGATGCCGGCCAGCGTGGGCGTGGCGCCGTTGAAGATCACGATGACCTTGCTGCCCGAGTCCTGCAACTGATGGGCCAGCTCGCGCGGCGTGTACAGCGGGTTCACGTTGACCTGCACGGCGCCGATGCGCGCGATCGCCAGCAGGGCGATCGGGAAGGCGGCCAGGTTGGGCAGCATCACCGCGACGCGGTCGCCCTTGGCGACGCCGAGATCGCGCTGCAGATGACCGGCGAGGCGCGCGGACAGGCGGTCCACCTCGCCATAGCTCAGGCGCTGGCCGAAGGCGACGAAGGCCGTGCGGTTCGCGTGGCGCTGCATCGCCTCGTCCAGCAGCGCGACGACGCTCGGATGGGCGTCGGCATCGATCTCGGCGGGCATGTCGCCGTAGGCGGCGAGCCAGGGGCGGTGGGCGGGCATCGCGTCTCTCCTTGCT
>NZ_LYVQ01000225.1 GCF_001984095.1 Pelomonas sp. KK5
GAGCGGCGGCCTGCACCTGGCCCACCAGGTCCGCCAGGCCGCCGCTCATGCGGTCCAGCGCGCGCAGCAGGTCGGCGAGCTCGTCGCGGCCGCGCTTGTCCTCGCCCTGGCGGTGCCGGAGGTCTCCGGCCGCCACGGCCTCCGCCAGCCGCGCGGCCTGCCCGAGCGCGGCGACGATCGAGCGCGTCAGGCGCAGGGCGATCGTGCCGCACAGGCCCAGGGCCAGCACGGTGATCGAGACGTTGCGCCACAGGGCCGCCTCGTAGTCCTGCCTGACCTTGTCAGCGCGCGCGGCGGCCGCCTCGGGCGCCAGCGCCTCGTGCGTGTAGGCGGCCGCCAGTTCCTGCGCGGACTGGGACTGGCGCGTCAGGTTGGCGAACACGGCCAGCACCAGCAGCGCCATCAGCATCGCCACCAGCAGCGTGAGCCGGGCCTTGATCGAGAGCGTCTTGCCCATGCTCAGAAGGTCGCCTCGCCCATGATGCCGGCCCGCTCCATCTTGCGGTGGCAGGGCGGGTAGTCCATCACCGCGTAGTGCTGGGTGCTGCGGTTGTCCCAGAAGGCCACGGAGTTGGGCTTCCAGCGGAAGCGCACCTGGTACTCGGGGATCTGCGCCTGGCTGATGAGGTAACTGAGCAGTTGAGCGGCACCCGGCTGGTAGTCCTGGCCGAAGCGCACGTGCTCCGGCGTGTGGAAATTCGTGAAATGGGTGCTGAAGCCGTTGACGAACAGCACCTTCTCGCCGGTCTCGGGGTGCGTGCGCACGACCGGGTGCTCGGCATCGGGGAACTGGGCCTTCAGCGCCAGGCGCCTTTCCATCGGCATCGCCGCGCCGAAGCTGGCCTCGATGCTGTGGCGGGCGCGCAGGCCGGCGATCTTCGCCTTGATGTCCCCGGGCAGGCGCGCGTAGGCCTCGACCATGTTCGCCCACATCGTGTCGCCGCCCACCGGCGGGCACTCCACGCAGCGCAGCACGCAGCCGAAGGGCGGCTTCTCGCGCCAGGTGGCGTCGGTGTGCCAGGCGTTCTCGTAGCGGTCGGCGGGCGTCTCAGGCGACTTGTAGATGCGCACCAGGCCCGGGTGCTCCGGGTCGCTGCCGACCACCGGATGGTCCTCCAGCTCGCCGAAGTGGCGGGCGAAGGCCACGTGCTCCGCGCGGCTGATGTCCTGGTCGCGGAAGAACAGCACGCGATGCTTCAGCAGCAGCGCGCGGATCTCGGCGATCAGGCCGGCATCGTGCGCGGCGGCGCCGAGCTGCACGTTCGACAGCTCGGCGCCGATCGTGCAGGTGAGCGGCTCCACGTGGATGCTGCGGGTCAGCGCGGCGCTGGTGATGACGTTCACGGCTTGTCTCCTTCGTCTTCTGATGGCCGCAGTATTCGATCGGGCACCCGCCAACGCTTGACTTGACCGGACAGCCACTTACCATTGCGCGCCACATGAGCAGCACCTTCGTCCGCGGCGCCAGCCTGACCCATTTCGCCGAGGTGGCCCAGCATTTCGGCCTCGACCTGCGCCGCCTGCTGGCCGATGCCGGCCTGCATGCCCGTGTGCTCCAGGAGCCGGAATTGCAGGTGCCGGCCGATCGGGTCAGCGAGCTGCTGGAACGCGCCGCGCAGCAGTCGAGCTGCGAGTCCTTCGGGCTGCGCATGGCCGAGTTGCGGCAGCTCGGCACGATGGGGCCGGTGGGCCTGCTGATCCGCGACCAGCCGACGCTGCGCGACTCGCTGAACGTGCTGATGCGCTACCAGCGCCTGCTCAACGGCGCGATGTCGCTGGTGATGGAGGAGGCTGCCGGCGTCGTCGTGATCCGCGAGGAACTGGCGGTGGGCCAGGCGCGCGCCCGCACGCGCCAGTCGATCGAGCTGGTGACCGGCATCACGCTGCGGCTGCTGCGCCAGTTCCTCGGCGCGGACTGGCAGCCGCGGCGCGTCTGCTTCACCCACGCGGCGCCGCGCGACCTGTCCACGCACCTGCGGGTGTTCGGTCCCTGCGTGGAGTTCGATCACGACTTCAACGGCATCGTCTGCGCCCGCGGCGAGCTGGACACCCGCAACCCGACGGCCGACCCGGCCATGGCCCGCTATGCGCAGCAGTTGCTCGATGCGCAGCTGAGCGAGCGCCAGCAACAGGGCCGGCAGGCGCCGGTGCTGGACGATGTGCGCCGCACCGCGCTGTTGCTGCTGCCCGGCGGCCGCTGCACGATCGAGACGGTAGCCGAGCACCTGGGCCTGGTCTGCCGCACCTTGCAGCGCCGGCTGGCGGAAGAGGGCACCAGCTTCTCCGACATCGTCACGCAGCTGCGCGTGGAGCTGGCCGAGCGGCATGTGTCGGGCAGCGACCGGCCCCTGACCGAGGTGTCCGCGCTGCTGGGCTTCTCGGCGCCGAGCGGCTTCTCGCGCTGGTATGTGGGGCAGTTCGGCTGCAGCCCTTCCCAGGGCCGCGCCGCCGCCCGGCCGCGCCGCTGAAGTTCGCCGTTATGGCACGAGCACCGTCGCGCCGATCGTCGCCCGCGACTCCAGCGCGATGTGCGCCTCGGCCGCATCGGCCAGCGCGAACTTCTGCCGCGGCGTGCTGACGATCTTGCCGGCCAGCACCAGGTCGAACAGCTCGTCGGCCATCTTCAGCATGTTCGGGCGTGGCAGCGCGTAGTCCACCATCGCCGGCCGCGTGACCCACAGCGAGCCCTTGGCCGCGAGCTGCATCGTGTCGATGACGACCGGGCCGGAGCTGGTGCCGTTGCTGACCAGGGTGCCGCGCTTTTGCAGGCAGTCCAGCGAGCCGGCCAGCGTGTCCTTGCCGACCGAGTCGTAGACGACCGGCACGCCCTTGCCGCCGGTCAGCTCGAGCACCTTTTCAACGAAGTTCTCGCGCCTGTAGTTGATGACGTGGGTGCAGCCGGCGGCCAGCGCGGCCTCGGCCTTCTCGTCGGAGCTGACGGTGCCGATCATCGTCACGCCCAGCGCCTTCGCCCACTGGCAGGCGATCAGGCCGACGCCGCCGGCCGCCGCGTGATAGAGGATCGTCTCGCCGCCCTGCAGCGGGTAGACCTGGCGGAACAGGTACTGGGCGGTGAGGCCCTTCATGATGATCGTCGAGGCGGTGTCGTCGGAGATGCCGTCGGGCAGCTTGATCAGCACCTCGGCCGGCATCACGCGGCGCTCCGAGTAGGCGCCCAGCGGGCCGAACATGTAGCCGACGCGGTCGCCCTCGGCGAGGAAGGACACGTCGGGGCCGACGGCCTCGACGATGCCAACGGCATCAGAGCCCAGGCCGTTCGGCAGAGGCGCCGGGTAGCGGCCGGTGCGGAAGTAGATGTCGATGAAATTGACCGCGATGCGCGTGTGGCGCACGCGCACCTGGCCCGGTCCGGGCTCGCCGACCTCGACGGTCTCCAGCTTCAGGACTTCGGGGCCGCCGGTGGCGTGAAAACGGATGGCCTTGCTGTTCATGGTGATTCCTTCTCGGTTATGCAGCTTGCAGGCGCACGTCGGCGACGGCGCGCAGGTCGGTTTCGTAGCTGCGCATCGCGCGCAGGAAGAAGAGGGCGGCCAGCACGCTGAACAGCGGCACCAGCGTCAGGGCCTGCTGCAGGCCGAGGGCGTCCGACAGCCAGCCCGTCAGCACCGGCCCGATCGCCAGGCCCAGCAGGTTCTGCGCGAGCGAGAGCACGGCGGCGCCGGTGGAGCGAACGGCCGGGTGGATCACGTCGAACACCACGGCCGAGATCGGGCCGACGGTGCAGGTCATCACGAAGCCGCCGAGCACGATCAGCTTGAACTGCGCGGCGCCGGAGAGCACGCCGAAGGCCACCAGGAACAGTCCCATCGACAGCAGGCACAGCAGCGCCACGCCCAGCAGCCGGCGGCCGGCCCAGCGCTGCGCCGCGCGATCCACCAGCAGCCCCCAGATGAAGCCGCCGAGCGCGCCGGCCAGCACCACCAGCGCGGCCTGGCGGCCGGCCTGGTCGGCCGGGATGCCATGCACGCGGTTCAGGAAGCTCGGCAGCCAGGACCAGATCGCGGAGACGACGATCAGCTGCATCGCGGCGCCCAGGCAGGCCCAGACCAGCGTCTTCGTGCGGGCCAGCGTCTTCGCCGTGCGGCGCAGCAGCGTGCCCACCGACAGGTAGGAGCCGCTGGCGCTGGGGCTGACGATCTCCACCGTCTTGTAGTCGCGCACGAACAGGTAGAGCAGCGCCAGCACCAGGCCCGGCACGCTGACCGCGCCGAAGGCTGCCTTCCAGCCCCAGTGCGCGGCGATCGTGCCGCCCAGCAGCACGCCCAGCACCGAGCCGAAGGAGGCCGCCGCGAAGAAGGCGCCCAACAGGCCAGAGCGCAGCCGGCGCGGGAAGAGGCTGGCGATCAGCGCCGCGCCGACCGAGCCGTAGCCCGCTTCGCCGGCGCCCACCAGCGCCCGCGCGGTGAACAGCTGGCCGTAGCTGCCGCAGAACATGCAGGACAGCGAGGCCAGGCTCCACACCAGCGCCATCACGACGACGCTCTTCACGCGGCTGAGCCGGTCCGCCAGCAGCGCGACCGGCAGGCCGCCCAGCGCCACCACCAGCGAGATGATCGAGACCAGGCCGCCGAGCTGCTTGTCGCTCAAGCCCCAGTCGGCCTTGATGTACGGGAACAGCGAGACGATGACCTGGCGGTCCACATAGTCCAGCAGCATCAGGCCGAAGGTCATCGCAAAGGCGAACCAGGCCTGGGCGGGGCGGACCAGGTAGCCGTCGGGCGCGCCGGCCACGGCCGGTCGGTCGTCGTCGAGGGTCATCGCATGCATGTCTCTGTCTCCATCTCTTCGTTATAGGAACTTCATCAGCCCCAGCACCAGCGCGGCCAGGAACACCGTCTCGCCCAGCATCAGCGCCACCGGCCTGAAGCCGACGGTGATCACATCCTTGAGCTGGGTCTTCATGCCGATGCCGGCCATCGCCGCCACCAGGCACCAGCCGGACATCTGCGTGCCCAGCGTCTGCACGGCCTTGGGCAGCAGGCCGGTGCTGTTGACGGCCACCAGGATCGCGAAGGCGACGGCAAACCAGGGCAGCAGCGGCGGGCGCGGGCCGGCGCTCGCATCGCCACGGCGCCGCGTCAGCATCGAGGCGAACAGGATCACCGGCAGCAGCGTCGCCACGCGCAGCAGCTTGACGAGGGTGGCCACGTCACCGGTCTCGCGCGAGAGGCTGTAGCCGGCGCCGACCACCTGGGCCACGTCGTGGATCGTGCCGCCGAGGAAGACGCCGGCGGCGTGTTCGTCCAGGCCCAGCGCGCGCACGATCATCGGGTAGGCGATCATCGCCAGCGTGGACAGCGAGCTGATGCCGATCACGGTGAACAGCGTGGCGCGTTCCTTCTGCGGGTGGGCCGGCAGCGCGGCCGACAGCGCCAGCGCCGCCGAGGCGCCGCAGATCGCGGTGGCACCGCCGGTCAGCAGGCCGAAGATGGCCTGGAAGCCCAGCAGCTTCGCGACGACCATCGAGAGCGTGATCGTCAGCACCACGCTGATCAGCACGATTGCCAGCGGCTGCCAGCCCAGCTGCACGACCTGCGAGATCGTCACCCGCAGGCCCAGCAGCGCCACGCCGACGCGCAGCAGCTCGCGCGCCGTGAAGCCGATGCCGGGGCCGCAGCTGTTGCCCTCGGCCGAGAGGAAGTTCATCGCCAGGCCCAGCAGCAGCGCGAACAGCATCACCGGCGCGCCGTAGTGTTCCGACAGAAAGGTGGCCGCCGCGGCCACGACGCCGCAGGCCATCAGCCCGGGGAACAGCGTGCGGCCCAGCGTGGGCCAGCGGGTCAGGGCGAGTGTGCTCATGCCGGCACTGCCGTCGTCATCAGGTGCTCGCCGTGCTGCTCGCGCAGCCGGTTCTTCAGCATCTTGCCGGTGGCGCCCAGCGGGATGCTGTCCACGAAGACCACGTCGTCCGGCGTCCACCACCGGGCGATGCGGCCGGTGTAGAAGTTCAGCAGGTCCTGCTTCGCCAGCTCGACGCCGGGCCGACGCACGACGACCAGCAGCGGCCGTTCGTCCCACTTCGGATGCCGCGCGGCGATGCAGGCGGCCATCGCCACGGCGGGGTGGGACATCGCGATGTTCTCCAGCTCGATCGAGCCGATCCATTCACCGCCGGACTTGATCACGTCCTTGGCGCGGTCGGTGATCAGCATGAAGCCGTCGGCGTCGATCGTGCAGACGTCGCCGGTGGGGAACCAGCCGTCCACCAGCGGCGAGCCTCCTTCGCCATTCAGGTACCCGGACACGATCCACGGCCCGCGCACCAGCAGCTCGCCGCTGGTCTGGCCGTCCCAGGGTAGTTCGCGGCCCGCGTCGTCCACGATCTTGATGTCCACGCCGAACACCGCGCGGCCCTGCTTCGCCTGCACCCGGTAGCGCTCTGCGGCCGGCAATTCCAGCTGATGGCGCTTCAGCGCGCAGGCGGTGCCCAGCGGGCTGATCTCGGTCATGCCCCAGGCATGCAGCACGTCCACCGCGTGCCTTTCCTGGAAGGCCCGCATCATGGCAGGCGGGCAGGCCGAGCCGCCGATGATCGTGCGGCGCATCGTCGAGAAGCGCAGGCCGTGGGTCTCGACGTGGGCCAGCAGGCCCTGCCAGACGGTGGGCACGCCGGCCGAGACGGTGACGCCTTCGCTCTCGAACAGCTCGTACAGGCTGCGCCCGTCAAGACCTGGCCCCGGCAGCACCAGCCTGGCGCCGACCATGCAGGCCGCATAGGGCAGGCCCCAGGCGTTGACATGGAACATCGGCACGACGGGCAGGATCGTGTCGCGGGCCGAGCAGTTCAGCGAGTCGGGCAGCGCGGCGGCGTAGCAGTGCAGCAGCGTGGAGCGGTGGCTGTAGAGCACGCCCTTCGGGTTGCCGGTGGTGCCGCTGGTGTAGCAGAGCGAGCTGGCGCGGTGTTCGTCGAACTCGGGCCAGGCATAGGCATCGCTGGCGGCGGCGAGCAGGTCCTCATAGCAGAGCAGGCCGGGGATGGCGCTGGCGGCGGGCATGTGGCCACGGTCACATAAGGCGACGAAATGACGGATCGTCTTCACGCGCGCAGCGATCGCCTCGACCTGCGGCAGGAAGCTGAGGTCGAAGAACAGCGCCTCGTCCTCGGCATGGTCGGCGATCCAGGCCATCTGGTCCGGGTGCAGGCGCGGGTTCAGCGTGTGCAGCACGCGGCCGGCGCCGGAGACGCCGTAGTACAGCTCGAGGTGGCGGTAGCCGTTCCAGGCCAGCGTGCCGACGCGCGCCTCGGGGCCGATGCCCAGCGCATCCATCACGTTGGCGACGCGGCGGGAACGGGCGGCCATCTCGCGGAAGCTGTAGCGATGGACGTCGCCCTCGACCCGCCGCGAGACGACCTGCTGACCGCCGTGATGCCGTTCGGCATGCACCAGCAGCGAGGACACCAGCAGCGCGCGCTGCATCATCAGGCCGTTCATCGTCGTCGTCTCCGGGCTGTTGTCGATGGCCGGATTCTTCGATGCGGCCTGCGATCGCGATTGACGCGCGGCGACAGGCGCTTATCCTTTGGCGCCACTGGCGGCCGGGTAGAATCCCGCGGCTCCGACTTCCAAAAGACCCGCTGCGAGCGCGATGCCCGCAGCGGGTTTTTTTGTGAGCGCCTGTCATCCTCCTTGGGGCATCCCCCGAGGAAACCGGCCGTAACCGGCAGGGACAATCCGCGCCTTCGGCCTTTATCGAGGCCATCCCTTTCCTTCAAGCATTACCGATGGCTATCCAGCAACTGACCGACGAGCAGACCCGCACCTGGACTCGCGCCCAAAAGGACGAGTGGTGGTTCCGGAACGTCTACCGCGGCGAGATGGCGCAGCTGACCCTGCGCTCCGGCTTCACCGGCTTCCTGCTCGGCGGCGTGCTGTCGGCCACCGGCCTGTACATCGGCGCCAAGACCGGCATCGCGATCGGCGTGGGCCTCACGTCCGTGATCCTGGCCTTCGCGCTCTTCCGCATGATGCATGCGGCCGGCTGGGCCTCGGACTTCACGGTGCTGGAGAACAACTGCACCCAGTCGATCGCCACGGCGGCCGGCTATGTGGTGACGCCGCTGTTCTCCAGCCTGGTGGCCTACATGATGGTCAGCGGCAAGCTGATCCCCTGGTGGCAGCTGATGATCTGGATCGCCGTGGTGTCCATCCTCGGCGTGCTGGTGGCGTTTCCGATGAAGCGCCGCTTCATCAACGAGGACCAGCTGCCTTTCCCCGAAGGCCGCGCCTGCGGCGTGGTGCTCGATTCCCTCTACACCGGCGAGGCCGGCGAGGGCATGTACAAGGCGCGCCTGCTGGCCAAGGTGGCCGGCCTGGCCGCCGCCTACCAGGCCCTCATCAGCGATGGCTGGATGAACCTGCTGCAGTTCAAGGTCCTGCGCATGGACAAGTGGGCCGGCATGAAGGAGCCCTGGACCTTCCATGAGCGGCTGGACCAGTACTACTACGAGGCGGCCGCGAAGTTCGATCTCGCGATCCCGAGGATCCTCGGCACCGACCTGCGCGTGCTGGGCCTGCGCCTCACCGCCGACGTGGCGATGATGGGCGTCGGCGGCCTGATGGGCATCGCCGTGGCCACCAGCTGCATGCTGGGCTCCTTCATCAACTTCGCGATCCTCGCGCCGATCATGATCCAGATCGGCGACATCGCGCCGCGCGTCGGCCCGACCGGCGCGCTGGTGCCGCTCTCGCGTGCCGAGATCGTCAACCAGTGGTCGATGTGGTGGGGCGTGGCGATGATGGTGACCGGCTCGCTGGTGGGCCTGCTGGCCAAGCCGGAGCTGTTCACCTCGGCCTTCAAGTCGATGGCCGGCCGCAAGAAGGACAAGGCCGAGCCCGGCACCGACATCCTGAAGGACATCGAGGTGCCGCTGTGGGTCTCCTACGTCGGCGTGCCGGTGTTCGGCTTCCTCGGCGCCTGGGTCACCCACGTGTTCTTCGGCGTGCCGCTGTTCCTGGCCCTGGTCTCGCTGCCGCTGATCTTCGTGCTGACCATCATCTGCACCAACTCGATGGCGCTGACGTCCTGGACCCCGACCGGCTCGCTGTCCAAGATCACCCAGTTCACGATGGGCGCGATCGACCGCAGCAACCCGGCCAGCAACCTGCTGCCCGCCGGCATGACCAGCGAGATCGCCGCCAACGCCGCCAACCTGCTGTCCGACATCAAGCCGGGCTACATGCTGGGCGGCAAGCCGCGCCACCAGGTGATCGGCCACGTGATCGGCATCGTCTCGGGCGTGCTGGCCTGCGTGCCGCTGTTCTTCCTGCTCTTCCTGCCGGCCGATGCCAACGGCGTGCGCTCGATCTCCACGCTGGTCAGCGAGCAGTTCTCGATGCCCGCGGCCATCCAGTGGAAGGGCGTGGCCGAGATCATCGCCAAGGGCCTGAAGGGCCTGCCGACCTCGGCCGTCATCGCGGTGGGCTTCGCCGTCGTCAGCGCGATCGTGCTGGAGGTGGCCCGCATCGCCAGCCGCGGCCGCTTCCAGATCTCCGCCGTGTCGGTGGGCCTGGGCGTGGTGCTGCCGCCCGAGTCGACGCTGGCGATGTGGATCGGCGCGCTGGCCTTCTGGTTCCTGTCCAAGCGCTTCACGGACAAGAAGAGCTCGGGCTACCGCCGCTGGGTGGAAGGCTGCGAGCCCATCTGCGCCGGCTTGATCTCCGGCGCGGCGCTGATGGGCATCGGCAACGCGATCGTGAACGTGTTGATCGGCGGCTAAACTTCCGTCTTTCCTTCTTCGGCTGACCGTAGCTCAACTGGATAGAGCAGCTGCCTTCTAAGCAGCAGGTCGGGGGTTCGAGTCCCTCCGGTCAGGCCAAATCAAGGTCTCGCGACGGATCGCACCGAGGCGCCTGCGCGCTTACTCGGCCAGCGTTTCCGTCTTCTTCGCGGCCTTGCTGGCGGCGAAGCGCTGGATCGCCAGCGGGTCTTCGCTGTTCAGGGCGGCCAGTTCGCCGCTCTTCTGCGCCTGGGCCAGTTCTGCTTGCACCTGCGCGCGCGTCTTGCCCTGGTGGGCGTACTGGCGGTCGTTGAAGCGCTGGATGGCTTGAGGATCTTCGCTGTTCAGCGCGGCCAGTTCGCCGCTCTGGCGCGCCTGGGCCAGTTCAGCCTGCACCTGCGCGCGGGTCTTGCCCTGGCCGGCGGACTGCTGCTCGTGGAAGCGAATCGCGGCCAGCGGGTCTTCGCTGTTGATGGCCGCCAGCTCGCCGCTCTTCTGGGCCTGGGCCAGCTCGGCGACCACTTGGGCGCGGGTCTTGCCGCCGGTGTCGGCGGCGAAGGCGCTGCTGCCGACCATCACGCCGGCGGACAGCAGGGCTGCAGCAAAAACGAATGCGGTCTTGTTCATGGTGTCTTCCTTTCGATTCAATCGGGTTGATTGGCTCGCGGCGTCCGGGTGGTGTTCAGTGCCGTGTCCATGGCCTGAACTGTAATGACCCGACCCTAGGGAAAACACTAGTCATCGCGCAAAGCACTGTTCCTGATTCGGGAACAGCGCCATGTCGCTCGCTGCCAGGCCGCGGGTGCGATCAATGCCCGCCTTCGTGCTTGTCGGGCGCCTCGTGCTTGCCTGCCGGCCGTCCTTCCCGACCTCGCTCCCGTCCACCCTCCCGTCCGCCCTCCCGGCCAGGCGGCCGGCCTTGCGGCGGCGCCGGCGGGCGGGCTGGCGGCTGCTGCGCCTGCGGCGGG
>NZ_LYVQ01000226.1 GCF_001984095.1 Pelomonas sp. KK5
GTGCGCACCTATGCGCTGAACGCCGCGTCGGTGGCGCTGCTGCGCGAGCTGCGCGTCTGGGACGCGCTGCCGGCCGACGCACTGTCGCCGGTCTACGACATGCAGGTGGCCGGCGACCGCGCCGGCGCGCTGCTGGAGTTCTCGGCCTGGCAGCAGGGCGTGGCCGAGCTGGCCTTCATCGTCGACGCCGCCGCGCTGGAGCAGCAGCTCGACGCGGCCCTGCGTTTCTCGCCCCATGTGCAGGTGCTGCACGACACCACTAACGTCCAGGCTCAGCTGACCGCGCTGTGCGAGGGCCGCGATTCCGCCGCCCGGGCCGCCCTGGGCGTGCGCTTCGAGTCGCGCAGCTACGGGCAACTGGCGATCGCCGCCCGGCTGGTGTCCGACCAGCCGCACCAGGGCACGGCCCGCCAGTGGTTCCGCGCGCCGGACGTGCTGGCGCTGCTGCCCTTCGAACGGCCGGCGCCGGGCGCTTCCTACGGCCTGGTCTGGTCGCTGCCCGAGGCGCGGGCGGCCGAACTGCTGGCCTGCGATGCCGCCAGCTTCGAGGCCGCGCTGAACGAGGCCACCGGCGGCGCTGCCGGCCACCTGCGCCTGGGCAGCGCGCGAGCGGCCTGGCCGCTGGCGCTGGGCCGGGCGGACGCCGTGGTCGGCCCCGGCTGGGCGCTGCTGGGTGACGCGGCCCATGTCGTGCATCCGCTGGCGGGCCAGGGCCTGAACCTGGGCCTGGCCGACGTGGCCGCGCTGGCCCGCGTGATCCGCGAGCGCGAGCCCTGGCGGCCGCTTTCCGACGAACGCCTGCTGCGCCGCTACGAACGCGAGCGCCTGGCCGACAACTGGCTGATGGGCGAGGTGACCGACGGGCTGCAGCGCCTGTTCGCGAGCCCCGCGCCGCTGGCCCGCACGCTGCGCAATACCGGCCTGTCGGCGCTCGATGCCGCGGCGCCACTGAAACGCTGGCTCACCGGCCGAGCACTGGGAATCTGAAAGAAAGACGATGACGATGTACCGAGCAGTCCGATTTCCGAAGTGGCTGGCGCTGGCCGGCCTGATGGCGGCCCTGCTGGGCGCGGCCCAGGCCAACGAGGCGGTGATCCGCAAGAGCCTGCCCGAGAAGCTGGCCAACCTGCCCAAGATCGACGAGGTGCGGCCCTCGCCGATACCGGGCCTCTGGGAAGTGCGCTTCGGCAGCGAGATCCGCTACACCGATGCCACCGGCTCCTACCTGATCGAGGGCGACCTGATCGACCTGAAGGCGCGCAAGAATCTCACCGAGGAGCGCGTCAACAAGCTGAACCAGGTGGACTTCGCCACGCTGCCGGTGAAGGACGCGATGGTCTGGAAGAGCGGCAAGGGCACGCGCAAGATCGCCGTCTTCGCCGATCCCAACTGCGGCTACTGCAAGCGCTTCGAGAAGTCCCTGCAGGACGTCAAGGACATCACCGTCTACACCTTCCTGATCCCCATCCTGGGCGGCGATTCGCCCGAGAAGACGCGCGCGATCTGGTGCTCCAAGGAGCAGATGGCCACCTGGCAGAGCTGGATGCTGGACGGCAAGGCGCCGCCGAAGACGATGGGCGCCTGCGACGAGACCGCCATCGAGCGCAACCTGGCCCTGTCGCGCAAGCTGCGCATCAACGGCACGCCCGGCGTGATCTTCGAGGACGGCTCGCGCGCGCCCGGTGCGCTGACCGCCGAGCAGCTCGAGCGCCGCCTGCTGCCCGCCGCCAAGTCCTGAACGACCGACATGAATCCTGCCGTCACCGCCGCCGTCCCCATCGAGACCGCCGCCACGCCGAACCGCCTGGCCCTGCGCCTGGCCTATGCGGGCCTGGTGCCCTTCGTCATCGGCACGGCGCTGGTCTGGCTGATCGGCGGCCGCGACCTGGACCAGCACACCTTCGTCACCACCTCGCTGTCGTCCTACGCGGCGCTGGTGATCTCCTTCCTCGGCGGCATCTATTGGGGCCTGGCGGCGCGCCAGACGGCCCCCGTGTCGTCCCGGCCCTTCGTGATCGGGGTGCTGCCGTCGGTGGTGGCCTGGATCGGCGTGCTGATGCCGCCTTACTCGGGGCTGGTGGTCCACGGCGCGATGCTGGTGGCCGGCTACCTGATCGACCGCCGCTACTACCCGCAGCTCGGTGCCGCCGCCTGGCTGACGCCGCGCTTCCGGCTCAGCGCCGTGGCCGCGCTGTGCTGCTTTCTGGCCGCCGCGGGCAGCTGATCGATGGCACCGGTCCGGTACGAGATCGCGCTGGATGAAGCGCGTGACCACGTCTACCGCGTCACGCTGACGATCGACGCTCCCGCCGCGCAGCAAGTCGTCAGCCTCCCGGCCTGGATTCCAGGCAGCTACCTGCTGCGCGAGTTCGTTCGCCACCTGAGCGGGCTGCACGCCGAGCAGCAGGGCCGGGCCGTGCCGCTGCAGCAGCTGGACAAGGCCACATGGCGGGCCGGCTGCGCAGCCGGCGTGCCGCTGACACTGAGCTACCGCGTCTACGCCTTCGACACCTCGGTGCGCGCCGCCTGGCTGGACAGCCGGCGCGGCTTCTTCAACGGCACCAGCCTGTGCCTGCGCGTGCACGGGCAGGAAGACGGCGCCCATGGGCTGCGCCTGCGCGGACTGCCCGAAGGCTGGCGGGTGGCGACCGGCATGTCAGTCGACGGTGACGGTTATGTCGCTGCCGGCTACGACGAACTGGTCGACCATCCGGTCGAGCTCGGTGCGTTCTGGCAGGGCCGGTTCGAGGCGGGTGGCGTCGAGCACCGCTTCGTCGTCGCCGGGGCGCTGCCGTCCTTCGACGGCGAACGCCTGCTGGCCGATGCCCGGCGGATCTGCGCCGCGCAGATCGAGTTCTGGGGTTGCGCGCCCTTCGGCGAGACGGGCTATACCTTCCTGCTGAACGCCGTCGACGAAGGCCATGGCGGCCTCGAACATCGTGCCAGCACCGCGCTGATCGCGCCCCGCCGCGACCTGCCGCGCCTGGGCCAGCCGGAGACCAGCGAGGGCTACGTCACGCTGCTGAGCCTGATCAGCCACGAGTACTTCCACAGCTGGAACGTCAAGCGGCTGCGCCCCGCTGAATTCCGGCGTTATGACTACGAGCGCGAGAACTACACCGAGCTGCTGTGGTTCTTCGAGGGCCTGACGTCCTATTACGACGAGCTGTTCCTGGTCCGCATCGGCCTGATCGACGAGGCGCGCTACCTGAAGCTGCTGGCCGGCCACCTCAACGGCGTGCAGGCCGCGCCGGGCCGCAAGGTGCAGAGCCTGGCGCAGGCCAGCTTCGACGCCTGGATCAAGTACTACCGGCCCGACGAGAACTCGCCCAACAGCACGATCAGCTACTACGCCAAGGGCGCGCTGCTGGGCCTGGCGCTGGACCTGACGATGCGTGCTGCCGGTGGCGGCGCGAGCCTCGACGCGCTGATGCGCGAGCTGTGGCGCAGCAGCGAAGGCGGGCCGATCTCCGAGGCCGACGTGCTGGAGGCGGCCACCCGGCTCGGCGGTGCCGAACTGGCTGCGACACTGCGCGACTGGGTCCATGGCACCGACGAGCTGCCGCTGCAGCCGCTGCTCGCGGGTGTCGGCGTGAACTGCCGGGCCGAGCGGGCCACGACGGCCCAGCGGCTGGGCCTGCGCGTCAGCGAGAGCGCGCTGACCGGCGCGCGGGTGAGCCAGGTGCTGGCCGGTTCGGCCGCGCAGGCGGCGGGCCTCTGCGCCGGCGACGAACTGCTGGCCTGCAACGGCTGGCGCCTGCGCCGGCTGGACGATCTGCTGCCCACGCAGGCGGCCGGCGAGAAGAAGGCGCTGCAGTTGCTGGTCTCGCGTGACCAGCGCCTGCTGGAGCTGGCCGCCGAGCTGCCCGATACGCCCCCCGGCGGCGCGCCGCTGGCCCTGGCCCCGGACGACAAGGCCCCGGCCGCTGCGCTGCGCCGGGCATGGCTGCAAGGCGGCTGAGAGCCGCACTGGCCGCGGGGTTGGCGGCGGCGGTGCTGCTGGCGCACCTGGCCGTGATCTCGCAGCTGCCCGGTGGCGACTGGCGGGCCATGGCGCCGCTGCCGCCGCCGCTGAACGTGAGCTTCGTCAGGCCGATGCAGGTGCAGGCGGCGAAACCGGCGGCACGCCCGTTCCGGCGCATGCCCCTGCCGAGCAACCGGACCGAACCGGCGCCCGTCGAGCCCCCGCAGACGCCGCTCGAATCCGCCGTTGGCGATGAACTGCTGGCCGGCCTGCCGCCGCTGGCGCCCGACCTCGGCGCCGATGTGGAGCCCGGCCCCGAATGGCCGCTGTCCACCCGCCTCAGCTACCGGCTCAGCGGCAACTTCCGCGGCCCGGTCAGCGGGCATTCCAGCGTCGAGTGGCAGCGCCAGGGCAGCCGCTACCAGGTGCGGCTGGTGGTGGCCGTGGGCCCGAAGATCGCGCCCCTGGTCTCGCGCGCGATGGTCAGCGAGGGGCAGCTGACGCCGCAGGGCATCGCGCCGCAACGCTTCGACGAGGACACCCGCGTGCTCTTCGCCCCGCGCCAACGCCGCACGCTGCGCTTCGAGCCCCAGCGCATCACCTTCCCCGACGGCCGCGACGAGCGCGCACCCGCGGGCCTGCAGGACTCGGCCAGCCAGTTCGTGCAGCTGACCTGGCTCTTCCTCACCGGCCGCCAGCAGATGCGGCCGGGGCTGGTCGTCGAGCTGCCGCTGGCGCTGCCCAGGCGCCAGTACCTGTGGGGCTACCGCGTGCTGGGCGAGGAGCGTCTGGACACGCCGCTGGGGCGGCTCGCGGCCTGGCACCTGCAGCCCACCCGCGCCCCGGGCGGCGGTGACCTGGTGGCCGAGGTGTGGCTGGCGCCCTCGCTGCAATACCTGCCGGTGCGCCTGCTGATCCGCGAGGACGGCGAGAACTTCGTCGACCTGATGCTGGACGAGGCGCCCTTGCAGGAGGCTCCTATAGTTCAGCCATCCGAAATCAAGAAGGAGTCGACCGCACCATGAGCTACGAATGCATCCTCACCGAAGTGCGCGGCGAAGGCGCCCGCAAGACCGGCCTGATCACGCTGAACCGCCCCAAGCAGCTGAACGCGCTGAATGACCAGCTGATGGACGAACTGGGCCAGGCCCTGCTCGCCTTCGATGCCGACGAGGCCATCGGCTGCATCGTGCTGACCGGCTCCGAGCGCGCCTTCGCCGCCGGCGCCGACATCCCGACCATGCTGCCCCACACCTTCATGAGCGCCTTCAAGAGCGGGCTGATCTCGAAGAACTGGGAGACCATCCTGCAGGTCCGCAAGCCGGTGATCGCCGCGGTGGCGGGCTTCGCCCTGGGCGGTGGCTGCGAGCTGGCGATGATGTGCGACTTCATCATCGCCGCCGACACGGCCAAGTTCGGCCAGCCCGAGATCAAGCTGGGCATCATCCCCGGCGCCGGCGGCACGCAGCGCCTGCCCCGCGCGATCGGCAAGAGCAAGGCGATGGACATGCTGCTGACCGCACGGATGATGGACGCGGCCGAAGCCGAGCGCGCGGGCCAGGTCTCGCGCGTGGTGCCGGCCGCGGATCTGATGACCGAGGCGTTGGCCGCCGCCGAGACGATCAACGGCTTCAGCGGCCCTTCGGTGATGCTGATCAAGGAGCTGGTGAACCTGGCCTACCAGGCGCCGCTGAGCGAGGGCGTCGGTGTCGAGCGGCGCTACTTCCACGCGCTGTTCGGCAGCGACGACCAGCGCGAGGGCATGGGCGCCTTCCTGGAGAAGCGGGCGCCGCAGTTCAGGCAGTCCTGAAAGCAGAAGAGGCCCCGCGGGGCCTCTTCTTTTTCCATCAGCCTTCCCGACGCAGGGCGGGGAAGAGGATGACGTCGCGGATCGACGGGCTGTCGGTGATCAGCATCATCAGCCGGTCGACGCCGATGCCGCAGCCGCCGGTCGGAGGCATGCCGTATTCCAGCGCGCGGATGAAGTCGGCGTCGAAGAACATCGCCTCCTCGTCGCCAGCGTCCTTGTTGGCCACCTGCGACTGGAAGCGCGCGGCCTGGTCCTCGGCGTCGTTCAGCTCGGAGAAGCCGTTGGCGTACTCGCGGCCGGTCATGAACAGCTCGAAGCGCTCGGTGATCTTCGGGTTGCTGTCCGAGGCGCGGGCCAGCGGCGAGACCTCGACCGGGTAGTCGATGATGAAGGTCGGGTGCCAGAGTTGCTCTTCCACCACCGCCTCGAACACGCCGAACTGCAGCTCGGCCAGGCCCCAGTGCTTGGGCGCTTCCTCGCCGTGCTTCTTCATCACCGCGCGCAGCACCTCGGCGTCATCCGCCTCGGTTTCGCTCAGGCCCGCGTGGACGATCAGCGACTGGCGCACCGACAGCCGCGTGAAGGGCTTGTCCAGGTCCACCGGCTTGCCGTTGTAGGTGATGGCGGCGCTGCCGGTGGCCGCGATGGCGGCGTGGCGCAGCACCTGCTCGGTGAAGTCCATCACGTCGTGATGGTTCCAGTAGGCCGCATAGAACTCCATCATCGTGAATTCGGGGTTGTGCCGAACCGAGATGCCTTCGTTGCGGAAGTTGCGGTTGATCTCGAACACGCGCTCGAAGCCGCCGACGATCAGCCGCTTCAGGTACAGCTCCGGCGCGATGCGCAGGTACATCTCCTGGTCCAGCGCGTTGTGGTGCGTGATGAAGGGCTTGGCGTTGGCGCCACCGGGGATCGGGTGCAGCATCGGCGTCTCGACCTCGAGGAAGCCGTTGTCCACCATGTACGAGCGGATGGACGACACGGCCTTCGAGCGTGCGACGAAACGGGCACGGGCGCTGTCGTCGCTGATCAGGTCGGCGTAGCGCTGGCGGTACTTCTGTTCCTGGTCGGCCATGCCGTGGAACTTGTCGGGCAGAGGGCGCAGGCTCTTGGTCAGCAGGCGCAGCGTCGTCACCTTGACCGACAGCTCGCCGGTGCGGGTGCGGAACAGCGTGCCCTCGGCGCCGACGATGTCGCCCATGTCCAGGTGCTTGAACTCGGCATAACTGTCTTCCCCGACGGCATCCTTGCTGACGAAGAGCTGGATGCGGCCGGTGCCGTCCATCAGCGTGCCGAAGGAGGCCTTGCCCATCACGCGCTTGAGCATCAGCCGGCCCGCCACGCTGACGGCCACGCCCTGGGGCTCCAGTTCCTCGTTGGCGACTTCGCCGTATTGCTCCTGCAGCGGCTGCGCGCGGTGCTGCGGCTTGAAGTCGTTCGGGAACGGCACCGCGGTCTTGGCGCGGATGGCGGCCAGTTTCTCGCGGCGTTCGGTGATCAGCTTGTTCTCGTCGGGCGCGGCGGGGGTGGTCGTCGTGTTCATGGATGGGTTCGGAATTGAGGGCGGGATTTTAGTGTGTGTGGCTACGTAGAATCCCGGCCCATGCTGATTCCCGACCGCCCCGTCCGTTTTGCCCTTGTTGGCTGCGGGCGCATTTCCAAGAACCACATCGAGGCCCTGGCCCGCCACGCCGGTCGCGCCGAGTGGGTGGGCGTGTGCGACACGAATGCCGCCGCGCTGGCTGCAGCGGCCGCTGCCACGGGCGCGCCGGGCTTCGCGAGCCTGGCCGCGCTGCTGGCCGGCTGCGAACCCGACGTGGTCGTGCTGGCCAGCCCCTCAGGCCTGCATTCGCAGCAGGCCATTCAGGTCGCCGCCGCCGGCCGCCACGTGCTGACCGAGAAGCCGATGGCGACGAAGTTCGAGGAAGGCATGGCCATGGTGCGCGCCTGCCGCGATGCCGGCGTCAAGCTCTTCGTCGTCAAGCAGAACCGGCTCAACGAGACGGTGCAACTGGTCAAGCGGGCGATCGAGCAGGGCCGCTTCGGCCGCATCTTCCTGAGCACCGTCAACGTGTTCTGGACCCGCCCGCAGAGCTACTACGACGCCGCCAAGTGGCGCGGCCGCTGGGATCTCGATGGTGGCGCCTTCATGAACCAGGCCAGCCACTACGTGGACCTGCTGGACTGGCTGGTCGGCCCGGTGGACAACGTCCACGCCTACACCGCCACGCTGGACCGCGACATCGAGGCCGAGGACACCGGCGTGATGAGCCTGCGCCTGCGCCACGGCGGCCTGGCATCCATCAACGTGACGATGCTGACCTATCCGCAAAACCTCGAGGGCTCGATCACCATCCTCGGCGAGAAGGGCACGGTCAAGATCGGCGGCACCGCGGTCAACAAGATCGAGCACTGGGAATTCTCGGAGCCTCGCCATGACGACGATGCCGTCAAGGCAGCCAGTTATGAGACCGCCAGCGTCTATGGTTTCGGCCATGCGGCTTACTACGACAACGTGATCCGCACGCTGCGTGGCGAGGGCGATGCCGCGGTCGACGGCTACGAGGGCCTGCGCTCGCTGGAGATCCTGGTGGCCGCCTATCGCAGCGCGCGCGACGGCCAGCGCGTCGGTCTCCCTCTGGTGTTCTGAGCAAGCTATGTGGAAACATGAATCGGCCATCGTCGACGATGGCGCGCAGATCGGCGAAGGCACCAGGGTCTGGCACTTCGCCCATGTGAGCCCGGGTGCGCGCATCGGCGCGGGCTGCTCGCTGGGGCAGGGCGTCTACGTCGGCAACGACGTGCAGATCGGCAATGGCTGCAAGATCCAGAACAATGTGTCGGTCTACGACGCGGTGACGCTGGAAGACGATGTCTTCTGCGGCCCCAGCATGGTGTTCACCAACGTCTACAACCCGCGCGCCGCCGTCGTGAAGAAGGCCGAGTACCGCCGCACGGTGGTGCGCCGGGGCGCCACGCTGGGCGCGAACTGCACGATCGTCTGTGGCGTGGAGATCGGGCGTTATGCCTTCGTCGGTGCAGGTGCCGTGGTCCAGAAGAACGTGCCCGATTTCGCGCTGATGGTCGGCGTGCCGGCGCGGCGCATCGGCTGGATGAGCCGCCATGGCGAGCGGCTCGAATTCAATGACGCGGGCGAAGCCGCCTGCCCCGCCACTGGCGAGAAGTACCGCCTGAGCGGCGACACCGTGGAGTCCCTGTGAGTTCTTTGCCCTTCATCGACCTGAAGTCCCAGTACGCCGCGCTGAAGACCAGCATCGACGCCCGCATCCAGCGCGTGCTGGACCACGGCCAGTACATCATGGGCCCCGAGGTCAAGGAGCTGGAGACGGCGCTGGCCGCGCGGGTCGGCGTGAAGCACTGCATCACCGTCGCCAGCGGCACCGAGGCGCTGCTGATCGCGCTGATGAGCCTGGACCTGCAACCGGGCGACGAGGTGATCACCACGCCCTTCACCTTCGCCGCCACCGCCGAGACCATCGTGCTGGCCGGGCTGAAGCCGGTGTTCGTGGACATCGAGCCGGACAGCTGCAATATCGACGTGTCGAAGATCCGGGCCGCGATCACGCCGCGCACGAAGGCCATCATGCCGGTGAGCCTGTACGGCCAGGTGGCCGACATGGACGAGATCAATGCGCTCGGCCTGCCGGTCATCGAGGACGCGGCGCAGAGCTTCGGCGCAAGTTATTGGGCCCCCCAGTCGCTGCGCTCTGGCCCCCAAGGGGCGCTGCCCGCCTTGGGGCGGCCCGGCGGCGGGCACAAGGTCCGCCAGAGCTGCGGCCTCAGCACCTGGGGCGCCACCAGCTTCTTCCCCAGCAAGCCGCTGGGCTGCTATGGCGACGGCGGCGCGCTGTTCACCGACGACGACGCGCTGGCGCAGGCCGCGCGCGAGATCCGCGTGCACGGCCAGAGCCAGCGCTACACGCACACGCGCCTGGGCGTCGGCGGCCGCATGGACACGCTGCAGTGCGCGGTGGTGCTGGGCAAGCTCGAGCGCTTCGACTGGGAGATCGAGCGCCGGCTGGCGATCGGCGAGCGCTACCAGCGGCTGCTTGCGGAACTACCGCTCCAGCGCCTGGCCGTGCGGCAGGACCGCGACTGCGTGTGGGCGCAGTTCACCGTGATGGTCGATGAACGCGCGAAGGTGCAGGCGGCGCTGAACGCGGCCGGCATCCCGACGGCGATCCACTATCCGAAGCCGCTGCATCGCCAGCCGGCCTATGCGCAGGACGTTTCAATGCCGCAGGCCGAACGGGCCGCGGAGCGTGTCATCAGCCTGCCGATGAGTGCGGACCTCACCGAGGCGCAGCAGGATCAGGTCGTGCAAGCATTGATGCAAGCGCTGGAGTAGATGCGCTCCAACCTGCTGCGTTCCACGCTGACGCTGCTGGCCGGCGGCGCGCTGGCGCAGGCGCTGCCCCTGCTACTGGGGCCCTGGCTCACGCGGCTGTACACGCCGGCCGAGTTCGGCCAGTTCGCGCTGGTCTGGACCGTGGCGGCGAACCTGGCCGTGGTCGGCTGCGCGCGCTACGAGTTTGCGCTGCCGATGGAGCCCGACGAGGGCGAGGCGGCGCGGCTGATGGCGCTTTGCCTGCGGGTGCTGGCGGTGGTCGTGCTGGCCGCCGTGCTCGTCGGTGGCGCCTGGGCGCTGTGGCAAGACCTGGCCCTGGCCTGGTGGCTGCCACTGGCGGTGCTGGCCGGCGCCGCCTCGCAATGGCTGACGCTGTGGGCCACGCGGGCGCAGCGTTTTCGGCTGCTGGCCGCGGCGCGGGTGCTGCAGTGGGGCGGCGCGGCGGTGCTGCAACTGCTGCTCGGCCTGGCCCGCTTCGGCGG
>NZ_LYVQ01000227.1 GCF_001984095.1 Pelomonas sp. KK5
GTCGATGCCGGCGATGCGCGCATGGCCGTGGGGGCTGCGCACGAAGACCGCGTGCAGCGTCTGCGGCAGCTGCTGGTTGGCGACGAAGCCGCCACGGCCACGCAGCATGCGGGCGTCTTCGGTGCGCAGGAGATCGGTGTCGGTGAGCGTTGCCATGGCCGCCATTGAAGCGGCGCCGACACTTCCATGCAAACGCATTGTTTCGATCGATTCAGCGATTTCCTGACTGAATCGAAATGCGGGCACGCAGCGCTGCACCTGCCCCGCGGCGGGCAGGCCGGCGGCGGCGCCGCGGATCAGGCGGCGCGCTTGCGGGCGGAGGTCTTGGTGGCGGGCTTTTTCGCCGCGGCCTTGGCGCTGGCGCGGGGCTTGGGCGCGGGCGCGGGTTCCACGGCCGGCGCGTCCGGCACGGCGGCCTTCGCGCCGCCGGCCTGCTGCTGCTGCTTCAGCAGATCCAGCACATTGATCGACAGGCGGGCGGTGTGGTTGCGCATCGCCTCGTAGGAGGCCTCGGCGTCGGAGGCCATGATGGCCTTCAGGATCGCGTCGTGCTCCTCGTGCGCCACGCTCAGGCGCCGCTCGACATGGGCCTGCGCGGCGCGGAACGGCGCCATCCGCTCGCGCAGGCTGGCCAGCATCGCGGTGAGGCTGCGGTTCTGCGCGCCGGCGCCGATCAGCTCGTGGAACTGGCGGTTCAGCTTCAGGTAGCCGGCCTCGTCGCCGCTGGCCACGCACTCGGCGCTCTGCTCCTGCACCATCTGCAGCTGCTTCTTCTGCACGGCGCTCATGCGCTCGGCGCTGATGCGGCAGCACAGCGCGTCGAGCTCGACCATCGCTTCCAGCATGTCGGTCAGGTCGTCCAGCCCGATCGTGCGGACGATGCCGCCCTTGCGCGGCTGCAGGTCGATCAGGCCGCGCGCGTGCAACTCGCGCAGCGCCTCGCGGATCGGCGTGCGCGAGACCTCGAAGCGGGCCGCGAGCGCCACCTCCTCCAGCTTCTGGCCGGGCGGCAGCCGGCCGCTGACGATGTCGTCGGTGAGGCTGCGGCAGATGCTGGCGGAGGCGATACCCATGAACCGATCCCTGGTTGTTGGTGGAGCGACGAGGAGACGAGGCGGCGCCGATTCTAGCCACCAGCGGGCGCTGCGCTTTGTTGATCGGCATCATTGAATACATATTGAACGTAATGTATACATATGAACCTCACCACATCAACAGGAGTTCCTCCCATGTCCGGCAAGCTGCGTCACCTCGCCATTTCCGTTCCCGACCCCTGGGCCGTCGCGCCCTTCTACGAGCAGGCCTTCGGCATGAAGAAGGTCGGCGAGACCGATTCCTCGCTGGCGCGGGGCGTCTACCTGAGCGACGGCGTCATGTGCGTCGCGCTGCTGAACTACAAGACCGACGAGGCCGCCGGCGACCGCGGGCGCGACTACGTGGGCCTGCACCACATCGGCTTCTGGGTCGACGAGATCGGCCAGGCCCGGCGCGACTGCGAGGCCGCCGGCGGCACCTACTACATGGGCGAGGTGCCGGTGAAGGGCAACAGCTTCTACGAGGTCAAGTACAAGGACCCGAGCGGGGTCATCGTGGACCTGACGGATCATGGGTGGGGCGGGGCCGCGAAGAATGTGGTGGCAGTTGCCGACGACGTTGCACCGGGCTTGCGGCATCCGGATCTGAAGGCTGATCGAAGCGGAATCTGATTCGCTCGCGGAAGAGTGGGGTTGGCGTGGTCGACGAGAAAGACCACCGGCGCCGGCAACGCTGTGGCCCGGGCGGCAGCGTTGCAACCACAATCTCCCGCGTCAGCTCACGACATTCGCCGGCACGCCGCCAGCAACAAGCACCGCATCCACCGCTGCCATCAGCCGCTCCAACTGCGCCCGCTGCGCCTCCGGTGACCGCCCCGCCATGTGCGGCGTCAACACCACCTGATCCATCGCCGCCAGTTCGGCCGGCACCTCGGGCTCGTCCTCCAGCACGTCAAGACCTGCCCCCGCGATCTCGCCCGCCTGCAGCGCGGCGATCAGGTCGCCGGTGTGCACGACGCTGCCACGCGCGATGTTGACGAGAAAGCCCTTCGGCCCCAGCGCACGCAGCACTTCACGATTGACGATATGCCGCGTCACCGCCCCGCCCGGGCAGGCCAGCACCAGGCAGTCGCTCGCCTCGGCCAGGGCGAGCAAGGACCTGTGATGCGCGTAAGGCAATTCAAGCCGCGGCTGCCGCGTGTGATACGCCACCTGCATGTCGAAGGCCTCCGCGCGCCGGGCGATCTTCTGGCCGATCAGACCCATGCCCACGATGCCGAGCCGCCGGCCGTTGAGCGTCGGCCGCGCGGCGCGGCTGCCTTCCCAGCCGCCCGCCTTCACCGCCCGGTCCACCGGCACCAGGCCGCGCGAGACGGCCAGCAGCAGCGCCATCGCATGGTCGGCCACCGTCGCGTCGTTCGCGCCCGGCGCATGGCTGACGATCACGCCGCGCGAGCGCGCCGCCGCCAGGTCGATCGCCTCGTAGCCGGCGCCGAAGGCATGCACCAGGCGCAGTGCCGGCAGCGCGGCCATCTGCGCCGCGCTCAGGCCCGTGCTGCCATTGGTCAGCACCGCCTGCACCGTTCGCGCTTCCTCCGGCCCTGCCGGCGCATGCATCAGCGTGTAGCGGGCCGCCAGCACGGCGATGAACTCGGCCGGCAGCGGGACCAGCGTCAGGAGATGGATCGAGTCACTCATCGGTATTTACCCCGAAATCAGGATTGCCTTGCTTGTTATGTATACATGACGATGATATTGTATTCATCAAGCAAGAACAAAGGACGACATCTTGAACTGGTTCGCAATCGCCTCCTACGACATCGGCCACGGCCCGCGCTCCGCGCTGGTGCTGGATGACAGGCTCTATGACGCTACCGACGCCGCCCGCGCCGCCGGCCTCGACACCCACCCGCTGCTCGCCGGCACGCAGCACGCGATCGAGCAGTGGCCGCAGGCCGCCGCCGCCGTGGAGCAGCTCGCCGCGGCGCTGCCGGCGCTGGCCGACAGCGGCCGCGTGCAGGCGCTGGACGCGACCGCGCTGCGCCTGTGCGCCCCCTACCGCCCCGCCCGCATCTTTGCCGCCGCTTCCAACTATCACGAGCACGCGAAGGAGATGGGCACCAAGCTCGCCGCGCGCAGCGAGAGCGCGCCCTATGTGTTCCTGAAGGCCGACAGCAGCGTGATCGCCACCGAGGTGGACGTGGTCAAGCCGGCCGGCACGCAGAAGCTGGACTGGGAGGTGGAGCTGGGCGTGGTGATCGGCCGCGAATGCCGCAACGTGAGCGTCGAGGAAGCGCACGAGGTGATCGCCGGCTACACCGTCTTCAACGACATCAGCGCCCGCGACCTGAACCGCCGCAGCGACTACCCCTTCACGCACGACTGGTTCCGCGGCAAGAGTCACGACACCTTCGGCCCGATGGGCCCCTGGGTCGTGCCCAGGGCCTGCCTGCCGGACCCGCAGAAGCTGCGCATGCGCCTGCAGGTGAACGGCGAGACGATGCAGGACGGCACGACGGACGAGATGATCTTCAACGTCGCCGAGCAGATCGCCTACCTGTCCTCGATGCTGACGCTGCGCCCCGGCGACCTGCTCGCCACCGGCACGCCCACCGGCGTCGGCATGGGCCGCGGCGTCTTCCTGCAGGCCGGCGATGTCATGATTGCCAGCATCGACGGCATCGGCAGCATCCGCAACCGCGTGGTCGCTGCCTGACGTCACACATCAACTGACCGATCCCGATGACCCAAGCCCTTCGACGACGCGCCCGCCAGGCGCTGCTGACCCTGGCCCTGCTGGGCCTCGCCGCCACACCGGCGCTGGCGCTGGACAAGGTCCGCTTCAACCTCGCCTGGCTGCCGCAGGGCAGCACCGGCGGCGTGCTCGTCGCCCAGGCCAAGGGCTTCTACGAAGCGGCCGGCATCGAGCTTGTGGTGCAACGCGGCTATGGCGGCCAGCGCACCGTCAACGAAATCGACCAGGGCCTGTTCGAGTTCGGCTACGGCGACCCGATCAGCGTGATGCTGAACCGCTCGCAGGGCGGCAAGACGACGATGGTCGGCGCGATCAATACGCGCTGGCCGGCCGCGCTCTGCTACATGGAGAAGCCCGGCCGGCCGCTGCGCACGCCAGCCGACCTGAAGGGCCTGAGCCTGGGCGGCGGCATGGCCTCGCCGCTGCAGAACATCGTGCCGGCCTGGCTGCAGGCCAACGGCCTGCCCGCCGACCATGTGAAGCTGCTGCGGCTGGACCCGGCGGTCATCAATCCCTCCTTCCTGCAGGGCAAGATCGACCTGGCCGAATGCTGGGAAGGCGCCAACAAGCCGCTGCTCGAGCAGCTCGCCAAGCGCAACGGCATGACCCTGGGCGCCCTGCGCTACCGCGACTTCAAGCTGGACATCTACGGCAACGGCCTCGTCGCCAGCGAGAAGCTGATCGCCGGCAACCCGGCCCTGGTCAAGCGCTTCGTGCAGGCCACCTACCGCGGCTACGAGTTCATGCGCCAGCAGCCGGAGCAGGCGGTGGAGCTGATCGCCGCCGGCAACAAGCTGCTGGACAAGGCCATCCTGCTGCAGCAGGTGCGCGAGACCAACGAGCTGCTGAACGAGCCCGGCCAGAAGCTCGGCACGATGAACGCGGACCGCATGCAGGCCACGCGCAACTTCGTGAACAAGGCCTTCAAGGCCACCTCGGCGGTGCCGTCCACCGAGATCTACACCAACCGTTTCGTCGAATGAGTGACGCCATGACGAATCCGCAGCAAGACCTCAAGCTCCGCCCCCGCAAGCTCGGCCACCTGGTGCTGATGGTGCGGGACATCCACGCCTCGGTGAAGTTCTACACCGAGGTGATGGGCCTGCAGGTGTCCGACTGGATCAGCGACCAGATGGTCTTCCTGCGCGCCGGCGAGGACCACCACGACCTCGCCCTCTCGCAACTGTCCGACCGCGCCTCGCCCGACTTCAACGACCTGCCGCGCTACAGCCGCCCGGGCCTGGAGCACTTCTCCTACCTGGTCGACGACCTGGCCGAGATGGAGCGCGCCGCGCAGGTGCTGCAGGCGCATGGGGTGGAGATCGTGCGCGGCATCGGCAAGCACGGGCCCGGCGAGAACCTCTTCCTCGTCTTCAAGGACCCGGACGGCAACAACGTGGAGCTGTACTGCGAGATGACGCAGATCGACGCCGGCAAGCCGCATGAGGCGAAGGTCTGGGAGCGCAACATCGACTCCTTCGACCAGTGGCACTTCGAGCGCTTCGTCGTGCCACCGCCGCAGGCGGTCGTCGATGCCAAGAAGGGCGGGAAGGGCAAGCCATGAGACGCCTCGCCGAGACCCTGCTGTTCTGGGCCGCGCTGGCCGCGCTGTGGGAGTTCGGCGTGGGCTGGCTGGGCGTCAAGCGCTACCTGCTGCCGCCGCTCAGCGCGGTGCTGGAGGCCGGCTGGGAGAACCGCGAGCTGGTGCTGTCGGAGACCTGGGTGACGCTGCTCGAAGTCGTCGCCGGCTTCGCGCTGGCTGTCGTCGGCGGCGTGCTGCTCGGCGTGCTGATCCAGTTGAGCCCGCTGGCGCGGCGCACCGTCTATCCGCTGGTGACCGCGCTGCAGAGCATGCCCAAGATCGCGCTGGCGCCGCTGATGATCGTCTGGTTCGGCTATGGCTTCGCGTCCAAGCTGGCGTCCACCTTTTTGTTCGCCTTCTTCCCGGTCGTCGTGGCCACGCTGGGCGGCATGCAGAGCGTGCCGCTGAACCTGGCCGAGCACTTCGACGCGCTGGGCGCCTCGCGCTGGGACCGCTTCTGGCGGCTGCAGGTGCCGGCCGCGCTGCCGGCCTTCGTGGACGGGCTCAAGATCGCGATGCCGCTGGCCGTGATCGGCGCCATCGTCGGCGAGTTCATCGGCGCCGAGCAGGGCCTGGGCCACCTGATGACGGTCGCCACCGCCAATGCGCAGACCGACCTGATGTTCGCCGCCATCCTGGTGGTCACCGCGCTGGCGGTGCTGCTGTATGCCGGCGTCGAGCGGCTGGCGCGCGCCGTGTGGTGGCGCGGGATCGCCTTCTGAACCAGGTGCTTCAACAAAAATGATCGTCGAGCAGGACAGCAAGACCTTGGAACAGGCAGCAGGCGCGATCGAGGTCCGCCAGGTGCTGAAGACCTTCGCCGGCCGCCACCAGGTGAAGGCGCTGGAGGCGGTGGACCTGGTGGTGGCACCCCGCGAGTTCGTCTCCATCCTCGGCCCCAGCGGCTGCGGCAAGAGCACGCTGCTGCGCATCGTGGCGGGCCTCACGCCCTACGAGGGCGGCACGGTGACGGTGAACCGACGCCCGGTGCGCGGCTGCAGCCCGGAGATCGGCGTCGTGTTCCAGAGCAGCAATATGCTGCCCTGGCTGACGGTGGCGCAGAACATGGCGCTGGGCGCGAAGCTGCGCGGCCTGCCCGCCGACGGCATGGCGCCCAAGCTCGCGCGGCTGACCGAGATGCTGGGCCTCAAGGGCTTCGAGAACCACCACCCGCACCAGCTCTCCGGCGGCATGCGCCAGCGCGCGGCCATCGGCCAGATCCTGGCGCTGGACCCGCAGATCCTGCTGATGGACGAGCCCTTCGGCGCGCTCGATGCGCTGACGCGCGACAAGCTCAACGTCGAGCTGCTGCGCATCTGGCAGGAGCTGCGGCAGACTGTGCTGCTGGTCACGCACAGCATCGCCGAGGCGGTGTTCCTGTCGGACCGGGTGGTCGTGATGTCCGGCCGGCCGGGCCGCATCGTTGAGGAGCTGAAGATCGAGCTGCCGCGCCCGCGCGACCCCGAGACGATCAAGCAGCACCCGCGCTACGCCGAATACATCGGCACGCTCTCCCGCCTGATGGGCGTCTTCAACCATGACGGGCATTGAGTCGGCCCGCGCGCTGCTGCGCGAGATCGGCCCGCGCTGGGCCGATGACATCGAGGGCCACCGCGACCGCGTCGTGCGCACCTTCACGCCGCTGCTGGCCGACCGCGCGCTGCCCAGCCTGGCCATCGCCCGCGACATCGCCTACGGCCCGCACCAGCGCCAGCGCCTGGACCTCTACCGCGGCGGCGCCGCGCGCGAGCCCGGTGCGCGCTGCCCGATCATGGCCTTCGTCCACGGCGGCGCCTTCGTGCGCGGCCGCAAGGACAGCAGCGAGCAGGTCTACGGCAACGTGCCGCGGCTGTTCGCACGCCACGGCTTCGTCGGCGTCAACATCGAGTACCGGCTGGCGCCCGAGGCGCCCTTCCCGGCCGGCCCGCAAGACCTGACCCTCGCGGTCGACTGGCTGCGCGAGCATGCCGCCGGCTTCGGCGGCGACCCGCGGCGCATCGTGCTGGTCGGCCATTCGGCCGGCGGCGCCCATGTGGCCAGCTACCTGTGCGACCGGCGCCTGCGCCCGGCCGAACCCCGGGTGGCCGGCGCGGTGCTGATCAGCGCCCGGCTGCGCGCCGACGTGCGGCCCGACAACCCCAACGCCGCCGCCGTGCGCGCCTACTTCGGCGAGGACGAGCGGCTGTACGAGCAGGACTCGGCCGTCAGCCATGCGCAGCACCTCAACGTGCCCGCGCTGCTGGCCGTGGCCGAGCACGAGAACCCCTGGCTGGACGTCTATGCCGCCGAGTTCTGCCACCGCGCCGGCCTGGCGCTGGGCCGCATCCCGCCGCTGATCTGCCTGCCGGATCACAACCACACGTCCATCGTCGCGCATCTGGACAGCGGCCTGGACCCTGCGTTCGGCGAAGCGCTCATCGCTTTCGCCTCGGGGCTGAAGCCCTGCCCGTCGTAGACGCGCTCTCTCTCCTCTCTTTCACTTCCACTTCCCGGAGTTCCGCATGGTCATGCACGACTTGACCGGCGCGTTCGCGCCCGTCGTCACCCCATTCCTGCCCGACGGCAGCACCGACACCTCACGCTTCATCGCCCATTGCCGCTGGCTGATCGACCAGGGCGCGGGCCTGGCGCCCTTCGGCACCAACAGCGAGGCCAACTCGATGAGCGCCGGCGAGCGCATGGACCTGCTGGCCGCGCTGATCGCCGCCGGCCTGCCCGCCGCGCGCCTGCTGCCCGGCACCGGCGCCTGCTCCGCGCCCGAGACCGCGATGCTCACCCGCCACGCCGTCGCCAACGGCTGCGCCGGCGTGCTGATGCTGCCACCCTTCTTCTACAAGGGCATCAGCGATGACGGGCTCTACGGCTGGTACGCCGACGTGATCGCCCGCGTCGGCGACCGGCGGCTGCGCCTGTACCTGTATCACATCCCCGCGCTGAGCGGCGTGCCGATCGCCCATGCAGTCATCGAGCGCCTGCTGCGCGACTTCCCCGGCATCGTCGTCGGCATCAAGGACAGCTCGGGCGACTGGGACAACCTCAGCCGCATGCTGGAACGCTTCCCGACCCTGGCCGTGTTCCCCGCCTCCGAGAGCCTGATCTCGCGCAGCCGGCCGCTGGGCGCGCGCGGCTGCATTTCGGCCACCGTCAACGTCAACCCGGGCCGCATCAGCCGCCTGGTGAAGGAATGGAACACGCCCGGTGGCGCGGCGCTGCAGGCCGAGGTCGACGCGGTGCGGCAGGTGGTGCAGGGCTTCCCGATGATCGCGGCGCTGAAGGACATCCTCGCCGCCGGCCGCGACGATGAGGCCTGGCGGCGCGTGCGGGCGCCGCTGACGGGTCTCTCCGACGCGCAGGCCGAGACGCTGCATGCCTCGCTGCGCGGCCTCGGCTTCCGGCTGTGAACGGGCCCGCCATGCTGGACGGCCTCATCCGCCCACTCGGGCCCTACTCCTACGTCAAGCGCCGCGGCCCCTGGCTGTTCGTTTCGGGCATGAGCGCCCGCCAGGCCGACGGCGGCTGCGCCGGCGTGACACTGCGGCCCGACGGGTCGCCCCAGTTCGACGTCGCCGTGCAGACCCGCGTCGTCATCGGCAAGATCGACGCCGCGCTACGCGCCGAAGGTGCCTCGCTGGCGGACTGCATGAGCCTGACCTGCTACCTCGTCGACATGCGCGACTTCGCGGCCTACAACGCCGCCTACGCCGAATACTTCGACGCGGAGGGGCCGGCGCGGACGACGGTGGCCGTGCACCAGTTGCCGCATCCGCACATGCGCATCGAGATCACCGCGATCGCCTGCCTGCCATGCTGAGCGAGCACCACTGGGACCTGCTGCTGCGCCAGGCCCGCAGCTTCAACGGCTGGCTGCCGCGCCCGGTCGAGCCGGCGCTGCTGCGCGAGCTGTACGAACTGGCGAAGATGGGGCCGACCAGCATGAACTGCTCGCCCGCGCGCTTCATCTTCGTCACCAGCGCCGCGGCCCGCGAGCGGCTGCTGCCCTTGCTGGCGGCGGGCAACGTGGAGAAGACCCGTACGGCGCCTGTGACGGTGATCGTCGGCGCGGCGCGGAACTTCCAGCAGCGCATGCCGCAGCTGTTCCCGCAGCGGCCGACGGCCCGTTCGATCTTCGACGGCAACGACGCGCTGCGCGAGAGCACCGCCTTCCGCAACAGCAGCCTGCAAGGCGCCTACCTGATGCTGGCTGCGCGCGGGCTGGGGCTGGACTGCGGGCCGATGTCGGGCTTCGATGCGGCGGCGGTGGAGGCGGAGTTCCTCGCCGGCGAGGACGTCGCGGTCAACTTCCTTTGCAACCTCGGCCACGGTGACCCGGGCTCGCTGTTCGAGCGGCTGCCACGGCTTGCGTTTGATGAGGCTTGTCGTGTCTTGTAGATGATGGTGATGCCGGCAACGCTGCGGACCGGGTGTTGTCCACACGGGCTTGCCGTGACGGATCGCGTTGACCGGATCGCGGAACGGTGCCTCGACTGGCTGGCCGCTGTGCAGCGGGAGCGGGCATCTACCAAACGACGGCGAACTGGCGCAGTCGGCCATCAGCGGGTATTCGTGACAGACGGCTTCAAGGCATCGACCAACGCCCGTGGCTATGTGCGGGTGCCGACCGGCTGACGACTGGAGAGCCATCGGCATCCCTGGCCGACAGATTGCCGTCCACCGAACTCCTTGTGGCCGCGGACACGACGGTCACAAAGAACTCGCGGGCCACGCGAGTCGGATCATGAGATCTCCTTCGCACACGGCGTCGCGAATCAGCTTGAGGCCCGGCCGACGGGCTTGCGGCGGCGCGCCAGCCAGTTGGCGATACCGAACAGGCCGCCGGCGCCGAACAGCGCGGCGGAGCCGGGCTCGGGGACTGCCGTGATGGCGGTGATCACGCCGGTCGTCGCGAACTGCGAGGTGTCCAGCGCCATTGTGGGGTAAGTAACTGTCAATTTGAGCGCATACGCGGCGGTCGATTTCCCGAGCGGGCTAGGATGCGACACCCGCCCTCCGGC
>NZ_LYVQ01000228.1 GCF_001984095.1 Pelomonas sp. KK5
GCCGGAGCCGGTCCAGTTGCCGGCCCTGCGCCCGGTCGCGCCCACGGCCGCCATCCCGCAGCCGGCGGCGGAGCCGCTGCTGGAGCTGGCACCGCCGCCGCTGCCTTCGCTCTCCGTGGCACAGGCGCCGGTGGAGCCGTTGCGGCAGGAGCCCATCGGCCCGGCCGGCGCGGCCTCCGCGGCCGCTCCGCTGATGCGGCTGCCTCCGCTGCCGGCCCCGTCAGCGAATCCCTATGCGGCCGGCCGGCATCGCCTCGGCCGGGTCTATACGGTGGGCGATGTCTACGTGATGCGGGTCTACGACCTGCTGACGCAGGTGGGCACCGAGGCTCACTGGCGGGTCACCCGCGTCGACGAGGCCGCCGACCGGGTGGAGCTCAACGAAGGAACGCACGTGTGGGACCTGATGGGCAATGTGCTGCAGTCCCCGCGCGCCGCGACCTCGGACGTGCCGCGCCAGTTCTACCCGGCGGAGCTGCAACTCGGGGCGCGCTGGCGCACCTGTTTCTCGATCCCCAAGCGCGGGCAAGGCATGCCGGTCGTGCTGGACTTCAAGATCGATGCGCATGAGCGCGTCGTCGTTCCTGCCGGCAGCTTCATGGCTTTCCGGCTCTCGTTCCAGGGCTGGGACGGCCCGCCGAGGAACGAACGCCACGAGGGCAGGATCTGGGTCGTGCCGGGCATCAACGTGCCGCTGCGCTACGAGCACTGGCGCCGCAGGAACAACCGCGTGACGAAGTCCGATGGCCATGAGCTGGTGCGGCTGATGCAGCAGCGCAGCGATGCCGACTGAGCGGCGGGAGGGCGGCTGGAGCGGGTGATGGGAACCCGCTCCATGTCTCTACTTCCTGGTAAGACACCGGTTGAAGACGCTAGTTTGTAGCACTGTTTTGTAGCAGTGGAGGTGGTCACTTCTCTCGCGCAGTCGACGTGCGCACCCGTGCTGTCTTTGTAGCAACGTCCCTGGCATTGGGTGAGCCGACAAAGCATCTCGGATTCCTATACTGAGTCGAAGGCCGGCCGCCTCGGTCTAAGGAAAGTGAATGCGAACAAGAGTTAGAGATCGAGCGGTCGCTGGCGACCTGCGTGTGTTGAAATCGATGCGAGCGACGTGCGAGATCGATTTCATCCAGTTCAGTTCCATCGGCCCGTTGGGATTTGGTGACCCCAAACTGAAGTCTCTGGGCAATCGCCATACGCTGCACGAAGTGCGTTTCGCGAAGCTGTCAGGGCTGCCTGAGTCCGTTCGGGACTGTCGACTTGCTCAACTGGAATTTTCGGTTGATCTGTATCCGCGCGACGTGATCGAACCGGCTGCAGCTATTCAGGCGATTGGTCCATGCTGGGACGTCTTGTGTCGCAGGCTCGCCCCGTGGTGTTCCCCCTTCATACGCAGGCGGGTCTGCGCCTCGAACGCTCCCGGCGCCGGCCGGACGCTCTACGACGAGCGAGCTGTCGTTAGATACGTTCCAGCGAAGCGGCACTGGAGAGTCCGCGATGCAGAGACGCCGGTTGCACCGATTTCGGCACCACTACTGACCAACGGACGGGTTTGGTCGGAAACGGTCTACTACGGGGATGAACCAGTGCCGGCTTGGACAGGCACCTGGGCTCCCCCAGAACCAAGATGTCAAGTTCGCCTGTACCCGAAGACTACGGATTGCGGTGTGCAACTGCCTGCGAGCCGCTGGCGAGCGCGTGTTGAGGTGCGGATCAATGGCACTGCCCTCGAAGAACGCTATGGAGTCCGGACCGTCAGGGACATCAATCAGCGCTTGCTGAGTAGGCTTGCGAACGATCAGCTAATGCTGGTGCAGGCGCTCCCGGCGAATTTGCCCCCGAACCGCGCACCGCGTTGCTCGGTCGCGCATGCGGTCAACAACCATGTTCGTCGACAAGCGCTTCGTGACCAGGAACTCGCTTTGGAACGGGCTCCCGAGCACGGGCATATCGATGGTCTGCCGTCATCGCATGTTCTTCGTTACGCCGTCGTCCCGGAACTCATGAACATCATCCGTACTCCGGTCGCAGACTTTTTCAAGACAGAGCGTCGCCGCGCGGCGGGGCGAAAGGCAAACGGGTCCGGCGCGAAAAGCACTGGACATTCGACTCCGACAATACCGTAGATCGATAAGTAAGTGCTTGATTATCCGTCCCGTTCGACCTCCGAACGATGGGCGCTATAACTAGATCATCAAGACGCATGATTCCGCCGCACGTCGAGGCTCATGTGCGCGCCAGCCAGGGGTGCGAAATCCGCTGCTGGAATGTCCGGCATGGGCGCGTTCCGAAAGACCACGCCGGGGCAGGGCACGCCGCTCGTCAGTCAGCAAGATCTGATCCTCAAACAACCCGTGTAGTGGGAAAGGGGATCGAATATGAAGAAGTCGGGCATCAAAGTCGAGAGCGCGCGGATGGAACGGATCGCACTGCGTCGGATCAAAGTGGGCGTCGAGAAGCGCCTGTCTCGACAACTGGGCGACGATCCGCATGCGCTGCGCAAGCGATCAGCCCATCAATTGCTTCAGTTCTGACCCCCTCAGGCAGTGCGATCCCGCTCGCGGTGTCGGGGGGCGGGCTAGGTGAACAGGCGCTCGTGGATTCGACGACATCGCAGTTCAGATAGGTGTCGCAGGCCACACCCCGACACCCTTAGAACGGCGTGAAGGCTAGGAAGGGCCTGCCGGGAAATTTTTTGTCACTTCCGTGAGGGCCCTTATAGGCCGCGGGTGGCCTGGCCAATGCTGACTTGCTATAGGCCAGCCGCCAGACCGTCGACGTGCAGCAGAAGGACGCCGGTGTGCGGACATCATGGTTACGATCTGGGACGAATGCATAGTGGGCAGGGCTCAGTGTTTATCGGGCTTTCAGAAGGAAGTGCCGGGTCTTGCCTTACGTGAATGGTCCGCCAGGAAATAGAGTGTGCCCATGGAAGGGCCGCGTGGCCCGAGCGAAAAGGGGCGCGCAATGAAGTTGAGGATGGAGTTCGAGATCGAGCAGTTCGGTGAGGTCCACTCGTTGGTGGAGACCATCGACAAGCACCGGGCGGGCGCCGCGCTGCTCTTGTTGGCCGTGATCACCGTAGGAGTGGGGCTGTTCGCGGGCTGGCTGATCTGGCACTGACCCATGCTAGTCAACAAGGTCATCTACGACTGGGGCGTCGTGCATGAGCGACGGTTCAACGACTACACGGTCGATCTGGTCCACGAAGCAGGTGAGGTTCTGTGCTCCGCTCGATATCAGGGCATGCGACCGATTGACGCGATCGTGGATCTGGAAGACTGGTATGAGGAACAGATGCGGGAGGAGGTCAGGGCGCGGTTCCTAGGCTAAGGCCAGACCCTATAGACCGGCACTCTGCCGTCCCAGGGTCTCGGTGCCGTGGGTCCGAGCGTGGTCGTTGAGCTGGTTCCACTCGGACTCCGCCATGCGCCGTCCCAGGGGCTGATCGAACCTCGTAAAGTCTCGCAGAAAACACTGTAAATCAACATCTTACCGCTTCCCAGTCAGCGGCTTTTCGATACGGGTTGACCAAGGGTGATTGGTCCCGTGACAACTCGTTTGCCGACGTGGTCGCGCGAGCCAACGAACTCCAGGCGAAGCGGGAGGATCGTTGGAAGGAACAACAGGCCGTTTGGGAGCCGTCCACTGAAGAGCGCTCGTCGCCAGAGCCTGTTATCTTGGGGCGACGTCCGCCGGGCTTGGGCGGACGCTTGTCTGAGACCGCTTTGCCAAGTTCTCGTGATGAACAATGTGAATCCGGGTATCGACAAGAGCGTGTCAGTGCAAGGTGTAGTTCAAACGCCCGCGAACTCGCTGGCAGCGCTTTCTGCACCCCGTCGCATATCACCGGCTGTCTATGTACATCAGGGCGGAATTCCTGAACTCGATTCTTGAGCGTCCGACGCCGCCATCAAACTTAGGAGGGTCAAACCATGCCTCGCCTCGTTCCTAGCAAAGTCAGAGAGTCCATTGCGCTCCTGCGCAATAACGTGGCGGCGGAAGCTGCACAGGTAGGGCAAATCGTGGCCTACAACCGCTCTGTGGTGCAAGCAATCATCGACTTGGTCGACCAGATTCCGACTGAGTTGGTTGCATTGCCACCCGAGCAATACGCTTCGTTTTCCGTCGCTGTGTCCGTGGCACGTCACTCGATAGTGGCAGTTGCCCCTGGTCACAACGCCGACCAAGCGGCAATGGTGACGTTGCCGATCTTCGGCGGTCATACTGCTGTGCGCGTCATCTATGACTCCCTAGGCATGTGCTCGGACGAGGCCGCCAACCCGCAGACCGCGGGCCTCGGCTTCATTGCGGACGGGGACTTCCGCGAAGGACTACGCACGGACATCAGCACCGCCACCAGTGCGCTTGCGAACCACGAGTACAAGGGCGCCACGGTGTTGGCTGGCGCTGTCGTAGAAGCTCTGTTGCTGTGGGGCCTGGAACATGTTGGCGAGGCAAACGTGCGGCAGGTGTTCCAGGCGAAGGAGAAGCGAACCTTGGAGTGGTGGGCGCTCGGCGACTTGATCGGCGCAGCCCACGCTTGCAAGCTCATCTCCGACTCGACAAAGAAGCAAGCGGAGCTTGCCCAAGACTTCCGAAACCTGATCCACCCGGGCAGGGCGCAGCGGCTCGACGCGAGGTGCACGCTGGGCACCGCATACAGCGCTCTTGCCGCTGTCGACGCCGTTTCCGTCGAGTTCGCCGCATACAAGTGGCAGCCTAGCGACTGAGCTGCCATCTCGCCGCGCCGGTCGGGCAGCTACCACATCTAAGGTCACGTCTTCCGATTGCGCCTGCTCGACCATTCGCATGAGCTGCGATGACAGCACGGCAGCGCAAGACTGACTGCGATGGGCTTGAGCGGATGACGGCTTCCACTGCAAAGCTCCTGTTTGAATGAGGGCATGACCAGCGACGTAGGCAATGCCAACCGGCTGGACAGCCAATTCACTCCAGCGCCTGCAGATCGCCGCCGGACGCGCTGAGGGCCATTCAAGCCGGCGCGGCTGCATCATCAGTCTGGGTGCGAGCCTCGCCCGCGATCTTTGCGGCATAGGGCGCCACTCAAAGCCTTCAGCCCCTCGATGCAGTCAAAGCGCGCGATCGCAGGCAAATCAAAGTCCAGTTTCCTTTGCGCCGCGCATCGGCATCAGCCATGATGGGCAGACTTGTTCAGACCTTCCCTAAGCGTCCTTAGGATGACTCGCTTGTGTATTGGCGGCTCTTGCCGGAGTCGTTGTCTGTCGGAACATGGCAACCACCGCTCGCGCTAAAGCGGCGAAAGGCCCGAAGAACTCGTTGAAGCTCTCAACCATCGAATCTCTCAAAACTCTCATGGTGTTCTCCAAACCGTGAGGGCTATCTGCTCAACCGTGGCACCAGTGTAATAGGCTGAGTACCAAGACGTTTAGTCCTAGTCGAGACAGAACCTGGACACGCACGGGGACGGCGAACGCCCATTAGCGGCCCTTGTTTTGCGGAATGCACAATAAGCAATCCTTCCCCTTCACTGGCTGAGGTTCAATGACTCTCATTCTGAGCGTGAACAGTCCTGACACCGTTTGGATGCTCGCAGATCGTCGACTTTCGTTCTCGAACGGCCCGCCTAGGGACGACGCACGAAAGCTTCTGATGCTTGAGACGCAAGATAGTGTTGCCATGCTTGGATATGCCGGACTCGGTTGCACGGCCGGGGGAACAGAGCCAGCCGACTGGATGAACGCCGTCCTTCGAGGACGGAGTTTGCCTCTGGAGCTCTACCTTGGTGAACTTGCCGGCGCGCTCCAGAGGCAGTTCCCGCCGCACCTTCGGCAGTTGCCGATCAAGTTCGGTGCAGCTCACAGCGTCGTCGTGTCCGCCTTTCTGAACGGCGAACCCAGGCTGTACTCGATTGACATAGTTCTGTCTGCGGATCGGAAGACCCACCGTTTCCGCTACACGCGACACGTATCTGGCCAGGTACCATCGGATCCGCCGCGAACGCCTCGAATTGCCCTTGCCGGATCGGGGGCATCGTTCCTGCAGCGCGACGTGCAATGGCTCCGACAACTGCTAAAGCTGGTCCGTGCTTGCGATGCACAGCGTATTGAACCCCACATCGTGGCCGACTTCCTCGCGGCACTGAGCAATCGAGTTAGTTGCGGCATGGCCGACAAGTCCGTTGGGCCGCGCAGCATCGTGGTCTGGCGTCACAGAAACGGGGGCGCGCGAATCGGAGGCGGCGGCCACCAGTTCTATAACGGCATTGTCCGAGAGCCGGACTCAGGCATTCTTCCCATGCTCGCCAATGGCCTGGACATCCAAGCATTGGTTCGGGCAGCCATGCCTTTCATAGAGCCGCAAATGTCCCAACTTCGTGAACATGCGCCCGTCAAAGAAATCGATCGCGATGGGATGAACGCTGCACTAGCGAAGTTGCCTGATCAACCAGACGAAACCTTGAAATAGGACAGGCGCTCGCATATGAAATCTGCGGCCGAAACGGACCGCTGATCTCATAACTGGGACGTTGACCGACCACGTCCTGGCTACGCGACGATCTGAACTGCCTGCTCATTCGCTCGAAGCTATTGGTTTTTCGATAGGTGAACCAAGGATTGCAGATCGTCGCTATCACGGGACTTGCGCCCGGTACTGGGTAGCAAATCCTTGCCAAATCCCTTGCGGGAATGCGACTTTGGTCTCGGCGCATTGCTCTGCGTTTACCTAGCCATAGTGCTCACAGGGGCACAACACCATCAAAGATGCGCGGAGGCACGCGCTTGACGCTGGGAGTGTCGTGATCGGGCCTATAAGTTGGATCCGCTCTCAGTGACCAGGAGCCCCGAAACCTCGATGTCGCGTTGGGCGCAGAATGCCGCTTTCTTACTGGCGGTCGGAGTTTCACAACGCGCTGACCGTGCATCGGGGCCGCTGTTGGGCGCTCGCGCAAGCTGAGCTCCGTTGCTGAGCTGTTCGACAGGTGCACATGGCCAGGTCGAGATCCTAGTGCAGCCCCTGCTCGTTCTCTGTGGGTTTTAGGGTCGCTCTCAGTACGGGTACTGAGGGACCCATGGCAAGTGCAAGCAGAACTTGCGTGGACCCGGGCCGCCCTACTGGCATCTCCAGGAGTTCTGCGACGTCTAGGTCTATGACGATCATCGATCTCTTCTTGATCACTGCCTGCTCAATGAATGGACAGAGCACTAGCGCCAATTGGCGGAGGTCCTTCTGCGTTGGCATTCCTCACATCCTTTCTCGCCTCAGACGATCGTGAGAACTGCATGGTATCGCAAAAAATGTCAATTAAATCAATGACTTACGTAAGTAATGACTGACTTATTCGGGATCGCGAGACGCCGACTCTCTGGCCTCGGCTGAGATTGCTCCTCGGGCAATACCTGACCCCCAGCTCACGGCAACTACCTAGCATCCGACTGTTATTGCAGACGACGGAGGGAGTCCAATGAAACTGAAGTTCGCCGCGCTGTGTGCGGCTCTCGTGCTCGCCGGCTGTGCTAGCGAACCCCTGCCCCCGCTACCCCACCAGCCGACCCTGTTCGAGAAGGCGGCGAAGGTGCAGATCGGCATGACGGTCCAGGAGGCGATCGCGGTCCTGGGCGAACCGCGCACCACCGCGCCGGCCTCCGGACAGTTCCTCCTCGGCTGGGCTCAGGGCAAGCAGGTGTTCATGGCTCGAGTGAAGGAAGACCGTGTCGTCTGGGTCAGCGAGATCCCCGGCTGGACTACCAAGAACCCGGGCTGATCGGGATCACCAGCGGGCCGGGCGCGTCGTCATCGCGGAATCTTCGCTGCCATACGATGGCGAGCAAGCCGCCGCGAGATGGGCTGCGCTCAATCTGGCTCGGCACCGCGCCCACGATCTTTGCGGCGAAGTGCATCGCTCACCGCCTTCAGCCCCTCGTCGCAGTCGAAGCGCGCAATCTCCGGTAAACCAAAGTTCAATTTGGCGATCAGCTCGGCGAGGTAGTCAACGGCTTCATCCTTCAGATAGGTCCCCGTGAGCGTGCCTGCAGATCGAGAATGGCCGCTGATCTGGGCGGTGTCGTACTCGGTCATGCGCAGACGCCTCAGGCAGACGGTTGCTAAGGTTCCCCGGAAGGAATGGAAGACCTTTCTGTTGTTGCGCTCCCAACCTAGGCTGGCAAGGTAGCTGCCGAACCATTTGGTAGCAGCCTTCCCATAGCCTTTGGTCTCGTCGTGCTTCAACTCCGGAAACAGCCGCTGGTAATGGGCAGCCTCTAGGCAAGCCTTCCACTCAATCAAGCCCAGGTCGATCAAGTGCGCGTGCACGGGAATGTGCCGTCTGGACTGCAGGTTCTTCCCCTTCTTCTTCCTTGCTTCGTCGTCGAGATTCAGGATGTCCAGATACCAGGTGCCGCTGGGCGTCGCCTTGATATCAGTGAGCGAAAGCTGGGCAAGCTCGTTGATTCGAGCGCCCGTGTAGAGGCCCAGCAGCGGCAGCCAATAGTTGAACGGAGAGAACGTCCGGTAGGTGCCTCGTGAGGTGCGCGAACCTCGCCCGGTCCGAAACCATTCGCCCTTGCTGAACATCGCATTGAGATCGTCGGGCGTGAACAGATCTCGGGCCGCTCGCGCGGGACCTTTCTCGCGTTTGCGCTCCGCACGGGCGCTGCTTTCCTGCAAGAGCGCCGAACAAGGGTCTCGTTCGATCCATTCCCGGTCCTTCAACCAAGCAAACATGCCTGCGATCCACTGCAGGCGCTTCACCTGCTCATTGCGTGAGATGCCCGGCCAGTCGGTACCAGCAACTGCCCGGATGGATTCAGTGATAGTTGTAGTCCGATGGATCAGCCGGACCTGGTTTTCCTTTGCGGGGACAGTCGGTAGCACCTCGTCGCGGAACCGGTCCATGCGATCCATGGTGATGTCTGAAAGGGGTGGGTTGCCCTCCAACTCGGCGAACAGTTGCAGAGCACCTCGTACCCGCCGAGCCTGCTCCTCGTCGCAGGCGATCGCGCGCACTCGCATGTATGCATCAATCGCGTCGGAGACCGGTCGGCGCGACTTCGCGTGGTCGTGTGACTGGGCTGACCTCTGCACAGCTACCTGTCCCAGTTGCTGCAGCTGTTCGGGAGTTACGCGCGAAGCAAGTCGATGGCGAAGGTCCTCAACTTCGGATGCGAGCAACTCGATGCCCTGGGCAAGCAGCGGGAGTGGCTTGGTCGGGGCAAAGAAGCTGGCGGCCGAGTCGGCGAGATCGAACAGAATCACCTCGGGCGTTTGACCGCCCAGCAGAAGTTCCGCGATCTGTGGGGCCTGCCGGATGGCCACGACGCCATTGAAGGTCTTCGCGCGACTCGGATCGCACTGCGCCGGCGATGGCACGACGGTCTCCGTCTCCAAGGGGCCGGAGATGGTCTCCAGATCGTCCGACTGGAGCACATGGCCTGGCTGGCCAGCAAGCCGTGCAAAGAGCCTCAGACGCCCGCCAGCGGCCTCTCTGAGCAGGTAGGAGACTTCGAGCGATGTCAGGCGCGACGCTTCCGCCAGGGCGATATACCCGGGTGCGGACAGGGCAGGATGTCCTGCGAGGAGCTGTTCAAGGATCATGCGACGACCGGGACCGTGGGACACCTCGTACAGCCGCCTCGCCCACGCGGCCAGCAACTCGCGCCCGACGACCCGAGCATCAGCCAGCTCTCGTCGACGCGTCGACGCGATGTACTCGGTTCGACCGACGAGTTCGCGCAGCGCTTGCGGAACCACGAGCCGGGCGTACCACATCCCCTTGCGGAGAAACAAACCGTCCATTCTGACACTCGCTTTGTAGCAAGGTGTCGTAGCAGGGGCGGTCAGCGCCCGATTCAAGTTGGCGAATCAAGCACTTGGAGAGATGTGGAGCGGGTGATGGGAATCGAACCCACGTAGTCAGCTTGGGAAGCTGAAGTTCTACCATTGAACTACACCCGCGTCGGGGCCGGATTCTAGTGCAGCGGCGCGGGCCATTGCCGGGCGAGCCGCAGCAAATCGGCGCCATCCACGTCGGACACCGCCCAGTACTGCATGGCGCCATCGCGCCATTGCACGATGTTGAAGCCGCGCTGCTGCGAGCGCTCGGGCGGCTGCACGCCATCGGCCGGCCGGATGAACACGTCGATCTGGTGCAGGCGAAGCTGCAGGGCCAGCACGGCAGTGGGCTGGCCGGCCAGCGATTGCACCCGGCCGCCCAGCAGCGTGAAGCCGGGCAGGGCGTCGGGCACCGTCGGTGCGTAGTCGATGCGGCCCTGGAACCAGGGCTTGACCGTGTGGCGGTCGCTGGAGGCGACCTGGATCAGCGGGCCGTCGCGCAGCGCCTGCACATGGGCGGCCACCAGTTCCTGGCCCGGCGGCCAGCGGACCGCTCGCCAGGCCTGCAC
>NZ_LYVQ01000229.1 GCF_001984095.1 Pelomonas sp. KK5
GCCCCCGATCACCTTCCCCGAGTCGCTGCCGGTCTCCGCCCGGCGCGACGAGATCGCGCGCGCCTTCGACGAACACCAGGTCATCATCGTCTGCGGGGAGACCGGCTCCGGCAAGACCACCCAGCTGCCCAAGATCGCGCTGAGCCTGGGCCGCGGCCGGGCCAATACCGGCCGGCTGATCGGCCACACGCAGCCGCGCCGCATCGCTGCCAGCAGCGTCGCCAAGCGCATCGCCGAGGAGCTGAAGACCCCGCTGGGCGAGATCGTCGGCTACAAGGTGCGCTTCCAGGACCGGCTGCAGCCGGGCGCCAGCGTCAAGCTGATGACCGACGGCATCCTGCTGGCCGAGACGCAGACCGACCCGCTGCTGAAGGCCTACGACACGCTGATCATCGACGAGGCCCACGAGCGCTCGCTGAACATCGACTTCCTGCTCGGCTACCTGAAGGAGGTGCTGCCGCGCCGGCCCGACCTGAAGGTGATCGTCACCTCGGCCACGATCGATGCGGACCGCTTCGCCAAGCATTTCGAATCGAGCAAGGGCCCGGCGCCGGTGCTGATGGTCAGCGGCCGGACCTTCCCGGTCGAGCAGCGCTATCGGCCGTTCGAGGAGTCGCGCGAGTACGACGTCAACGATGCGATCTGCGACGCGGTGGACGAGCTGTGGCGAGAAGGCTCGGGCGACGTGCTGGTCTTCCTGCCCGGCGAGCGCGAGATCCGCGAGGCGGCCGAGGCGCTGCGCAAGCACCACCCGCCCGGCGTCGAGGTGCTGCCGCTGTTCGCGCGCCTCTCGGAAGCCGAGCAGAACCGCGTGTTCGAGCCGCACGGCCAGCGCCGCATCGTGCTGGCGACCAATGTGGCCGAGACCTCGCTGACCGTGCCCGGCATCCGCTATGTGATCGACCCCGGCCTGGCCCGCGTCAAGCGCTACAGCTACCGCAACAAGGTCGAGCAGCTGCAGATCGAGAACATCTCGCAGGCGGCGGCCAACCAGCGCGCGGGCCGCTGCGGCCGGGTCAGCAACGGCATCTGCATCCGGCTCTACGAGGAGAAGGAATACAACGAGCGGCCGAAGTTCACCGACCCCGAGATCCTGCGCTCCTCGCTGGCCGGCGTGATCCTGCGCATGAAGGCGCTGCATCTCGGCAACGTGGACGAGTTCCCGTTCATCGAGCCGCCGCCGCGCAAGGCCATCGCCGACGGCTACCAGCTGCTGGCCGAGCTCGGTGCCGTCGACGAACTGAACGAGCTGACCGCGATGGGCAAGGAGCTGTCCAAGCTGCCGCTGGACCCGCGCGTCGGCCGCATGATCCTCGAGGCCCGCAACCGCGAGGCGCTGGCCGAGGTGCTGGTCATCGCCAGCGCGCTGTCCGGCCAGGACGTGCGCGACCGCCCCATGGAGCAGCAGCAGGCCGCCGACGAGAAGCACAAGAAGTTCGACGACGAGAAGTCGGAGTTCATGGGCTACCTGAAGCTGTGGAAGTGGCTGGGCGAATCTCGCGGTGGTGAGGGTGAGCACAAGCTGAGCAACCGCAAGCACGAGCAGCTGCTGCGCGACAACTTCGTCTCCGTGCGCCGCGTCCGCGAGTGGCGCGACATCTACTCGCAGCTGCACACGGTCGTCGCCGAGCATGGCTGGCGCATGAACGGCGCGCCGGCCACCTACGAGCAGGTGCACCTGTCGATGCTGTCGGGCCTGCTGGGCAATATCGGCCTGAAGAGCGATGACGACGATTTCTATCTCGGCGCCCGCGGCATCAGGTTCAACCGCCACCCCGGCGCGCATCTCTCCAAGAAGCCCGGCCGCTGGATCGTCGCCGCCGAGTTGGTGGAGACAACGCGCCTGTTCGGCCGCGGCATCGCCGCGATCGAGCCGCAGTGGCTGCCCGGCATCGCCGGCCACCTGATCAAGACCCAGCTGGCCGAGCCGCACTGGGAGAAGAAGGCCGCCGAGGTGATTGCGCTGGAGCGGGCGACGCTCTACGGCATCGTCATCTACAGCAACCGGCGCGTGAACTTCGGCAAGGTCAACCCGGGCGAGGCACGCGACATCTTCATCCGCGAGGCCCTGGTCAACGGCGAGTGGGACACCAAGCTGCCCTTCCTCGCGCACAACCAGAAGCAGATCGCCAAGGTCGAGGAGCTGGAGCACAAGTCGCGCCGGCAGGACGTGCTGGTCGACGACGAGCTGATCTACCAGTACTACGAGCAGCAGGTGCCGGCCGACGTGGTCAGCGGCGCCACTTTCGAGCGCTGGTACCGGCATGCGTCCAAGGAAGACCCGAAGCTGCTGTTCCTGAGCCGCGACGAGCTGATGCGCCACGAGGCCGCTGGCATCACCGGCAGCGCCTTCCCGAAGACGATCCGCCTGGGCGGCGTCGACTGCAGCGCCACCTACCTGCACCAGCCGGGCGACGCCAAGGACGGGCTCACCGTCACCGTGCCGATCTATGCGCTGAACCAGGTCAGCGAGGAGCGCTGCGAATGGCTGGTGCCCGGCATGCTGGAGGCCAAGGTGACGGCGCTGCTGAAGAGCCTGCACCAGAAGCCCCGCGCGCGCCTGGTGCCGCTGCCGGACTTCGTGGCCGAGTTCATCGAGCTGAACCCGTTCGCGCAAGGGGCGCTGGTCGAGGTGCTGCTGAAGGCGGTCAAGGAACGCACGCAGCTGGCCATCCAGCGCAACGACTTCAAGCTGGAGCAGGTGCCCGCCCACCTGTTCATGAACTGCCGCATCGTCGACGAGCATGGCCGCCAACTGGGCCTGGGCCGCAACCTGGCGGCGCTGAAGGCGGAGCTGGGCGGCCAGGCGCGCTCGGCCTTCCAGGCGCTGGCGGCGCTGAAGTTACCCGTTACTTCGGCGGCAGCGCCGACGCCCGCCGCGACCTCGCAGAACGTGAAGGTCGTGAAAGCCGAGAAGGCCGGCCCGCCGCCCAAGGACAGCGCCACCGCCTATACCGACTGGACTTTCGGCACGCTGCCCGAGCTGATGGAGGTGAAGAAGGGCCCGCAGACGCTGATCGGCTTCCCGGCCCTGATCGACCGCGGCGCGCATGTCGAGATCGAGGTCTTCGACGAGCCCGACGTCGCCGCGCAGAAACACCGCGTGGGCCTGCGCCGGCTCGTCGCCCTGCAGCTGAAGGAGCCGCTGAAGTACCTGGAGAAGAACATCCCGGACCTGCAGAAGATGTCCGTCCTCTACATGGGCCTGGGCACGGCCGAGGAACTGCGCGAGCAGATCATCGGCGTGGCGCTGGACCGCGCCTTCCTGGGCGAGCCGCTGCCCACCGACGAGTTCGCCTTCAAGCGGGTGATCGAGGAGGGCCGCGCGCGGCTGAACCTGATCGCCCAGGAGGTGGCCCGCCAGGCCGGCGCCGTGCTGCAGGAATACGCGGCGGCCGTGCGCAAGCTGAAGGACTCCCGCGCGCCCAAGGACGTGGCCGACGACATCACCGCCCAGCTGCAGCGCCTGGTGCCGAAGAACTTCGTCACCGCCACACCGTGGTCCCAGCTCCAGCATGTCACGCGCTACCTGAAGGCCATCGTCGCGCGGCTGGACAAGTGGCGCGCCGACGCCGCCCGTGACACCCGGCTGATGGCCGAGCTGAAGCCGCTGGAGCAGCGCTACACCCGCCGCCTGGCCGAACTGAAGGGCCAGCACGACGCGCGCCTCGCGGACTTCCGCTGGCAGCTTGAGGAACTGCGGGTCAGCCTGTTCGCCCAGGAGCTGCGCACGCCCCAGCCGGTGTCCGTCAAGCGGCTGCAGAAGGTGTGGGAACAGCTGTCGGCGTGACAATTTGTAAGTCCTGGGCGAATGCCGTACAGATTCCGCGTTAGGGTGCACGCCGATTTGTGTCAAATTGGGATGACACTAGGACCCCTGCGCCCCCGATTCCCTGACCGTGGCTGAAACCAATATCCCCGCCAAGCCTGCGCCGACGCGCAAGTTCGGCCGCTTCGAGTTGCGCGCGCTGCTGAACAAGAGCGCGCGCTCGATGCTGTGGCTCGTCTGGGACGAGCGCAACAGCCAGGAGCTGCTGCTGTGCATGCCGCGCGTGGCGCCCAACAGCCCGCCGGCGGCCGAGCACTGGCAGAAGACCGCCAACGCCGGCGCCCGGGTCAACCATCCGAACCTGGCCCATGTGGTCGAGGTCGGCCAGGTCGAGCAGTGGCCCTACGTGGCCTACGACCGCGCCCTGGGCGAGACGCTGGACGAGCGCCTGGCCCGCGGCGCCTCGCCGCTGCCCATCGAGGCCGCGGAATGGATCTGCCAGGCGCTCGAAGGCCTGGCTTTCGCGCACGAGTCCGGCCATGCCCATCGCGACGTGCAGGCCGCCAGCATCCTGATCAGCCCGACCAACCAGGTGCGCCTGCTGGGCCTGGAGGTGGCGCAGGAGGTGTTCCCCGCCAACGTGGACTTCAACGCGGTGACCCGCCGCGCGGTGCGCGAGGCGGCCGAGGAGGATGTGCTCTGCGTCGGCCTGCTGCTGCACCGCATCCTCAGCGGCCACCCGGTGCTGGAGCAGAACGACCTGCAGCTGGCGATCCAGCAGATGCAGCCGGTGGGCCATGAGGTGGTGCGCCTGGGCTGGGAGACGCCGCACCCGATCCCCGACCCGCTGCGTGCCATCGGCAACCGCGCCACCGACCGCCAGGCCCGCCAGCGCTACCACATGGCCCGCAGCTTCCTGCGCGCGCTGGACGGCTGGCGCACCGCGGCCAACCAGGACGACGGCGGCCCGATCGCGCTGCTGATCGACCGGCTGCAGCGCGTCGGCCACCTGCCCACCACGACGACGGCGCTGAACGGCATCGCCCAGTCCAGCAGCATGCAGGGCCAGCACACCAGCGCGCTGTCGGAGCTGGTGCTCAAGGACATGGCGCTGAGCCTGGAGCTGCTGCGCCGCGTGAATAACTCGTTACGTCAGCAGGGTGCGCCGGTGGACGGCACGGTGCTGAACATGCAGCGCGCCATCGCCATGCTGGGCCTCAACGGCGTGCAGCAGGCGGCCCGCGCGCTCAAGCCCTGGCCCGGCCCGCTGGCCGAGGTGGCTGCCGGCCTGCTGCGCAAGCTGATGAACCGCGTGCACCGCGCCGGGCAGATCGCCCAGGAGCTCCGCCCGGCCGGCTATGACGCCGAGGTGGTCTACCTGATCACCGTGATGCAGAGCCTGGGCCGGCTGCTGGTGCAGTACCACTTCCCTGACGACGCCCAGCAGATCCGCCAGTTGATGGTGCCGCCCGAGCCGACCGCCGACCACCCGCATCCCGCGCCGATGACCGAGCAGGCGGCGGCCTATGCGGTGATGGGCTGCGACCTGGAGACGCTGGGCGTGGCCGTGGCCCGCTACTGGAGTCTCGGCGACGAGCTGCTGCACATGATCCGCCGCCAGCCCGCCGATGCGCCGGTGCGCGCCGCCGACTCCGACGCCGAGCAGTTGCGCCTGACCTGCAGCCTGGCCAACGAGATCGTCGATGCGCTGGAGCTGCCCGAGGCGAAACGCCAGGCCGGCATCGAGGCGGCTACCAAGCGCTATGCACGGGTGCTGCACGTGGGGTTGCGCGAGGTGATGCTGGCGCTCAATCCGGATGCCCATGCCGACGCGCACGCGCATCCGCTGCAGGGCGACCTGCCGCCTGCCGTCGCCGTGCCCAAGGCCTCGGCGCTGCGCGGCCGGCTCACGCCCAGCGGCAACGGCGGTCGCTGACATCATGGCCAACGCCATTTCGCCGTCCGGCGACCTGCCGCCCGACCTCGGCCGCTTCCGCCTGCTGAGCAAGCTCGGCGAGGGCGCCCAGGCGACCGTCTGGCTGGCCCACGACCCGCGGCTGGACCGGGAGGTGGCCCTGAAGGTGCTGCATCCCGGCGCCGATGCGGCCAGCGTGGATGCCTGGCTGCACGAGGCCCGCGCCGTCAGCCGGCTGGTGCATCCGAACATCGTGCCGGTGTTCGAGGCCGACGTGCAGGGCGGCCGGCCCTATATGGTCTTCGAGTACGTGCCCGGCGGCACGCTGGCCGGGCGCCTGCGCGGCGGCCAGTCGCTGCCGGCCCGCGAGGCGGTGACGCTGGTCGTGCAGGTGCTCGACGGGCTGCAGGCGGCGCATGCGGCCGGCGTGGTCCACCGCGACCTCAAGCCCACCAACATCCTGCTCGACGCCCAGGGCCGTGCCCGGGTGATGGATTTCGGCATCGCCGCCCGGGTCGGCAAGGCAGGTGAAGGCACCGCCACCGGCAGCAAGCCGCTGGCCATCATCGGCTCGCCGGGCTATCTCTCGCCCGAGGCCGCGCGGGGCGAGCCGCCGGCGCCCTCGATGGACGTGTTCGCCAGCGCGGTGATGCTGGCCGAGATGCTGAGCGGCCAGCGACTGAACCACGAGAAGGATCCCTGGCGCGCGGTACGCCGGGTGCTGGAGCAAGACCTGACCCTGCCGGCCGGCCTGGGCCCGGAAGTGGACGACGTGCTGCGCTCCATCGTGCAGCGCGGCCTGGCGCGCGATGCGGCCGAGCGCTGGCCGAGCGCCCAGGCCTTCCGCGACGCGCTCAACGACTGGCTGCATCCGATCGCCGAGCCGGTCGGCGAGGTGGCCGAGGGCGCCACGCTGGAGTTCCTGCTGCGGCGCATGCGCCATCGCAGCGACTTCCCGGCCATGTCCGACGCGGTGGGCCGCATCCAGCGCCTGACCCACAGCGAAAACGAGAGCATCACCAGCCTGTCCAACGAGATCCTCAAGGACGTGGCCTTGACGCACAAGCTGCTGCGCCTGGTGAACACCGTGCAGTTCAGCCACGCGGGCGGCGGCACGGTGAGCACCGTGTCGCGCGCGGTGGCGCTGGTGGGCTTCGCCGGCATCCGCAACCTGGCGCTCTCGCTGATCCTGCTGGAGCGCATGGAGAACAAGGCCCATGCGCAGCAGCTGCGCGAGGACTTCCTGCGATCACTGATGGCCGCCTCGCTGGCGCGCGAGCTGTGCCTGACGCCGCGTGACAACGAGGAGGCCTTCCTCGGCGCGATGTTCCACCACCTGGGCCGCTCGCTGACCGAGTTCTACTTCCCCGAGGAGGCCCAGCAGGTGCGCCGCCTGATGCATGGCGGGCGCAGCGGCAGCGATGCGCGGCCGCTGGGCGAGGCGATGGCCTCGGTGCAGGTGCTGGGCATGAGCTATGAGCAGCTGGGCCTGGGCGTGGCGCGCAAATGGGGCCTGCCGGAGCAGTTGCAGGCCAGCATGCGGCGCCCCGAGGGTGAGCCGCCGCCGCGCCTGGTGGAGAGCCCGCTGGAGCGCCAGCGCTGGCTGTCCCGCGCAACGAACGACCTGGCCGACGTGATCCTGCACACCGAACCCAAGGCGGCGCATGCCAAGGTGCGCGCGATGGCGCAGCGCTACTCGCGTGCCTTGGGCGTCAGCGCCGAGGCCTTCGACAAGGCGGCCGACCAGGCCCGCCAGCGCCTGGCGCAGATGGCCGATGCGATGGACATCAAGCTGCCCAAGGGCTCACCGGCCGAGCGCCTGCTGGCCCCGCTGGCGCCGACGGTCGACGATTCATTGACCGGCCTGGAACTGCAGGCCACCCAGGTGCTGGAGCCCACGCAGCAGCTCAGCGCCCAGCAGGTGACGCGCGAGCAGGCGGTGGACATGCTGACCGCCGGCGTGCAGGACATCACCAACGCCATGGTCGAGAGCTTCAAGCTCAACGAGGTGCTGCGGATGATCCTGGAGACGATCTATCGCGGCCTCGGCTTCCGCCGCGTGATCTTCTGCCTGCGGGATCCGAAGAGCGATGTGCTGAGCGGCCGTTTCGGGCTCGGCGACGGGGTGGAGCTGGTGGCGCCGGCCTTCCGCGTGCCGCTGCAGACGCGGCCGGGCGCGCAGGCCGACCTGTTCGCCGCCGTCTGCCAGAAGGGCGTGGACACGCTGATCGCCGACGCCACCGCGCCGAAGATCGCCGAACGCCTGCCGGCCTGGTTCACCGGCGCCGTGCACGCGCCGAGCTTCCTGCTGCTGCCGATGGCGATGAAGGGCGCGCCCTTCGCGATGATCTATGCGGACAAGGCGGTGCCGGGGGCGATCGACCTCGGCGAGAAGGAACTGTCGCTGCTGCGCACCTTGCGCAACCAGGCGGTGATGGCCTTCAAGCAGCAGGGCTGAAAGAAAAACAGCCGACGCGAGGTCGGCTGTTTCAGGGGTGTTCAGGTTGACGAGCCTGATCTCGGCACTGGTTGCAACAGTTGGGGCTGCTTCGTTCCCGACCTGACCCGGTTGGCTGCGCTCCCATGCGAGGAGGCCCGTCAAAGACCATTGTAATCGACGCTGACGTCTATCCTCAGCGGAGTTGCAGATCGTCGTCGCTGAAGCGGATGTTCAGCGGCTCGATCAGCAGCTGCTTGGTCTCGCTCGCTTCCAGCGAGCCCGCCACCCAGGCGTCGATGCCGCAGGCCTTGGCCACCTCGACCGTCTTCGCCGCGTCCGCCGCCGGCACGAAGATCGCGAAGCCGGCGCCCATGTTCAGCGTCGAGTAGGCCTCGCGGTCGTCCTGTTTCGCGTGCTCCTGCATGAACTTCAGCACCGGCGTCACCGGCGGCACCGTGTGGATGCGGTAGGTGAACTTGCCGGGGTGGCGCAGCAGCTTGCGCCAGCCGTGGCCGGTGATGTTGGCGCAGTAGTGCGGCTGGATGCCGGCCTTGTACAGCGCCTCGGTGACCGGCGAGTACAGCACCGTCGGGGCCAGCAGCGCGTCGCCGTAGGTCAGGCCCGGCTCGATCTCGGTCAGGTAGCCGCTCGGCAGGCGCTCGACCAGCTTGCGCGCCAGGCTCAGGCCGTTGGCATGGATGCCGCTGGAGGCCAGCAGCACGATGGCGTCGCCGGGGCCCAGCTTGTCGCCGACCGACAGGCGCTGCTTCGGGTTGACCAGGCCGGTGCAGGACGCGGCCAGGTCGATGCGGCCGTCCTCGACGATGCCGGCCAGCGCCGGCGTCTCGCCGCCGCCCCAGGCCACCGAGCAGGTGTCGCAGGCCTTCTTCCAGCCCTCGACCAGCGCCTGCGCGCGGGCCTTGTCGCCGAACCAGTCCGAGCCGCCGGCGGCCCAGTAGGCCTGCACCACCAGCGGCGTGGCGCCGACGGTGATCAGGTCGTTGATCGCCATCGCGATCGTGTCCTGCGCGATGCCGGCGTAATAGTGCGGCTTGCCGGTCAGCTTGGCCATCTCGTCGGCCACGAGGGTCTTGGTGCCCAGGCACTCGACGATCGAGGCCATGTAGAACGGGCCCACGTCGACCACATAGGCCGATTCGCCGCGCGAGGCGGGCACTTCGGTGAAGCCGTGGCTGATCAGGTGGGCGCCGGTGGCGGCGGCCGCGCGCTGTGCCGAGATCTTCAGCGGGTCGATCAGGTCGTAATTGACGCCGGCCTGCTCATAACTGAGAGTTTCGGCGGAGGAGGGGGTGTGACTCATGGGGCGTGATTATCGGTCAGTAGAATCCGCCCGCATGAAGCCCCCACGTTCACTTCGTTCCCTGCCCCCCGAGGGGGTGCGCAGCGCCTTCGGGCGGCCGGGCGGCGCTGCATGAGCTACCTGGTCCTCGCCCGCAAGTACCGTCCCCACGCCTTCGAAGAAATGGTGGGCCAGGAGCATGTCGTCCAGGCGCTGTCCAATGCCCTGACGCAGCAGCGCCTGCACCATGCCTACCTGTTCACCGGCACCCGCGGCGTCGGCAAGACCACGGTCTCGCGCATCCTCGCCAAGAGCCTGAACTGCACCGGCCCGGACGGCACCGGCGGCATCACGGCCACGCCCTGCGGCGTCTGCGACGCCTGCCGCGACATCGATGCCGGCCGCTTCGTCGACTACGTGGAGCTGGACGCGGCCTCGAACCGCGGCGTCGAGGAGATCTCGCAGCTGCTGGACCAGGCGGTCTACAAGCCGGTGGTGGGCCGCTTCAAGGTCTACATGATCGACGAAGTCCACATGCTCTCGAACACCGCCTTCAACGCGATGCTGAAGACGCTGGAGGAGCCGCCCGAGTACCTGAAGTTCGTGCTGGCCACGACCGATCCGCAGAAGGTGCCGGTGACCGTGCTGTCCCGCTGCCTGCAGTTCAACCTGCGACCGATGGCGCCGCAGGACGTGCTGTCCCACCTCACCAAGGTGCTGCAGGCCGAGAACGTGCCGGCCGAGGCGGGCGCCTTGCGCCTGCTGGCCCGCGCCGCCCGCGGCTCGATGCGAGATGCGCTCTCGCTGACCGACCAGGCGATCGCCTTCGGCGCCGGCTCGCTCGCGGAAGCCGGCGTGCGCCAGATGCTGGGCAGCGTGGATCGCGGCCACGTCACCGCGATCCTCGACGCACTGGCGGCGTCCGACGGTGCCGCTGTCGTTGCCCAGG
>NZ_LYVQ01000230.1 GCF_001984095.1 Pelomonas sp. KK5
CAGCTCGCCCAGCGCGTCCTGCACCTCTTTCGCGGCCTCGCGCTCGGCGGCGTCCTTCTCGCGGATCAGCGCCAGCAGCGGGTCGACCTCGACCTTCGGATAGAGGTCGAACACGAGGCGATGCTGGTAGGCGGCGACCGGGCCCAGCGTGAAGATCTGCGGCTTCACCGCCTGCTTCAGGTCCAGCACGATCCGCACCACGCGCGGCGTGTTCTGGCCCACGCGCACGCCGGCGATGAAGGGGTCGTCCGCCTTGACCTTGCCCAGCAGCTCGCGCAGGCCGGCGTTGAGTTCCAGGTCGTCGATGTCGATGACCAGGCGCTCGGGGCCCTCGACCAGCAGGTGGCGGGCCTGCAGCGGCCTGTCGGATTCCAGCGTGACGCGGGTGTAGTCCTCGGCCGGCCAGACGCGCACGGCGATGATGCTCGGCCCGCTGGCGGCACCCGCGGCGGCGCGGATCTGCGGCGCCTGCAGCACCAGCGCGAGCGCGCCCATGGTCCTGAGCGCCCGGCGGCGCTCGTTCGTCCTCGTCATTCCTGTCCCTCCAAGCCCTCGAGCAAGACCTGGCCCCGTGCGGTGCCGGCCACCAGCTTCACGTTCCGGCTCTCGTTCTCGTTGACAGCCAGCCAGATCTGCAGGTCCGCCACCGGCAGCATGCCGGCGGCCTTCTCCGGCCATTCGCTGAGCTTCAGGCCCGGGGCGGTGAAGATGTCGCGAAAGCCCGCGTCCTCCCACTCGCGCGGGTCGCCGAAGCGGTAGAAGTCGAAGTGGCTGACCTCGCCTTGATCCAGCGCGTAGCTCTCCAGCACGGCATAGCTGGGGCTCTTGATGCGGCCGGTGACGCCCAGCGCGCGCAGCAGGTGCCGCACCAGGCTGGTCTTGCCGGCGCCCAGCGTGCCGTGCAGCTCGATGCTGCAGTCCATCAGCCCCGGGCAGCGGGCCAGCTCGCGGGCGAAGCGTTCGCAGGCGGCTTCGTCGGGCCAGTTCAGGTGTCGGGTTTCTAGAATGGGCAAATGGCGCATCCGCTGAAGGAAGAAGTTACTGACCTGGCCCCGCAGTCCCTGATGGACGAACTGCGCGGCTGGGCCTTCGAGCTGGGATTTTCACAGATCGGCGTGGCGGACATCGATCTCTCGGCCGCCGAGCCCGGCCTGCAGGCGTGGCTGGAGGCAGGCTTTCACGGCAGCATGGACTACATGGCCGCGCACGGCCTCAAGCGTGCCCGCCCGGCCGTGCTGGTGCCGGGCACGCTGCGGGTGATCACCGCGCGGATGGACTACCTGCCGCGCGAGGCCGGCGCGGACTGGCAGGCGGTCGAATGGCAGGGCCTGCGCGATCCGCAGCGCGCGCAGCTCTCGCTCTACGCCCGCGGCCGGGACTATCACAAGGTGCTGCGCTCGCGGCTGCAGAAGCTGGCCGAGCGCCTGACCGAACGCATCGGCCCCTTCGGCCACCGCGTGTTCACCGACTCGGCGCCGGTGCTGGAGGTGGAGCTGGCCTCGCGCAGCGGCATCGGCTGGCGTGGCAAGCACACGCTGACGCTGCACCGCGAGGCGGGCTCGATGTTCTTCCTGGGCGAGATCTACGTGGACCTGCCGCTGCCCTTGAGCGAGCCGGTCAGCGGCCACTGCGGGCAGTGCACGGCCTGCCTGGACGTGTGCCCGACCGGCGCGATCGTGGCGCCGTACCGGGTCGACGCGCGGCGCTGCATTTCGTATCTGACGATCGAGCAGGACGGCCCGATCCCGCTGGAGCTGCGCGAGGCGATCGGCAACCGCATCTACGGTTGCGACGACTGCCAGCTTGTCTGCCCCTGGAACAAGTTCGCGCAGCGCGCGCTGGTGCCCGACTTCGATGCGCGGCCCGAGTGGCGGCGGGGCGACCTGCTGGAACTGTGGCGCTGGAGCGAGGCGGAATTCCTGAAGCACACCGAAGGCACGGCGATCCGCCGCATCGGCCATCAGCGCTGGAAGCGCAACCTGGCGGTGGCGATCGGCAATGCGCTGCGTGCGGCCGAACGGCCCGAGCTGCGAGCGGCGCTGGAAGGCGAACTGCCGACGGCGAGCCCGCTGCTCGCCGAGCACATCAGCTGGGCTTTAGCAGCAGCCACAGCGGCAGGCTGAACATCCCGATCAGCGTGGACAGCGTGATCAGCCCGGCCACGAAGTCCGCCCGCCCGCCCATCCGCGCCGCCAGCACATAGGCGCTGGACGCGGTCGGCAGCGCCGCGAACATCAGCAGCAGCAGGCGCTGCTCGGGAGACAGGTGCAGCAGCGCACCGAGGCCCAGCGCCACCAGCGGCAGGATGAAGTGCCGGATCGCCATGAAGCCGGCCGCCAGCCGCGGCCACTCGCGCAGCGCGCCCAGGCGCAGGCCGGCGCCCACGGCCATCAGACCCAGCGGCAGCGAGGCCTGGCCGATGCGGTTCAGCGTCAGCGCCACCGGCTCGGGGAACTTGAGCCCGGCGACGTTGCAGAGCAGGCCGGTGACGGTGGCCAGGATCAGCGGGTTGCGCGACAGCTCCTTCAGGTAGCCGTGGCCGCCGTGCCGGGCCAGCGGCCACACGGCCGCCACATTGCACAGCGGCACGTTCAGGGCGACCAGCAGCGCCACCCAGGCCACGCCCTGCGAGCCCTGCAGCCGCTCGGCCACCGCCAGCGCGATGAAGGAGTTGAAGCGGAAGGCGCACTGCGCGCCCGAGGCATGGGCCAGCGGGTCGACGCCGGGCAGGCGCCGCAGCGCATAGGCCAGGGCCACGCCGGTGGCGCAGGTGAGGATGCCGCCGATCGCCAGCTGGGTGGTGCTGGACGGGTCCAGCGGCGTGCGGATGATCGAGTTGAACAGCAGCACCGGGAACAGCAGGTAGTAGACGAGCCGCTCGGCGCTCTCCCACACCGGGCGGTTCAGCGCGGTGTAGCGGCAGATCAGGAAGCCCACCAGGATCAGCAGGAAGTCGGGCAGCAGGAGCAGGGCATCGGACATGGCAGCTGCGAGTATCGTTGCGTCCGTGACGACGAACAGCAGCACCCCGAGCGCCGCGGCCATCGAGGCCTTCATCGAGACCCTGTGGCTGGAGGACGGCCTGTCCCGCAACACCCAGGACGCCTACCGCCGCGACCTGGCCCTGCTGGCCGACTGGGCGGCGCGCAGCGGCAAGAGCCTGGACCAGTGCAGCGAGGCCGACCTGCTGGCCTACGGCGCCTCGCGCGAGGGCGAGAAGGCCACCAGCGCCAACCGGCGCCTGAGCGTGCTGCGCCGCTACTACCGCTGGGCGCTGCGCGAGGCGCGCATCAGGCAAGACCCGACCCTGCGCCTCGAACACGCGAAGGCGAGGGCGCGCGACATCAAGACGATGAGCGAGGGCCATGTCGAGGCGCTGCTCAACGCGCCCGACGTGGAGACCCCGCTGGGCCTGCGCGACCGCGCGATGCTGGAGCTGATGTACGCCAGCGGCCTGCGGGTGACCGAGCTGGTGACGCTCAAGAGCGTGCACGTCGGCTTCAAGGAGGCGATGCTGCGCGTCACCGGCAAGGGCTCGAAGGAGCGGGTCGTGCCCTTCGGCGAGGAGGCCCATGCCTGGCTGATGCGCTACCTGCGCGAGGCGCGGCCGGCGCTGCTGGCCGGCCAGAGCACCGACGACCTGTTCGTCACCGCCCGCGGCGAGGGCATGACGCGGCAGATGTTCTGGGTCATCGTCAAGAAGCATGCGCTGGCCGCCGGCATCATCAAGCTGCCCTCGCCGCACAGCCTGCGTCACTCCTTCGCCACCCACCTGTTGAACCACGGCGCCGACCTGCGCGCGGTGCAGCTGCTGCTGGGCCATGCGGACCTGTCGACGACGCAGATCTACACCCATGTGGCGCGCGAACGATTGAAGAAGATCCACGCGGAGCACCATCCGCGGGCTTAGGGCGTTATGTTGTGGTGCGGGAGTCGCGCCATGGCAACGTTTTTGCCTTTGTGCGGTGCGCGCACTTGTGGGCTTGCACGGTTCTGAGCAGCATCCGCGGATCAGCAAAACCGAGGGATCCGCCCAGCCATGTTCCACAAGAGCCTGATTGCCGCAGCCTGCCTGGCTGCCCTGTCCGCACCGTCGCTGGCCCAGGAGGAGAAGGGCAGCGTGCTGGAGACGGTTGTCGTCACCTCCCAGAAGCGCACCGAGGAGGCCCGCAAGGTGCCGCTGAGCGTCAGCGCCATCAGCGGCGAGGCGCTGAAGGAGAACCAGATCCTCGACATCGGCGACCTGACCCGCAACATTCCCAACATCTCGTTCAGCGGGCAGAGCGGCAGCGGGCCGGGCCTGTCGAACATCGAGATCCGCGGCGTCAGCTCGCAGGCCGGTTCGGCCACGGTGGGCGTCTACCTGGACGACGTCTCGCTGACCACCCGCAACCTCTACAGCCAGGGCACGGCCGAGCCGCGCTTCTTCGACCTGGAGCGGGTGGAGGTGCTGCGCGGCCCGCAGGGCACGCTGTACGGCGCCGGCTCGATGGGCGGCACGATCCGTTTCATCAGCAAGCAGCCGGACCTGAAACTGTTCAGCGGGGACATCGCGGCGGAGGTGTCGAGCACCCAGCACGGCGGCACCAACTACATGGCCCAGGGCGTGCTCAACGTGCCGCTGAAGGAGGGCACGGCGGCGCTGCGCATTGGCGTGCAGGCCGGCCACGACAGCGGCTACATCGACCAGGTCAGCCCGCAGACGCTCGGCGTGATCGACAAGGGCATCAACAAGAACGACTGGTCAGTGCTCAAGCTCGCCGCCACCGTCAAGTTCAACAGCGACTGGACGCTGACGCCGGCGCTGTTCTACCAGCACAACAAGAGCGCCGACATCGACGCTTCCTACCTCACCGTGGGCGACTACCAGCAGTTCAACGCCGGCACGCCGCTGGCGCGCTTCCAGACCTCCAAGATCGTCAAGGAGCCGGGCGACGACAAGCTCACCGTGCCCTCGCTGACGCTGGCCGGCGACCTCGGCTTCGCCGACTTCACCGGCGTGGTCAACGGCTACAAGCGCAAGTTCAGCCGCACGCAGGACGGCACCAGCGTCAACAGCAGCTATATCGGCACGCTGATCACCAACCAGGCGGTGGCCGACGTGGTCAGCTTCCTGCCCTCGGCCGTCTACCTGGACAACAAGATCGACCAGGTCTCGGTCGAGCTGCGCCTTTCGTCCAAGGACTGGGCGCCCGGCAACGGCCTGCCGCTGACCTGGGTGACCGGCTTCTACAGCGCCACCACCAAGACCGACGTGGTCGACAGCGAGCCGGTGTTCGGCATCACCAAGGCCTTCACCGACAAAGGCGCGGACATCAACGACCTGTCCAACTGGACCGACGACTCCGGCATGTACGCCGGCGCCTTCCCGAACGACAACAGCTACTACTCGGCGCGCCACTACAAGACCAAGCAGAACTCGGTATTCGGTGAGGCGACCTGGCACTTCAGCAAGGCGCTGCGCTTCACCGCCGGCCTGCGCTACCTGCGTTCCAGCGAGGCCTTCTCGCGCGAGGGCGACTTCTTCTTCGCCGGCGGCCCGTCCACGACCCACATCGACAGCAAGGCCAACAAGGTCACGCCGCGCTTCGCGCTGAGCTGGGACCTGAGCGAGGACACCTCGCTGTACGCCAACGTGGCCGACGGCTTCCGCCTCGGCGGCGCCAACCGGCCGATCCCGCTGTACGCCGGCACGCTGGCCGACCTGGCCGTGCTGGGCCTGAAGGAGGCGCCCGCCACCTTCAAGCCCGACACGCTGCGCAGCTACGAGATCGGCAGCAAGTCGCGCCTGATGGGCGGCAAGCTGCAGCTGGAAGTGGCGGCCTATCACATCGACTGGAAGGACATCCAGCAGGACGTGTCGCTGCCGACCACCGGCTTCGACTTCGAGACCAATGTCGGCAAGGCCAAGAGCGACGGCATCGAGATGGACCTGAAGGCCAAGGTGACGTCGAGCCTCACTGTCAGCGCCGGTGGCGGCTACAACCGCGCGGTGTTCGCGCAGGACGTGCCGTCGCTGGGCACCGACGACAACGGCGTGCCCAACGTCCGCAAGGGCGACCGCATCCAGGGCGTGCCCCGCTACAGCCTGCACCTGGGCGGCCAGTACCGCTTCCGCGTGGCCAGCGTCGACTCGGTGCTGCGGCTGAACGGCCAGTGGACCGGCGACAGCCACGGCACGCTGTTCCGCGGCGACACCGACTACGAGCGCCCCAGCTACTTCACGGCCGACGCGAGCCTGGGCCTGAGCTTCGAGAAGTTCGACCTGAACCTCTTCGTCAAGAACCTGGGCAACAACCACACGGTGCTGCAGCAGCCGAACGTGCAGTTCGTGACCGAGGCCTTCTACCTGCGCCCGAGGACGATCGGCGCGACGCTCAGCGCGTCCTTCTGAGGAGGTCCGAGGGGAGGATCCAAGGAGAAGTGGCGGAGACAATCGCGGTCATGGACCACACGTTTCTCTCCGCCTTCATCCTCCTGCTGCTCGTCCTGGACCCGCTGGGCAGCCTGCCGCTCTTCATTTCCATCATGAGCGAGGTGCGCCCCGAGCGGCGCACCCGCGTGGCCATCCGCGAGGTCGGCATCGCCTTCCTGGTGCTGATGGCCTTCATGTTCGGCGGCGGCAGCTTCCTGGAGGTGATGCATCTCTCGGAGCGCTCGCTGGAAGTGGCCGGCGGCGTGATCCTGGCGATCATCGCCACGCGCATGATCTTCGGCGGCGCCGGGGAGTCAGCCTACGGCCTGGAGCCTGGCCGCGAGCCCTTCATCTTTCCGCTGGCGATCCCGCTGTTCGCCGGGCCGTCTGCGATGGCGACGGTGCTGCTGCTGGCCTCGCGGCAGCCCGAGCGGATGTGGTCCTGGATCGTCGCGCTCACCGCGGCGATGGCCGTCTGCGTGATCGTGCTGCTGCTGGCCAGCCGCATCCGCAAGCTGCTGGGTGACTCGGTGATCTCGGCCTTCGAGAAGCTGATGGGCCTGGTGCTGACCGCCGTGGCGGTGGAAATGGTGCTGGCCGGCCTGAAGCGCTACTTCGTCGGCGGCCTGTGACCCGGCGCTCTCCACGATGCGAAACGGTTGTTTCACATCGTGGAGTTTGCACATGCTGCGTCGCCGCAAAATTTCTCATGATGGTGAAATGCTTTTCACGATCCAGAATTTTAAAATCAACTCATTGATTTTCAAGGAGAAAATTTTTAGTCTTATATAAGACATAAGTCTTCCACGACGGCGCCATGGCGACTAATCTTGAGTCCATCGAAGCCCTGTTTTTAAGGAGATGGACCATGACCCGATTGACCCGTGAACAGCAGATCGCCGCCCTCGAGAAGGACTGGGCCGAGAACCCGCGTTGGAAGGGCGTGCAGCGCGGCTACAGCGCCGCCGATGTGGTGCGCCTGCGCGGCTCGCTGCAGATCGACCACACGCTGGCCCGCCGCGGCGCCGAGAAGCTGTGGAACCTGGTCAACACCGAGCCCTTCGTCAACTCGCTCGGCGCGCTGACCGGCAACCAGGCGATGCAGCAGGTCAAGGCCGGCCTGAAGGCGATCTACCTGTCCGGCTGGCAGGTCGCCGGCGACGCCAACAGCAACGGCGAGATGTACCCCGACCAGTCGCTGTACTCGGTGGACTCGGTGCCCAAGGTCGTGAAGAAGATCAACGCCACCTTCAAGCGCGCGGACGAAATCCAGTGGAGCGAAGGCAAGGACGACATCGACTACTTCGCCCCGATCGTGGCCGATGCGGAAGCCGGCTTCGGCGGCGTGCTGAACGCCTTCGAGCTGATGAAGTCGATGATCGAGGCCGGCGCCGCCGGCGTGCACTTCGAGGACCAACTGGCCGCCGCCAAGAAGTGCGGCCACATGGGCGGCAAGGTGCTGGTGCCGACGCGTGAAGCCGTCGCCAAGCTGGTGGCCGCGCGCCTGGCCGCCGACGTGATGGGCGTGCCCACCGTGCTGCTGGCCCGCACCGACGCCGAAGCCGGCGACCTAGTCACCACCGACGTGGACGACAACGACAAGCCCTTCTGCACCGGCGAGCGCACCGTGGAAGGCTTCTTCCGCACCCGCAACGGCCTGGAGCAGGCGGTCTCGCGCGGCCTGGCCTACGCCCCGTACGTGGACATGATCTGGTGCGAGACCGGCAAGCCCGACCTGGCCTTCGCCAAGGAGTTCGCCGACCGCATCCATGCCAAGTTCCCCGGCAAGCTGCTGGCCTACAACTGCTCGCCCTCGTTCAACTGGAAGAAGAACCTGGACGACGCGACGATCGCCAAGTTCCAGCGCGAGCTGGGCGCCATGGGCTACAAGTTCCAGTTCATCACGCTGGCCGGCTTCCACAGCCTGAACTACTCGATGTTCAACCTGGCCTACGGCTATGCGCGCAACAACATGAGCGCCTTCGTCGAGCTGCAGGAAGCCGAATTCGCCGCCGCCGAGCGGGGCTTCACGGCGGTGAAGCACCAGCGCGAGGTCGGCACCGGCTACTTCGACTCGGTCACGACGACGATCGAACGCGAGGCTTCCACCGCGGCGCTGAAGGGCTCGACCGAGGACGAGCAGTTCTTCGACGCCAAGCACGGCTGATCGGTAGCGGGTCTTCTCTCGAATTGCCCGCGGCCTTCCAGCCGCGGGCTTTTTTCTTTGGTGCTCAGCGTGCCAGCAGGTGGTCCAGCAGCTGCATCAGATCGGGCACGGCGAAGGGCTTGGTCAGGTAGTGGGCCGCGCCGGCGCGCAGGCCGGCGGCGATGTGCTCGTCCATCGCATCGGCGGACACGATCACCACCGGCAGCGTCGCGCAGCGCGGCGATTCGCGCAGCCGCTGCAGCAGCGCGAGCCCGTCCATGTCAGGCAGGTTCATGTCCAGCATGACCAGGTCCGGCGGGGCCTGCAGCAGCGTGGCCAGGCCGCTGGCCCCGTCCTCGCACACGGCCAGCGACAGGTCGCTGCGCAGCGCGATGACGGCGCGCATCACCTCGATGTTGACGAGGTTGTCCTCGATGTAGAGCAGGCGCTTTGGCCCCGAAGTGGCGTTCACCGGGGCCGGGGCGCCGGCCGCGGCGGGGGCCGACGGCGGGCCGGTCCTGGATGCCGGCAGGCGCAGCGTGAAGGTGGAACCCCGCCCGGGGGTGCTGCGGACCTGCAGGCTGCCGTTCATCAGCTCGGCCAGGCGGCGTGTGATGACCAGGCCGATGCCGGTGCCTTCGATGGCGCTGCGTTCCTGGCCGAGGCGGTTGAAGGGCTGGAACAGGGCCGCCAGTTCCTCCCGGCGCAGGCCCTTGCCGGTGTCGCTGACGCTCAGGTCCACCCAACCCGCTTCGTCCGCACGAAGATGGAGTTCGACGGAGCCGCCGGGGACGTTGTACTTCACCGCATTGCTCAGCAGGTTGTTCAGGATCTCGCGCACCCGCGTGGCGTCGCCGACGATGTAGCGGGCCTGCGGATCGAGCTTCAGGCCGATCGAGACCCGGTGCTGCGAGGCCAGCGGCGTCAGCAGGGTCAGGCATTCGCGGGCCAGCGCGTGCGCGTCCTGCGGCTCCAGCACGACCTTCAGGTTGCCGGTCTCGACGCGCGAGAGATCGAGCACGTCGTTGATCATCGCCAGCAGGTGCCAGCCGGCCTGGCCGATGCGCTCGATCCAGCCGCGCTGGGTGACGGTCAGCGGCTCGCGCTCCAGCTGCAGCAGCTGGGTGAAGCCCAGCAGGCCGTTCAGCGGCGTGCGCAGCTCGTGGCTCATGCGCGAGAGGAACTCGCTCTTGGCGCGGTTGGCCGCCTCGGCCGCCTGGCGGGCACGCTCATGGTCGGCCAGTAGCAGGCGCTCGGTCATGTCCTGGGCCACGCACAGCAGCGCCTCCGGCTGCCCGTCGGCATCGCGCAGCAGGTTGAGCAGCAGATCGGCGTGGATGATGCTGCCATCGCCGCGCGGGAAGTCCCGCTGCACGCGCAGCATGGTCTCGCCTCTGCCGGTCAGGCGGCGGGCCAGCTCCGCGTCGTGGAGCTGGTGGGGCTGGTAGCGCTGAGGCAGTTCTTCGAGGCTGCAGTCCAGCATGCGGCAGAACTCGGGGTTCGCATCCATGGGCCTGCCGTCGAGCGAGGAGATGCACACGCCGACCGGCGCGTTGTCGAATACGCCGCGAAAGCGCTGCGCGTGGCTGCGCAGCGCCTGCGACGTCTGCTTCAGCTCGACGGTGCGCTCGGCGATCAGGTGGGCCGCGCGCTGGGCCCGGCTGGAATGCGTGAGCAGCAGGGCGGTGATCAGGGCCAGGCAACTGATGCCGAAGAACTCGATCAGCTTGCCCTCGCGGCTGGCACTGAGCGGCGGGGCCGCGCCGC
>NZ_LYVQ01000231.1 GCF_001984095.1 Pelomonas sp. KK5
GGCTCGAGGTGCGCAGCCAGCCCGGCGGCGGCACCTGCGTGGAACTGAAGCTGCCCCTGCGCACCCGGGAGATTGCATGATCCGCCTGCTGCTCGTCGATGACCATCCGGTGGTGCGCGCCGGCTACCAGCGGCTGCTGGAGCAGGACGGCGAGATGCAGGTCGTCGGCCAGGCGGGCGACGTCGACAGCGCCTGCGCGCTGCATGCCCGCCACGAGCCGGACCTGACGATCACCGACCTCTCGCTGCCCGGCAGCGGCGGTCTGGAGCTGATCCGGCGCTTGCGCGAGCGCCACGGTGGGCAGGCGCGGCTGCTGGTCTTCAGCATGCACGACAGCGAGATGCTGGTGCGCCGCGCGCTGGAGCTCGGCGCGCGCGGCTTCGTCACCAAGGCCAGCGCGCCGGAGTGCCTGATCGAGGCGGTGAGCCGCGCAATGGCCGGCGGCCGCTACCTGAGCCCCGACCTGCCGGCGCGGCTGCTGCACGAGCCCGGCCGGGCGGCCGAACCGGCTTTCGACGCACTGACCCAGCGCGAGTTCGAGATCTTCCGCCTGCTGGCGTGCGGTAGCTCGCTCGCCGATTGCGCGCGGGCCTTGCACCTGAGCCCCAAGACGGTCTCCAATCACCAGTCGGTGATCAAGGAGAAGCTGGGGCTCAGCACTTCCGCCGCGATGGCGCATCTCGCGCTGCGGCATGGGCTGATCCCGGTGGCCTGAAGTCGCCACCCCGACCGGGCCGCCCGGCCCGGCCTTCCACTGGAGAGGACAGCAAGATGACGACCTTGAACATCAACGGCCGGTCCATGGCCGTGGACGACGCGGCGGACGACACGCCGCTGCTGTGGGTGCTGCGCGACCACCTCGGCATGACCGGGACCAAGTTCGGCTGCGGCATGGCGCTGTGCGGCGCCTGCACCGTGCATCTCGACGGCCAGCCGGTGCGCGCCTGCCAGACGCCGATGTCCGCCGCCGCGGGCAAGAAGCTGACGACGATCGAGGGCGTCGGCGCCACGCCCACCGGCCGCGCGGTGCAGAAGGCCTGGACCGAGGTCGGCGTGCCGCAGTGCGGCTACTGCCAGGCCGGGCAGATCATGAGCGCCTGCGCGCTGCTGAAGGCCCATCCGAAGCCCAGCGACAAGCAGATCGAGGAGGCGATGAGCGGCAACCTCTGCCGCTGCGGCACCTACACCCGCATCCGCACGGCCATCAAGCAGGCCGCCGGCATGAAGGCAACGGGAGAGGCCGCATGAACGCCCGCTTCACCCCCACCCGCCGCGACTTCCTGCGCGCCACGCTGCCCGCGGGCCTCGTGCTCTACGTCGGCCTCCCCGGCCCGGCACAAGCCGACGAGCCCAAGAAATACGGCGGCGACGGCATGCCCCATGGCCTGCAGGAGAGCCCCAAGACCTTCCTCGCCATCGCCGAGGACGGCACGGTGACCATCATTGCCCACCGCTCGGAGATGGGGCAGGGCGTGCGCACCAACCTGCCCCGCGTGGTGGCCGACGAGCTGGAGGCCGACTGGGCCCGCGTCAAGGTCGTGCAGGCGATCGGCAACGAGGAGAAGTACGGCAACCAGGACACCGACGGCTCCCGCTCCACCCGCCACTGGTTCGAGCCGATGCGCCGCTGCGGCGCCAGCGCCCGCGCGATGCTGGAGCAGGCGGCGGCGCAGCGCTGGGGCGTGCCGGTGGGCGAGGTGCAGGCCATCAACCACGAGGTGGTGCACAAGGCCAGCGGCCGCAAGCTCGGCTACGGCGCGCTGGCGATGGCCGCGGCCGCGCTCGACGTGCCGCCACGCGAGACGCTGAAGCTCAAGACCCCGGCCCAGTTCCGCTACATCGGCAAGCGCGATCCGCGGCTGGTGGACATCGAGGCCATCGTCACCGGCCATTCGCACTACGGCATCGACACCCGCCTGCCCGGCATGGTCTACGCCGTGATCGCGCGGCCGCCGGTGCTGGGCGGCAAGCTGCGCGGCTTCGACGGCGCGGCGGCGGAGAAGGTGCCCGGCGTCATCAAGGTGTTCGAGCTGCCGGGCACGCCGCCGCCCTCGGAGTTCCAGCCGATCGGCGGCGTCGTCGTGGTGGCGAAGGACACCTGGGCGGCGATCCAGGGCCGCAATGCGCTGAAGCTGGACTGGGACGTCGGCCCGCACGGCAGCTATGACTCGGCCGCCTACCGCAAGGAGCTGGAGCAGGCGGTGTCCCAGCCCGGCGGCAAGGAGATCCGCAGCGAGGGCGATGCCTATGCCGCGCTGAAAGGGGCGGCCCGCACGATCAAGGCCGACTACTACGTGCCCACGCTGGCCCACGCGACGATGGAAGCGCCCGCCGCCACCGCGCAGATCAAGGACGGCCGCTGCGAGGTCTGGGCGCCCAGCCAGTCGCCGCAGGCCGCGCGCGACCGCATCGCCAAGCGGCTGAACCTGCAGCCGGACCAGGTGACCGTCAACGTCACGCTGCTGGGCGGCGGCTTCGGCCGCAAGAGCAAGGCGGACTTCGTCGTCGAGGCGGCGCTGGTCTCGCAGGCGATGGACGGCAAGCCGGTCAAGCTGACCTGGACCCGCGAGGACGACCTGCACCACGACTACTTCCACGCGCCCTGCGCCCAGCACCTGGAAGCGGGCCTCGATGCGCAGGGCAAGGTCACCGCCTGGCTGCACCGCTCGGCCGAGCCGACCTTCTTCTCGATCTTCATGCCCGACCCCAAGCAGTTGAGCGGCATCGAGCTGGGCCTGGGCCTGGTGAACCTGCCGCTGGCCGTGCCCAATATCCGCATCGAGAACCCGGCCGCCGAGGCCCACTCGCGGCTGGGCTGGCTGCGCTCGGTCAACAACATCCAGCATGCCTTCGCGGCGCAGTCCTTCGTCGCCGAGATCGCCGCGGCCCGCAAGCAGGACCACCGGCAGGTGCTGCTGGAGCTGATCGGGCCGGACCGCAGGATCGACCCGGACAAGATCAACGACGTGTTCAACCACGGGGAGTCGCCCGAGCGCTATCCGATCGACACCGGGCGGCTGCGCCGGCTGGTCGAGCGGGTCACCAAGGAGGCCGGCTGGGGGCGCAAGATGGCCCATGGCCACGGCCTGGGCCTGGCGGTGCACTACAGCTTCGTCTCCTACATCGCGGCGGTGGTGGAGGTGGCCGTGGATGCCAAGGGCAACCTGAGCATCCCGCGGGTGGACATCGCGGTGGACTGCGGGGCGATGGTCAACCCGGACCGGGTCGTCTCGCAGATGGAAGGGGCCTGCCTCAACGGCTTGAGCCAGGCGCTGATGAGCGAGATCACCTTCAAGGACGGCCGCGTGCAGCAGGACAACTACCACCAGTACCTGATCGCGAGGATGAACGAGGCGCCGAAGAAGATCGTCGTTCACCTGACGCCGTCGGACTACACGCTGCCGCTTGGCGGCGTCGGCGAGCCCGGCGTGCCGGTGATCGCGCCGGCGCTGTGCAATGCGATCTTCGCGGCGACGGGCAAGCGGATCCGGCAGTTGCCGATCGGGGAGCAGTTGCGCGCCTGAACTTGTCGGCGGCAATTTGCGGCTGCGCCGCGAATTTGCCCGCGTCATACGCGGGCAAATTTCCCTGTCGATGCGACAGGGGTTTTTGTAAGGTCGGCGGACAACGAGAACGAGGAGACGCTCCCATGTCCGCCGCCCTTCGCGCCGTCCCCGCGGCCGTAGTCCTGCTGCTCACCGGGCTGGCGGCCCAGGCGCAGCAGGCCACGTCGCAGCTGCCCACCGTCGAGGTCGTCGGCATCGCGCCGCTGCCCGGCCTCGGCGTACCGCGCGAGCAGGTGCCTGCCAACGTGCAGACGGCCACGTCCGCCGATCTCGAACGCCGCCAGGCGCTGGACCTGAGCGACTACCTCGGCCGCGGCCTGGGCAGCGTCAGCCTCAACGGCACGCAGAACAACCCCTTCCAGCCCGACCTCAACTACCGCGGCTTCACCGCCTCGCCGCTGCTGGGCACGCCGCAGGGCCTGTCGGTGTACGTGGACGGCGTGCGCGTGAACCAGCCCTTCGGCGACGTGGTGAGCTGGGACCTGATCCCGAAATCCGCCATCGCCAAGGTCACGCTGATGCCGGGCAGCAATCCGCTGTTCGGCCTGAACACGCTGGGCGGCGCGCTGGCGGTGCAGACCAAGGACGGGCTCACCGATCCCGGCAGCTCGGTGCAGCTCAGCGCCGGTTCGCACAGCCGCGTGGCCGGCGAGTTCGAGAGCGGCGGCGGCACGGCGGCCTTCAACTGGTTCGTCACCGGCAACCGCTTCCACGAGAAGGGCTGGCGCGTCGCCTCGCCCTCGGACCTGAGCCAGCTCTTCGGCAAGTTCGGCGGCAAGCTGGGCACGGCCGAGGTCTCGCTGAGCCTGGCTGCCGCCTCCAACGACCTGATCGGCAACGGCGCGCAGGAATCACAGGCCCTGGAGCGCGACTGGAAGAGCGTGTTCACCATCCCCGACCAGACCAGGAACCGCTCGCAGATGCTCAACCTGCAAGTGAGCCAGGCGCTGAACGAGCGGCTCACGCTCAGCGGCAATCTCTACTACCGCCATATCCGCACCAGCACCTTCAACGGCGACCTCAACGATGACGCCGCCGGCGAGTCGCTCTACCAGCCCAATGCCAACGAGCACGCGGCGCTGACCGCGGGCGGCTACAGCGGCTTTCCGACCAGCGGCGAGAACGCGGCCAACACGCCCTTCCCGAAATGGCGCTGCATCGCCGCCGTGCTGCTGGGCGAGGACGGCGAGCCCTTCGAGAAGTGCAACGGCCTGATCAACCGCACCGAGACGAACCAGCGCAACTACGGCTTCGCGCTGCAGGTCTCGGCCAAGGCCGACAGCCATCTGCTGCTGGCCGGCCTGGCCTATGACGCCAGCCGCATCCGCTTCCACCAGACGGCGCAGTTCGGCTACCTGAACGCCGACCGCTCGATCACGCCGCTGGATGCCTTTGCCGACGGCTCGCTGCAGGACGACGACGGCAACCCCATCGACTCGCGCGTGGACCTGTCCAGCCGCAGCCACACGAGCAGCCTCTACGCCAGCGACACGATCGCGCTGAACCCGCAGACGCACCTCACGCTCTCGGGCCGCTACAACCGCAACACGGTCAGCAACCGCGACGGCATCACGCCCGGCGGCGGCACCGGCTCGCTGGACGGCGACCACACGTTCAGCCACTTCAACCCGGCCATCGGCATCACCTTCAACCCGGGCCCGGCCTTCGGCGCCTATGCCGGCATCAACCAGGGCAGCCGCGCGCCCAGTGCGATCGAGCTGGGCTGCGCGGACCCGGCCTCGCCCTGCAAGCTGCCCAACTCCTTCGCCGGCGACCCGCCGCTGAAGCAGGTGATCACGACGACGATCGAGGCGGGCCTGCGCGGCAAGGCCGGCGAGCTGGCGTGGAACATTGGCGTGTTCCGCTCGGACAACAAGGACGACCTGCTCTTCGTCTCCGACAACGCCGCCGGCTTCGGCTACTTCCGCAACTTCGGCAAGACACGCCGTCAAGGCTTGGAGTTAGGGCTGAGCACCAAGGCGCTGTCCACGCTGACCGTCGGCGCGAATCTCTCGCTGCTGGACGCCACCTACCGCAGCCCCGAGACGGTGGACGGCTCGTCCAACAGCAGCAACGACGCCGCGCAGGACGGCTTTCCCGGCCAGCAGGGCACGATCGACATCCGCCCCGGCGACCGCATCCCGAACCTGCCGCGCAAGCAGCTGAAGCTCTACGCCGACTGGACCCCGAGCGCCCAGTGGCATGTGGGCCTGGACATGAGCGCCAGCAGCGGCGCCAACGCCCGCGGCAACGAGAACGGCCAGGACCGGCCCGACGGCGTCTACTACACCGGCCCCGGCCGCTACGCCGGCTATGCGATCTTCAATCTCGACGCCGACTGGCAGCCGACGCAGAGGATCAAGCTCTTCGCCCAGGTCGCCAACCTGCTTGACCGCAAGTACGCCACCGGCGCGCAACTGGGCGGCAACCCCTTCGACTCGAACGGCAGCTACGTGGCCCGCCGCTTCCCGCGGCCGGCCGGCGCGGACGAGTATCCGGTGGCGAGCGGCACCTTCCTCGCGCCCGGCGCGCCGCGGACCTTCGCGCTCGGGGTGCGCTTCAGCTTCGATTGAGGCGAAGGACTACAGCGCGCCGGGATGGCGTGGACTTCCCCGCAAGGGCGGCTCGCCGAATCATCGGTGAACCTCCCCCAACTCCGGAAGAAGATCATGACTCTCGGTGCAATCATCCTCATCTGCGTGATCCTGATGCTGATCGGTGCGGTGCCGGCCTGGCCCTACAGCCGCGGCTGGGGCTACGGGCCCAGCGGCGGCCTCGGCCTCGTGCTGCTGGTGCTCGTCGTGCTGCTGCTGATGGGCCGCATCTAGACCGTCCAGCCCTAACGGGCAGAATCAGCGGGTGCCTGCGCCCGCCACCTTCGACGTCGTAGACCAGCTCGCCTCCGCCCGCCAGCGGCGGGTGGTCCTGCTGCTGTGCCTGCTGGTCGTGCTGAGCGCGCTGCTGGCGCTTCCGAGCGCCGGCGTGCGCCTGGTGGAGATGCCCCATGTGTCGGGGCTCTACGGCGTGTGCGCCGCCGTGATCGACCTGGCCACGTTCTGGCTGCTGGGCTCGGCGCAGCGGCCTTCGGGGCCGCAGCGCATCATCGCCGCGGCCTACCTGTACGGCGGACTGATGGGCCTGCTGCATGCGCTGAGCTTCCCCGGCGCGCTGCTGGCCCAGGGCTCGGTATTCGGCAACGGCAACACGGTGAGCTGGCTGTTCGTGGCCTGGCGCGCCGGTTTTCCGGTCTTCGTGCTGTGGGCGGTCTGCGTGGAGCTCCGTGGCCGCAAGGCCGTTCGCATCGCTCCGGCCGCCGTCGCCTGGCTGGCCGCCGCCGCGGCGCTGGCGATGGCCCTGGCGGCCAGCGGCGTTTCCGCGCTGGTCGCCACGCCGCAGGGCGCCCGCTTCAATCCGGTCAACGACCTCGGCTCGCAGCTCGGCGCGCTGGTCGCGGCCGTGGCCGTGGTCCTGATCTGGCGGGGCGGGCTGGTGCGCCGCTCGCTGTACCTGTGGCTGGTCCTCGTGCTGGTGGCGGAGGCGGCCGGCGTGCTGCTCAGCAGCCTCGGTGGCGGCCGCTACACGCTGGCCTGGTACGGCGCCCGGGTCGAGGGCCTGATGGCCAATGCGGTGGTGATGGTGCTGCTGGCCCTGCATGTGCGCGAGCTGCAGCGGCAGCTGGCCGCCTCGGTGGAGGCGCTGCATGCCGAGATGCAGCATCGCGAGCGGGCCGAGCGTGCGCTGGCGCAGGCGCAGAAGCTGGAGGCGGTGGGCCAGCTGGCGGCGGGCCTGGCGCACGACATCAACAACTTCATGCAGGTGGTGGCGGCACGCAGCGAGATCATCCGGCGCCGCGCCGGCGAGCTGGTGGAGGCGGACGTGGCGGTGGTCAGGCGCAGCCTGCGCCGCGCCGAGCAGCTGACGCGCCAGCTGCTGCTGGTGGCGGGCCGGCGGCAGCTGCTGCCGCAGCGCGTGCAGCTGCAGCGCAGCGTGCCCGAGTTCGTCGAGGCCTTCCAGCCGGTGCTGGGCGCGCAGGTGCTGGTGCGGCTCGAGATCGACCCCGACACCGCGCCCGTGCATGTGGACCCGACCGAGCTGGAAGTGGCGCTGGCCAATCTGCTGACCAATGCGCGCGACGCGCAGGAGGGCGGCGCCGGCGAGGTGCGCCTTGCCATCTGCAATGCCGGCGAGCGCGTGCTGCTGGAGGTGAGCGACCAAGGCGGCGGCATTCCGGCCGCTGCGCTGGAGCGGGTGTTCGAACCCTTCTTCACGATGAAGGCGCCGGGCAAGGGCACGGGCCTGGGCCTCGCTCAGGTCCATGCCTTCGTGCGCGGCAGCGGCGGCGAGGTGGAGATCCGCAGCGAGCTGGGGCAGGGCACGACGGTGCGCATGGCGCTGCCGCGCGCCACGGCTCGGCAGGCCGAGGACGGCGGCGCTGCCGGGCGGCCCGCGCCCCGGCCGGGCGAACTGGTGCTGCTGGTGGACGACAACCGCGACGTGCTGGAGTCCACCTCGCTGCTGCTGACGCAGGCGGGCTTCGTCGTCCGCGCGCTCGACGACGCTTCGCAGGCGCTCGCCCTGCTGGACGAGGGCCTGCGGCCGGACATCGTGTTTTCGGACATCGTCGTGCCCGGCGGGCTCGACGGCCTGCAGCTTGCGCGGCAGGTGCGGCGCCGGCTGCCGCAGGCGCGGGTGCTGCTGGCCTCGGGCTACAGCGCCGCCGCTTCTGAGGCGCGTTCGGAGGGATTCACGGTGCTGCAGAAGCCCTACGAAGCAGCCGCGATGCTGCGTGCGCTCTCGTCCTGAGGGCGGTGCTCAGCGCCGCGAGATCAGCGCCAGCGCCTCGCGGGTGGCGAACTCGGCCTGCGCCGCCGCCTCCAGCGGCTCGCGGCACAGGCCCGCCTGGGCGTAGTGCAGGTTCTCGTACAGCTCGGCGGTGGCCGGCAGCATCGACAGCACGGCCTCCAGCCCGGCGCCGGGCTCGGCCTGCTGCAGCAGCTGCGTGACCTTGTTGACCACGTCGCGGTACTGCGCGGCCGTGGCCGCACGGGGCAGGCGCTCGAGCCGTTCGAGCAGCACGCCCATCGTGGCCAGCGGGCGCAGGCCGGCGGGGACGTCGATGGATTTCTGCGAGGAGGTGGTGCTGTCCATGCACCCGACTTGCGGGCGCCGGTGCAGGATTCAAGAGCCGCTCAGCCGGCCAGCCGCGCCTTCAGCCGGGTCGCGAACTCGCGCGGCTTCAGGTTGATCAGCGACGGGTCCTCGGCATCCAGCGCCTGGAAGGCCTGCAGGTCGGCCGCCGACACCAGCTCGCCCATGCGCAGGCCGTAGGCGTTGGCGAAATCGGTCATCGTGATCTGCGGGGAGGCCTGCAGGATGTCCTGCACGATGGTGATCGAGTGCAGCGCGCGGTCGATCGCGGCGTCGTCCACCAGGTCCTCGGCCAGGCCGCTGGCCCGCGCGGCCTCGGCGCGGGCGGCGGCCATCGTGCGGCGCAGGGCATTGGTGTCGATGGCGGCGAACTGCGCCACCAGCGCCGGGTCCATCGGCGCCTGCGCCGAAGCGAGGTCGGTGCCGCCCGGGGCCATCGTCAGGTTGATCGGGATCAGGTCGCGGGCGATCGCGCTGGCCATGTCGCAGGTGCTGGGGAAGGCGGTGCCGGCGTCGAAGGGCCGCACGCTGCCGTCCGCCTCCACCATCATGTTGCCCCACTTGACGTCGAAGTTGCCCATCGCCAGGCCGCTGAGCATCACCTTCTGCAGCTCGGCCGGCGCGATGGTGGCGGCGCGGTTCTCCCACACCTGGCGCATCGCCGTCGTCTCCTCCTGCGTGCGCTCGCCCTTCTCCAGCTCCTTGCGCGAGCCGTCCACGTCGAAGCATTCGCCCGACAGGCCCTCGATCAGCGCGCCTGGCTTGTTGCCGATGGTGGCGGCGGTGACGGCCGGGAAGCCGAAGTCCAGCCCGCACTGCGCGCGGATCGCGTCGCCGAAGGCGCTGGCCATCAGCTCGCGCATCGTGGCGCCGCCGGGCTCCATCGTGGTCTGCTCGGTCTCGCCCTCGATGGACTTGAAGGCGTAGGCCACCTTGTTGTCGCCGTTCTTGATCAGCTTGACGTCCGAGCTGCCGGCCGACGCGCTCTTGGCGCCCAGCATCTCGGCCAGCCGCGCCGCATGGTCCTGGCGCTGCTGCAGGTACTGCGCGGAGCTCCGGTCGCCGCGGCCGGGGAAGGCCGCGTCGGCGCCGTCCTCGGCCAGGCGGCGCACCTCCAGCAGCATGGCCTGCGCGGTCTCGTACTTCTGCACGGTGATGCGGCTGCCCTTGGCGCCCAGCTTCTTCTCCGCGTCGTAGGACTGGCGGCGCTCCTCGTTGCAATAGGCGCCGATCTCGGCGATCAGCTCGGTGATGGCCTTGTTGCGGCCCTGCGTGCCGACCAGGTTCAGCGCCTCGGCCTTCTTCAGCACGTCGGCGAAGTCGCCCAGGCCCTTGCCGATGCCCATCACCTGGCCGCGGTCCAGGTCCTTGCGCAGGGCAACCAGCGCCTCGGGGCCGAAGTCCGCGTTGAAGCGCGAGCGCGGGCGCGGCGGGGCCACGCGAGGCCGCTGCGGCGGCTGCTGCACGACTTGCGGCTGCGCGGCTTGCGGCTGCGCCGCCCGTGCCTGGGCACCCCGCGCGCCGC
>NZ_LYVQ01000232.1 GCF_001984095.1 Pelomonas sp. KK5
GCGTAACCTCGAGCTGCTGGCCACCAGCACCGCCGGCCGCATGGCCCAGCTGATCGCCGACAGCCAGCACCTGGCCAAGGCGCTCGGCGCCGATGGCGACTTCGTCGGCTACCTGGAAGGGAAGCCCGGCCACGACGTCGCGGAGATCCGCGCCAAGATGCAGGCGCTGGTGGCGGCCAACCCCGACGTGCAGCTGATGATGCTGATGGACCAGGGCGGCACGGCCGTGGTGTCCAGCGACCCGGCCGTGATGGGCAGGAACTTCGCGTTCCGCGACTACTTCAAGGCGGCGATGGCCGGCAAGCCCTACACCAGCGGCATCGTCGTCGGCTCGGTGGCCGGCGCCAGCGGCATGTTCTACGCCAACCCGGTGTTCGACGAGGCGCAGCGGCCGATCGGCGCCGTGGTGCTGCGCATCCTCGGTTCGTCCTTCGACCGCATGCTGGCCGAGGTGCGCGGCGGCCGCGACACGCTGCGGCCCTTCCTGGTGGATGGCGACGGCGTCGTCATCGGCCACACGGACCCGAAGGCGCTGTATTCGAGCCTGGCGCCGCTGCCGCCGGCCAAGCTGGCCGAGATCAAGGCCGACCAGCGCTTCCGCCGCGACACCATCGCCAGCCTGGACATGCCCGCGCTCGCGCAGGCGCTGGTCGGCGCGCGCGCCAGCGGCCACCTCGACTACCGCTCGACGCTGGTCCAGGAGGACATGGTGGCCGGCTACGCGCCGGTGCGCGGCGAGGGCCTGGCCAGCCGCTGGGTGGTGGCCGTCAGCGAGCCGCGCAGCTCTTTCGAGGCGCCGCTGAACGCGCTGTTCATGCGCCAGATGATCAGCGTGGCTCTCGTGGGCCTCTTGTTCCTGGGCCTGGCGCTGTGGTTCGCGCGGCGCATCGTGCGGCCGGTGCGGGCGCTGACGCAGGCGGTCGATGCGCTGAAGGCGGGCGACTACAAGCGCGCCGTCGTCAAGGTCGAGGGGCGCGACGAGATCGGGCAACTGAGCCGCACCTTCAACGTCTTGATCGACGTGCTGAGGCAGCGCGAGCGCGAACGCAAGAAGTCGCAATGAGTCGTTCCACTCCTGTCTGGGCCGCGTTCGAGGCGACGGCCGAGCGGCTCGACCAGCGCTTCACCGGCCTCTTCACCCGCCACCAGTTCGAGTACGAGCAGCCGGTGCGCATGCAGGCCGGCGTGCCCGCGCGGCTGCGCCGGCCCTACACCACGCCGGTGGCTTACACGCAATGGGGCCGCGATGCGGACGCGCCGCTGCTGGTCTGCGTCGGCGGCGTGGCCAACACGGCGATGCGCTTCAGCTTCCTGGCGGCGGATCTGTCGAGCCAGTTCCGCGTCGTCTGCATGGACTGGCTGGGCCGCGGCCAGTCCGGCTGGCTGGCGGACGACAGCGAGTACCACCGCGCCACCTACGTCGAGCAGCTGCGCCAGTTGCTGGAGCGCCTGCAGCCGCGCGGGCCGGTGCATGTGCTGGGCTCCTCGATGGGCGGCTCGGTGGCGATGGCGCTGGCCGCGCGCTGGCCGGGCCGCGTCGCGCGGCTGGTGCTCAACGACGTGGGCCCCAGCATCCCGCCGACGCGCCGCCGCCATCGCGCCGAGACCCTGGCCCGCTACTACGTGTTCCGCTCGCCCGAGGACATCGCCCGCCGCCTGGGCGCCGCGCAGAAGAACGACGGCCCGGTGAGCCCCGAGGTGCGGCACTACCTCGCCTGGCACCAGACCCGCTGGTCCGAGGAGAACGCCGGCCGCGTCTACCGCCACGACCAGCGCGCGCTGCTGGCCTACCGGCGCGAGGTGCAGGCCCGTGCGGAGCTCGACCAGTGGGCCGACTGGGCCAAGGTGCGCTGCCCGGTGCTGCTGATGCACGGTCTGGAATCCGACGCGCTGCTGGCGCCGACGATCGCGCGCATGCGCCGCGAGCTGCATGCCCGCGCGGCGCTGACGGTGGCCCACATCCCGCAGACCGGCCACACCCCGCTGCTGTCGGACCGCAACCAGACCCACTGGATCGGCCAGTGGCTGGGGGGCCAGGTCTTGACCGAGGCCCTGTCGATCCCCTTGGCCTGGCCGCGCGAGCCCTGGTAGTTCGCGTTCCCTGAGCAAAACCTGACACCTCTCGTCAGTTTGCATAACTTCATCTCATGCAACACAACTAACTCGTTACTTTGACGGTTGTGACGGCTGCGTGACGATCCCGCGCTTCGACTTATTACAAGCGGGAGACTGTCCTTTGCATCCGAAACGCACCCCCATCGCCGTTGCCGGCCTCGTGTTGATGGCCTCGCTGCAGGCCCAGGCCCAGGAAGGCCCGGCCCTGGAGACCGTCGTCGTGACCGGCATCCGCGCCGCCACCGAGAAGGCGCTGACGATGAAGCGCGAGGCCTCGGCCAACGTGGACGTGATCACCGCGGTGGACGTGGGCAAGATGCCCGACAAGAACCTGGCCGACTCGCTGCAGCGCGTCGTCGGCGTGGCGGTGCGTACCGACTATGACGAGGCCGAGAAGGTCTCGATGCGCGGCACCAACCCCGACATGTCGCTGATCCTGTTCAACGGCCACACGGTCAGCGGCGGCGACTGGTACCTCGCCGACCAGAGCTCCAGCAGCCGCTCCACCAGCCTGAGCCTGATGCCGTCCTCGGTGCTCAACGCCGCCACCGTCTACAAGACCTCGCAGGCCAATATCGCCGACGGCGGCCTGGCTGGCACGATCAACGTCACCACCCGCAAGCCGCTGGACGAGAAGCAGAAGTTCGGCGGCCTGATCAGCGTCGGCGGCGTCTATGCCGACCTGCCGGGCAAGAGCAGCCCGCAGGTCAACGGCAGCTTCAACTGGAAGAACGAGGCCAGCAACTTCGGCGTGATCGGCCAGCTGTTCGCCGAGAAGCGCTACGTGCGCCGCGACTCCGTCTCCCGCGCCGGCTACGGCTCCAACAGCGGCTGGGACGTGATCGACATCAACGTGATGAAGGGCATCACCGACGCATCGCTGGCCGGCACCGGCCTGAAGGCGGCGGACCTGCAGGGCGTGCGCCTGCCGGGCTCGATGGCCACCGAATTCGTCGAAGGCGTGCGCGACCGCAAGGGCGGCATGCTGGCGTTGCAGGCGCGGCCCACCGACAAGCTGGACCTGGGCCTGACCGGCTTCTACTCGCGGATGAACTCGAACAACTACGGCCGCGCGTCGTACTCGGACATCCAGAGCATGCTGCGCGGCCTGTCCGGCGTGCAGGGCGACACGACGACCAAGACCAGCGTCAACGGCCAGCAGGTGTTCGCATCGATCCGCAACCCGGTGATCGTCAACGAGACGACCATCTACGGCCAGCCGCTGAAGGTGCTCAAGAGCGCCCAGATCATGTACGCGGACGGCACGCCGGCCCAGCTGGTCGGCGAGAACGAAGGCTTCTACCGCAGCGGCGCCGGCGCCAGCAGCGGCTTCCTGGACTTCGACTTCAAGTACCAGCTGCGCGAGGACCTGAAGGTCAAGGGCCTGCTGAGCACGACCAAGGGCGTGGGCCACACCGACGCCGACCGCGGCTACGGCTATGCCCGCTACGGCCAGGGCGTGTCGTACACGCTCAACGGCCTGCAGGAAGCGCCCGACTTCCAGTACTACGGCACCGGCGCCAACGTGCCGGTCAGGAACGCCGACGGCAGCGGCTACCAGCTGGTGGCCGCCAACGGCGCCAACAGCCACCACACGGTGGACAGCGAGAAGAGCCTGGCGCTGGACTTCGAGTACACGCAGGACAGCGGCATCTTCTCCACGCTGGAGTTCGGCGGCCGCACGGCCAACCACGACCGCCAGTACCGGCGCACGATCAAGGCGGTGCACACCGCGGCGCTGCCGGCCTTCGACCCGAACCTGGCCGTGGGCTACCCCGGTGACTTCGGCAACGGCCTGGGCGGCGGCAACTGGGAGAACACCGGCTTCTACTTCCCGACCAGCGTGATGGTCGACTACTTCAACAACCGCAACAAGGACACGACCGCGGCCTGGGAGCGCTTCGTCAGCTCCGAGATCGACGTGCGCGAGCGCCAGACGGCGCTCTACGCGATGCAGAACCTCGAGGGCAACAAGTGGTCGGGCAATATCGGCTTCCGCCTCGTGCGCACGACGGTGGACGCGCTGATCCCGACGCCGATCCCCTCGGGCATCTGCGCCCGCACCGAGCCGGGCAAGCCCGCCGTGCCCTGCGCCGCCTTCCCGGACGCGATCACCGACGCCGGCAACGCCACCGCCTACTATGACGGCACGGTGTTCAACCCGGTCGGCCAGACCTGGTACAAGAAGCCCAGCCACAAGAACTTCGACAACATCCTGCCGAGCCTGAACCTGCGCTGGGAGCTGACGAAGGACCTGATCGGCCGCCTGGGCCTGTCGGAGACCCTCGGCCGCCAGAACTACAACGTCTACGGCACCGGCTTCTCCAGCCAGACCTGCGGCACGCAGGGCTGCACGGTCAACGGCCCGAACCCGAACCTCAAGCCGATGACGGCGCGCAACTTCGACCTCTCGCTGGCCTGGTTCTACGACCGCCGCGCGATGGTCTCGGCCAGCCTGTTCGACTCGCTGATCGACGGCTACGCCAAGACCGGCGCGGTGAAGCAGGACGCCACGGTGGACCTGTTCGACACCGCGACGAACACGATGCGCACCTACATGATCCAGAGCACCTCGCAGCAGAAGGCGCGCATCCGCGGCGTCGAGCTGGCCTGGGAGCAGCCAGTCGGCGCGGGCTTCGGCGTGACCACCAACGCCAGCTATGCCGAGACCCATGTGGAGGACGGCCGCCCGATGGTCGGCGCCTCGAAGATCGCCGGCAACTTCGGCGTCTACTTCGAGAACGACATCTTCAGCACCCGCCTGGTCTGGAACTACCGCGGCGCCTACGTGTCCAGCTCCACCGCCCCGTCGCCGACCGCCAACAGCCAGGGCCTGTCGACGATCAACGGTGTGCTGATGCCCACGGCCCCGACGATCGCCGCCCCGGTGACCAACGTCGCGCTGACGATCAACTACAACATCACGCCGGAGCTGCAGCTGTCGTTCAGCGGCACCAACCTGACGAACCCGACGCGGGCGCAGTACCGCTACAGCGAGGCGGAGCAGCAGAAGCTGGATGTGAGCGGCCGGCAGTACTACCTCGAGGCGCGCTACAAGTTCTAAGCGGCTCAAGGCCCGATGAAAGCAAAGCCCCGTTGGCGCGAGCCGGCGGGGCTTTTTCCGTACAGGCTTGCACCCAGCGTCTTGAAAACGGCTGTCGTCGATGGCAACTGCTAGACTCGTCACGGAGGTTCCACATGAAAGCACTGAAGAGCCCCCTTGCAAAGCAGATCCTGGCGAATCCCCACACACGGGGTCAGTTGCGCCAGGTCACGGCAGAAGTCGGCGCTGAGGGCACCACGCGCAGCTACATCGAGGTGAAGCAAGGGTCGTCGACGACGACCCAACGCTACGTCGCGAGAGTCGTTCCCAAGGCAGCCTGAGCGGCGCATCGATGAATGTCGCGCTTCCCGCGCTGATCGTCTTTGTCTGTCTGCTTCCCGGCTTCATCTTCCGAAGCCGACTCAAGCTCATCGAAAGTACCTCGCTCGACTACTCGCCCTTCGGCAGGGTGGTCAGCGAGAGCATCTTCTGGGCTGCGGTCCTCCATGCGATCTGGATCGGGGTCATGTGTCCGCGCGCGGGCGACAGTGCGGACACAGGCCCGCTGCTCCAGCTGCTGTCGTCGAACCTCGCGATGCATGGCGAGGCGCTCGAACGGGTAAGCCTGCAGACCGGCCGCATCGAGTTCTACTTCGGCTCGCTGCTCGTCGCCTCGTATGTCGTGCCTACGCTCATTCGGAGAGTGATTACCGCGACGCGCGTCGATCGAATCGGCTCGCCCTTGAGCACCTTCTTCCGGTTTGGCGATGCGCCCTGGTACTACCTGCTTACCGGCGCCGATTTCAAGCATGACGAGCGACCCGACCTGATCGTCGCGACGGCGATCGTCTCGGTGGCCGGCCAGCCCGTGCTTTTCAAAGGCGTGCTCAACGATTTCTACTTCAAGTCGGACGGCTCTCTCGACCGCCTGATCCTGGAAGAGACGATGCGCAGGCCTCTCGCGAAGGACAAGGGCAGCGCCGACGCTGTCGAAGACATCGACCGCTTCTATCCTGTCGATGGCGACTCGTTCGTGATCCAGTACGACCAGGTGATCACGCTGAACATCCAGTATCTGAAGCTCACGCCGGCCGATGAAGACCTGAAGCCACAGCCGCTGATCGAAGAGGCGCCTTCGCCTTCCTGAGCGCCTGCGGCTTGCCGCCGCTCAGGCCTCGGCCGCCGCGCTCTCCCCGTCGAAGTCGAACATCTCCACCTTCACCGGCCGCGCGCTCTGCCTGAGCACCTTGTGCTGCGGCCCGATCGCCTTGCCGGTGCGGGCGTCGACCAGCGACAGCTCCACCTGCTCACCGGTCTCGGTGTCAATCAGCCGCACCGGCTGCTGCCTGGGCGTGGCGTGCTTGTTGCCCCAGGCGAGCAGGGCCAGCAGCACCGGCCGCAGGTCGCGGCCCTTGGTGGTCAGCAGGTACTGGTAGCGGGGCGGGCGCTCGCTGTAGAGGCGCTTCTCCAGCAGGCCGCCGTCGACCATCTCCTGCAGCCGCCGCGTCAGCGTGTTGGACGGGATGCCCAGCTCGGCGACGAACTCGTCGAAGCGTGAGCGGCCGTAGAAGGCCTCGCGCAGGATCAGCACGTTCCAGCTGTCGCCCAGCACGTCGATCGCACGGGCGACGGGGCAGTTCATCGATTCGAAGCTGGTTCTGCGCATGGCGGGATTCTCCTTCGCGGCTTCAATTATGCAATGAACGCGATCGCACGCTAACGCGCGATTCTGCTTGATTTACGAATTCTGTAGTTACTTACATGATTGAAGTTACTAGGCTATATTTCGCCCCAATCCAGAAGCCGGAGCCCACCGATGAGCACTTCGCCCGCCAACGCCGCCGCCCTGCCGTCCCCGCAGACACCGCCACTCACCGTGGTGCCGCCCGCGCCGGCCCGGCCTTCGCGCTCGCGCCTCGTGCTGCGCCGCGGCCTGCCGCTGCTGCTGGCGCTGGCGGCGGCGGGCTATGCGGCCCACTGGTGGCAGGTCGGCCGCTTCCACGAGACGACCGACGATGCCTATGTCGGTGGTGACGTCACGGTGATCGGCGCCAAGGTGGCCGGCTACATCACCGAGCTGCCGGTGGCGGACAACCAGTTCGTCCATGCCGGCGACCTGCTGGCCCGCATCGACGTGCGTGACTACGACGCCCAGGCCGAGCGGGCCGCCGGCGCGCTGCAGGCCCAGGAGGCGGCGCTGGCCAATCTGCAGGCGAACGCCTCGCTGCAGCAGGCGATGATCGAGCGGGCGAAGGCCGGCATCGATGCCGCCGCCGCCGAGGAGCAGCGCGCCCGCGACGACTTCCAGCGCCACAAGGAGCTGGTCAGCCGCGCCTCCGTCTCCGTCGAGGCCGCGCAGCGCGCCGAGGCCAGCTACAAGGCCGCCACCGCCGGCACCCAGCGCGCCCGCGCCGAGCTGCTGGCCGCGCAGCGCCAGCTCGACGTCATCGGCACTCAGCGCCAGCAGGTGCAGGCCGCGCTGGTGCAGGCCAGGGCCGAGCAGCGCGTCGCGCAGCTGGCGGTCGGCTATACCGAGATCCGCGCCCCGCAGGACGGCTATATCGGCAACCGCAAGGCGCGCGTCGGCAGCTATGTGGGCGCGGGCACGCCGCTGCTGTCGGTGGTGCCGGCGCAGGGGCTGTGGATCGACGCCAATTTCAAGGAAGACCAGCTCGCCCGCATGCATGAGGGCCAGCCGGTCAGCGTGCGCGCCGATGCCTGGCCCGGCCAGGTGCTGCACGGCCGCCTGGGCAGCCTCGCGCCGGCCACCGGCGCGCAGTTCAGCGTGCTGCCGGCCGAGAACGCCACCGGCAACTTCACCAAGATCGTCCAGCGGGTGCCGGTGCGCGTCGAGCTCGATCTCGCGGACAGCCGCCTCGGCCGCTTGCGGCCCGGCCTGTCGGTGCTGGTCGACGTGGACACCGCGACGGGCGCGAGCGGGTCATGAGCGCCAGCTTCTGGTCCAGCGAGGTCGTGCCGGCGGACCGGATGACGACCCGCGAGAAGGTGCTCGCCTTCGCGACGATGTGCGTGGGCATGTTCATCGCGCTGCTGGACATCCAGATCGTCTCGGCCTCGCTGCGCGACATCGGCGGCGGCCTCTCCGCGGGCGCCGACGACACGACCTGGGTCCAGACCGCCTACCTGATCGCCGAGATCATCGTGATCCCGCTGTCGGGCTGGCTGGCCAGCGTGATGTCCACGCGCTGGCTGTTCGCCGCCTCGGCGCTGGGCTTCACGCTGAGCAGCCTGCTCTGCGCGCTGGCCTGGAACATCCAGAGCATGATCGCCTTCCGCGCGCTGCAGGGCTTCCTGGGCGGCTCGATGATTCCGCTGGTCTTCACGACCGCCTTCATGTACTTCGGCGGCAAGCAGCGGGTGGTGGCCGCGTCCACCATCGGCGCGATCGCCTCGCTGGCGCCCACGCTGGGCCCGGTCGTCGGCGGCTGGATCACCGACACGCTCTCCTGGCCCTGGCTGTTCTACATCAACCTGCTGCCGGGCCTGGTCGTGAGCTGGGTGGTGCCGCGCATGGTCAAGGTGGACAAGCCCAACCTCGCGCTGCTGAAGGGCGCCGACTACGCCTCGATGGCGCTGCTGGCGCTGTTCCTCGGCTGCCTCGAGTACACGCTGGAGGAAGGCCCGCGCTGGAACTGGTTCGGCGACGACACCATCCTGCTGACCGCCTGGACCGCGGGCCTCAGCGGCGTGTTCTTCATCTGGCGCAGCCTGGTCGTCGCGCAGCCGATCGTCGACCTGCGCGCGCTGAAGGACCGCAACTTCACGCTCGGCTGCCTGTTCTCCTTCATCACCGGCATCGGCATCTTCGCGACGATCTACCTGACCCCGCTGTTCCTCGGCCGCGTGCGCGGCATGAGCGCGCTGGACATCGGCATGGCCGTGTTCTCCACCGGCGTCTTCCAGGTGATGTCGATCCCGCTCTACGCGCTGCTCGCCTCGCGCTTCGACCTGCGCTGGATCCTGATGGCGGGCCTGGCGCTGTTCGCACTGTCGATGTGGGACTTCGCCCCGATCACGCACGACTGGGGCCCGGCCCAGCTGCTGCTGCCGCAGGCGCTGCGCGGCATGGGCCAGCAGCTGAGCGTGCCGCCGGTGGTGACGCTGGCGCTGGGCGGGCTGCCGCCCTCGCGGCTGAAGCTGGCCTCGGGCCTGTTCAACCTGATGCGCAACCTGGGCGGCGCGATCGGCATCGCCGCCTGCGCGACGGTGCTGAACGACCGCACGAACCTGCACTTCCTGCGCCTGGCCGAGCACACGAATGCGCCGGCTGTCGAAGGCGAGGCCGCCTTGCGCCAGCTCTGGCAGCTGACCTACCGCGAGGCGCTGACGATGACCTTCTCCGACGCCTTCCTGATCGTGATGGTGTGCTTCCTCGCCGCGCTGCTGGTGGTGCCGCTGCTGCGCAGGATCACGCCGCCCGCCATGCCTTCGGCCGATGCCCATTGACGAGGATCCCGCCATGAAATCACGCCCCGTTTACTTCGCCCGCCGGCTGCTGGCCGTTGCGGCCAGCTTGATGGTCGCCGCCTGCGCCTCGCTGCCCGAAGCCGCACCGCAGCCCGAGCCGCTCGGCCCGAAGCTGGCCCACGTCGCGCCGGCCTCGACGCAGCAGGCCGCGCCGGCCCTGGACGACTGGTGGCAGGGCTTCCACGACCCGGTGCTCAGCGAGCTGGTGAGCCGCGCGCTGGCGCAGAACCTGGACCTGGCCGCCGCGCTCGCCCGCGTCGAGCAGGCCCGTGCCGCCGCGCAGGGCGCGGGTGCGGCGACGCTGCCGCAGATCGGCCTGCAGGGTTCGCTGCTGGCGCAGCGCCAGTCGCTGAAGAGCCCCGAGGGCGCGCTGGCCAGCGGCTTCCCCGGCTACCAGCGCGAGCAGACGCTGCAGACGCTGGGCATCGGCGCGAGCTGGGAGGCCGACCTGGGCCGCGGCCTCGACCAGGGCCGCGCCGCCGCGCAGGCCGATTGGCGGGTGGCGCAGGCGCAGCGCTCGGGCGTGCAGGGCAGCGTCGTCGCCGAGGTGGCCGATGCCTACTTCCGCC
>NZ_LYVQ01000233.1 GCF_001984095.1 Pelomonas sp. KK5
GTGCAGCGCAGTTCGTCGGCCAGCGCCTGGGCGGCGGCGAGCCGATCGCCCTGAACGGCGGCCGTGCTGCTGCCGAGCAGGCGGGCGGCCTCCAGCGGGTGCGGCGTCAGGATCGTCGGGGCGCCGCGCTGCCGCAGTGCCTGGCGCAGCGTGGTGTCGGCAGCCAGGGCGTTGAGCGCGTCAGCGTCCAGCACCAGGCGTGCGGCCTCCTGGAGCAGCGGGGTCAGGTCTTGCGTGATGGCGCTGGCGCCGCCGCAACCGGCGACCACGGTGCGGCCTGCCGGCGTGCCGGTGTTGGCGGTCAGGAGCTCGGGCCGCTGCGGGTCGGGTTCGTCCGCACCGGCATCGAGCAGGTGCAGGTAGACGCGGCCGGCGCCCGCGGCCAGCGCGGCGCGGGCGGCGAGCCGGGCCGCGCCGCGCATGCCGGGCGCGCCGCCGACCACCAGCACGTCGCCCTGCGTGCCCTTGTGGGCGGCGTGGCTGGACGGCGCTCGCCAGGCCGAGGCGCAGTCCGCACCGAGCAGCCAGGCGTCAGGCTCGCGGCCAGCCGTGATGCCGAGATCGTCGAACCAGATCCGGCCGCAATGCTCGCGGCCCAGGAACAGGCCGGGCTTCAGCGTCAGCAGGCTCAGCGTGTGGGCGGCCCGTACGGCCTCGACACCGGCGGGCCGGCCGGTATCGACGAGCAGCCCGCTGGGCAGGTCGACGGCCAGCACCGGCGCCTCGCAGGCATTGAGCGCCGCGATGGCCGCGGCCATCGCCTCGTCGGGCGGCCGGTTCAGGCCGAGGCCCAGCAGTGCATCGATGGCCAGCGCCGGAGCTTCTGGCGGCGGCCCGAGGCCGATGTGCACCTGCCGGCCGTGGGCCTGCAGCCGGCGCGTGGCAATGCGTCCATCGCCGCCGTTATGTCCCGGCCCGCAGGCGACCCAGATCGGCCCTTCGCGCGGCTGCAGGGCCAGCGCCAGGCGGGCTATCGCGAGCCCGGCGCGCTCCATCAGCTCGTCGACCGGGCGGCCGGCCAGCGCGGCCGCTTCGATCGCGCGGCTGGCGGCGCTGCCGTAGAGCGGCAGGCGGTCTTGTTGCAGGGGCAGGATGCGGGCGATGCTCATCGCGCCGCAGCTTGTCAGGCGAAGCGGGTGATGTCCAGCCCGGCCACGTCCAGCTCGGGCGCCAGCCGCGCGATCTGCTCGGCCAGCACGCGGGCGGCGCCGCAGGCGAGAGTGAAGCCGCTGTCGCCATGGCCCAGGTTCAGCCAGATGCCGGACAGGCCGCTGTTGCCGAGCACCGGCAGGCCGTCGGCCAGCTCGGCGTGCGCGCCCTGCCAGCGCTGCGCCTGGCCCGCGACGAGGGCGCCGGGGAACCAGTCGTCGAACGTCTTGTGGAGCAGCTTCTCGTCCACCAGGCCGACGGCGCGCACCCGCTGGCCGATGCGGCTGAGCTGCACGCCGGATTGCTGGTCCAGCAGCGCGCCGCGCGGGCCGAAGTCCGGATGGGCCTCGATCTGGCGCAGCGGTGCGGTGATCGACATGGACTGCCCGGCGGACACCGGCAGGTTCAGCTTCAGCGGCTTCAGCAGCGCGGTGGCGTCCTGGGCGGCGCAGACCAGCACGGCGTCAAAGCCCTGGACCTGCGGGCCCATCTCGGCGGGCAGCGTGTCGCCGCCGTCCGCGGCGCTGCGCGCAGGCGTGAGCTCGGTCGGTGGCGTGTATTCGTGGGTCAGGCGCACCGGCGAGCCGGGCTCCACCGAACGCACCGTGGTGTGGAAGCGGAACTGCACACCGAGACGCTGGGCCTCGCCGCGCAACTGGTGCGCGAGCTGGCGGCAGTTGCCGGCCTCGGCCTGGGGCAGCAGCACGCCGCCGTGCAGGGGCGTCTCGGTGTTCAGGCCGGGCTCGGCGGCACGGCATTGGTCGGCATCGAGCGGGCGCGCGCTGATGCCGGCCTGCTCAAGCAGGGCCAGGCCGGGCTCGATCGCGGCCTGGTCCTTCGCGGTACGCAGCAGCACCAACTGGCCTTCCGAGCGTTCGTAGTCCAGCTGCAGGCTGCGGCGCAGCGCCTGCAGGCGCTCGAAGCTGAACTGGGCCAGCTTCAGCAGGCGCAGCTGGCGCTCGGGCAGGGCCTTGTCGCGCTGGGCTTTCCAGCGCTCGCGCTGGCGGCCGTCGAACAGCGAGAAGGCTGTCCGCGTCCAGGGCAAGGCAAGACCTGGCACCACGATGCCGCTGTTGGCGAAGCTGGCCTCCCCGGCCACGCTGCCGCGGCGCTCGAAGACGCAGACCTCGTGGCCGTCCGCGGCCAGCTCGTAGGCGCTGGTGACGCCGGCGATGCCGGCGCCGATGATGGCGATGCGCATGTCAGTGCACCGCCTTGCTTGCGAGGAGGGATTCGATCTGCAGCGCGATGTCGAGGACGCTGTCGTCCTGGCCGGCGGTGCTCCAGGCCATCAGGCCGACGGGCAACTCGCCGTCCACATGGCACGGCAGCGAGATGGCGCAGCCGTCCAGCGCATTGACGACGCTGGTGTTGCGCAGCATCTGGCCGTTGGCGGCGTAGTAGGCCTCGTCGCTGTCGAGCAGCGGCTGGAGCAGTGGCGCGACGGTCGGCACGGTGGGGCTCAGCACGGCGTCGAAGCCTTGCAGTTCGGCCTCCATCGCGTCGATCCACGCGCGGCGGGCGGCGATGCGGGCCAGCAGTTCGGCGCCGCCGATGGATTCGCCCTCGCGGATGCGGCGGGCGACGCGCGGGTCGTACTGCGCCTCCTTCGTGGCGAGATGCGGGCGATGCCAGGCCCAGGCTTCGGCGGCGACCATCGAGACGCGGTAGGGCTGCAGGCCTACCAGCGGAGCGAGCGGGATCTCCTCGATCTGCACGCCCGCCGCCCGCAAGGCGGCCAGCGTGCGCTCGAAGGCGGCGGCGACCGTGGTGTCCATGCCATCCTGGAAGACAGGCCTGGAGACGGCCAGCCGGCGCGCGCGCAGCGGGCGGCCGGTCAGTCGAACCTGGCGGTCAGCGAGGATCTCGTGCAGCAGCACCGCGTCGCGCACCGAGCGGGTGATGGCGCAGGCGGTGTCCAGCGAGGGCGACAGCGGGATCGTGCCTGCGATAGGCGTGAGGCGGGCGGTGTTCTTGAAGCCGACCAGGCCCTGCAGCGCGGCGGGGATGCGGATCGAGCCGCCGGTGTCCGAGCCCAGTGCCGCCCAGGCCGCGCCGGCAGCCACGCTGACGGCGGCGCCGGAACTGGAGCCGCCGGGGATGCGGGCCATGCCGTCGAGCTTGGCCGTTACGGGATTGAGCGGCGTGCCATGGTGCGGGTTCAGGCCGAGGCCGGAGAAGGCGAACTCGGTCATGTTCGTCTGGCCGATCAGCGCGGCGCCGGCGCGGCGCAGGCGGGCGACAGCGGGGCAGTCGGCGGCGGCGGGCGCGGCATCGGCCAGCACGCGGGAGCCGGCCGTCGTCGGCTGGCCGGCGACATCGAACAGATCCTTGACCGAGACGGCCAGGCCGCCGAGCGGCGCGCGCGGCACCCCGGCGGCGGCCAACGCATCGGCAGCCGCGGCGGCCGCCTGGGCCTGGGGAACGAAGTCGCGGATGAAGGCATGCCGGCAGCTCTCGCTGCGCAGAACCTCGACGTTATGGGCCAGCGCGTCAGCCGCGCTCAACCGGCCTTCTTGCAGGCGCGCCAGGGCGCCGTGGAGGTCGTCGGACATGAAGTCGTGTATACTCTTTGGGTTTTGCCGGGTACGACTCGTGTGAGTTGCTACTTTTGAGCAAGACAAATCGCAAATCCGGCCCTTGAAAGGTGTCGCTTTGAGCCTCGCAGACTCAAGCGATTCGCGCCGGATTTTAGACACAACCCTTCGGAGTAATTACATGTCCGTCACGATGCGCGAGATGCTGGAAGCCGGCGTCCACTTTGGTCACCAAACCCGCTTCTGGAACCCCAAGATGGCCCCGTATATCTACGGCCATCGCAACAAGATCCACATCATCAACCTGGAAAAGACGCTGCCCGCGTTCCAGGACGCGATGAAGTTCATCACCAAGCTGGCTGCCAAGCGCGGCACGATCCTGATGGTCGGCACCAAGCGCCAGGCCCGTGAAGTCGTCGCCATGGAAGCCCAGCGCTGCGGCATGCCCTTCGTCGACCAGCGCTGGCTGGGCGGCATGATGACCAACTTCAAGACGGTCAAGACCTCGCTGAAGAACCTGAAGGACATGCAGTCCCAGGTCGAGGCCGGCACCCAGCCCGCCATCAAGAAGGAAGCGCTGATGTTCCAGCGCGACCTGGCCAAGCTGGAAAAGAACATCGGCGGCATCCAGGACATGGCTGCACTGCCGGACGCGATCTTCGTGATCGACGTCGGCTACCACAAGATCGCCATCGCCGAAGCCAAGAAGCTGGGCATTCCGGTCATCGGCGTGGTTGACACCAACCACTCGCCCGAAGGCATCGACTACGTGATCCCCGGCAACGACGACTCCGCCAAGGCTGTCGCCCTGTACGCCAAGGCCGTGGCCGACGCCGTGCTGGAAGGCAAGAACAACGCCACCAACGAAGTGGTCCAGGCTGTTGCCGCCGGCGGCGACGAGTTCGTGGAAGTCAGCGAAGGCGCCTGAGCCGCTTCTTCCCTGGTGAACTGATCAAGGGGGCTGCGAGGCCCCCTTTTATCTACGGAGATTGAATCAATGGCTGCAATTACCGCAAGCATGGTGGGCGAGCTGCGCGCCCGTACCGACGCTCCCATGATGGAGTGCAAGAAGGCCCTGACGGAAGCCGAAGGCGACCTGGGCCGCGCGGAAGAGATCCTGCGCGTCAAGCTGGGCAACAAGGCCGGCAAGGCCGCCTCGCGCATCACCGCCGAAGGCGTGGTCGCCGCGGTCGTCGTGAACGGCAAGGGCGCCCTGATCGAAGTCAACTGCGAGACCGACTTCGTCTCGAAGAACGACGCCTTCCTGGCCTTCGTGAACGCCCTGGCCACGCTGGTGGCCGAGCAGGCCCCGGCCGACGTGGCCGCCCTGTCGGCGCTGCCGCTGTCGCAAGAGGGCTTCGGCCCGACGGTGGAAGACGTGCGCAAGGGCCTGATCGGCAAGATCGGCGAGAACATGTCGATCCGCCGCTTCCAGCGCTATGAAGGCTCGAAGCTGGCTTCCTACCTGCACGGCACCCGCATCGGCGTGATGGTCGAGTTCGAAGGCGACGACGTCGCCGCCAAGGACGTCGCCATGCACGTGGCCGCCATGAAGCCGGCCGCGCTGTCGTCGGCGCAGGTCTCGGCCGAGCTGGTCGAGAAGGAACGCAAGATCGCCACCGAGAAGGCTGCCGAATCCGGCAAGCCGGCCGACATCGTCGCCAAGATGGTCGAAGGCTCGGTGCAGAAGTTCCTGAAGGAAGTCTCGCTGCTGGACCAGGCCTTCGTGAAGGCTGCGGACGGCAAGCAGACCGTCGGCGCGATGCTGAAGGACAAGGCCACGACCGTGAAGGGCTTCACCCTGTACGTCGTCGGCGAGGGCATCGAGAAGAAGGTCGACGACTTCGCCGCCGAAGTGGCCGCGCAGGTCGCAGCCGCCAAGGGCGCCTGAGTCTCCAGGCAACAAGCCGTAAAAGCCCCTCGCGGGGCTCGCATCACAAAGGGCGCCATGAGCGCCCTTTATTACACTCGTGCCCATCCGCGCACGCGAATCAAGAGGTCCATCCATGCCCGCTCACAAACGCATCCTCCTCAAGCTCTCCGGCGAAGCCCTGATGGGCGACGACGCCTACGGCATCAATCGCGAGACCATCGTCGAGATGGTGCATCAGGTGCGCGAGGTGGTCCAGCTGGGCGTGGAGGTCGCGGTGGTGATCGGCGGCGGCAACATCTTCCGCGGCGTCGCAGGCGGCGCCAAGGGCATGGACCGTGCCACGGCCGACTACATGGGCATGCTGGCCACGGTGATGAACTCGCTGGCCCTGGCCGACACGATGCGCCAGGAGGGCATGGTGGCCCGCGTGATGTCGGCCATCGCAATCGAGCAGGTGGTCGAGCCCTATGTGCGCCCGAAAGCGCTGCAGTACCTCGAAGAGGGCAAGGTCGTCGTCTTCGCCGCCGGCACCGGCAACCCCTTCTTCACGACCGACACCGCCGCCGCGCTGCGCGGCGCCGAGATCGGTGCCGAGATCGTGCTGAAGGCCACCAAGGTGGACGGCATCTACACCGCCGACCCGAAGAAGGACCCCGAGGCGACGCGCTACAACCGCATCAGCTTCGACGAGGCCATCATCAAGAACCTGCAGGTGATGGACGCCACCGCCTTCGCCCTGTGCCGCGACCAGAAGCTGCCGATCCGCGTGTTCAGCATCTTCAAGTCCGGCGCGCTCAAGCGCGTGGTCATGGGCGAGGACGAAGGCACGCTGGTCCACGTCTGACCGGCGCCGTCAGGCGTTAAAGTTACGTCCCGAATTTCGCCGCGCCGCGGGCCCGAGGGCCTGCGGGCGGCTTCGCACTGTCATCAGGGCTGAATCATGAGCATTGCAGACATCAAGAAAACCGCTGAATCCAAGATGGCCAAGTCGGTCGAGTCGCTGAAGGGCGAACTCCACAAGATCCGCACCGGCCGCGCCCACCCGGGCATCCTCGACCAGGTCAGCGTCGACTACTACGGCTCGATGGTGCCGATTTCCCAGGTGGCCAACGTCTCGCTGCTGGACGCCCGCACGATCAGCGTCACGCCCTGGGAAAAGGGCATGGGCGCCAAGATCGAGAAGGCCATCCGCGAGAGCGACCTGGGCCTGAACCCGGCAGCCCAGGGCGACCTGATCCGCGTGCCGATGCCGCCGCTGACCGAGGAGCGCCGCAAGGACCTGACCAAGGTCGTGCGCAACGCCGGCGAGGACGCGAAAGTGGCCGTGCGCAACCTGCGCCGCGACGCCAACGAGCAGGCCAAGAAGCTGCTGAAGGACAAGGAGATCGGCGAGGACGACGAGCGCCGCAGCCTCGACGAGGTGCAGAAGCTCACCGACCGCGTGATCAACGAGATCGACAAGGTGATCTCGGCGAAGGAAGCCGAAATCCTGGCGGTCTGAACGTGAGCGTCGTCGAGGAGCTGCCGGTCCCCCGCCACGTCGCCATCGTCATGGATGGCAACGGCCGCTGGGCCAAGAAGCGCTTCCTGCCCCGGTTCTTCGGGCACAAGCAGGGCGTCGAGGCGGTGATGAAGACCATCCAGGCCTGCATCGACCGCGATATCGAGTACCTCACCGTCTTCGCCTTCTCCAGCGAGAACTGGAAGCGGCCGGCCGAGGAGGTCTCGGGCCTGATGGGCCTGGTGCTGGCGGCGGTGTCGCGCTACCTGGCCAAGATCGGCAAGATGGGCGTTCGCGTTCGCGTGGTCGGTGACCGCGACACGATCTCGCCCAAGTTGCGCGAGGTCTGGGCCGATGCCGAAGAGGCGACCAAGCACAACACCAAGCTGAACCTGTCGGTGGCCTTCAACTACGGCGGCCGCTGGGACATCGTCCAGGCGGCGCAGCAGGCGATCCGCGCCGGCGTGTCGGCCGACGAACTGACCGAGGCCAAGCTCTCGGAGTACATGGCGATGAACTTCGCGCCGGATCCGGACCTGTTCATCCGCACCGGCGGCGAGGTGCGCATCAGCAACTTCCTGCTGTGGCAGGTGGCGTACACCGAGTTCGTGTTCGCCGACACGCTGTGGCCCGAGTTCGGTGCGGCGCAGCTGGACCAGGCGATCGAGGCCTTCCGCCAGCGCGACCGGCGTTACGGCGGCGTAAAGACGCCAGCCGACGAAGCCACGACCGCCTGAGCAGCGAGAATCCTGCATGCTCAAGCAACGTGTCATCACGGCCGTCATCCTGCTGGCCATCCTGCTGCCGGCGCTGTTCTACCCCTCGCCCTGGCCTTTCGCGCTGCTCACGCTGGTGATGATCGGCGCCGCGGGCTGGGAGTGGTCCCGGCTCAACGGGGCGCCCGGCACGCCGGCGCTGGTCTTCGGCATCGGCCTCGCCGCCGCCTGTGGCGTCACGCTGTGGGGGCTGGGTCTGAACGCGCCGCCGAGCTGGTGCTGGTGGCTGGCCGGCCTGATCTGGGTGCTGGGCGGCGCGCTGGCACTGCGTGAAGGCCCGAGCGGCTGGCCGCGCGTGGCCCGCCTGCCTCGCCTGGTGCTGGGCGCGCTGGCGCTGTGGGCCGCCTGGCTGGCCATCGTGCAGGCCCGGGCCGCCGGCATCAACTACCTGCTGTCGATCTTCTGCCTCGTGTGGGCGGCCGACATCGCGGCCTATTTCGGCGGCCGGGCCTTCGGCAAGCGCAAGCTGGCGCCGGCGATCAGCCCGGGCAAGAGCTGGGAGGGCGTCTGGTCCGGCATGCTGGGCGTGATCGTGCTGGGCGTCTTGTGGGTGCATGGCATCGACGAGCACTTCGCCGTCGACTCGCGCAGCGTGTTCTCGGTGATGGTGCATCGCATGCACCTCGTGAGCCTGCTGGCCATCGTGTTCCTGTGCGCGATGAGCGTGGTTGGCGATCTGTTCGAATCGCTGGTCAAGCGCGCGGTCGGCGCCAAGGACAGCAGCGGCCTGCTGCCCGGCCATGGTGGCGTGCTCGATCGCGTGGACGCACTGCTGCCCGTCTTTCCCCTGGCCCTCGCGCTGAGTTCCCTCTGATGATTTCCCGTATCTGCGTCCTCGGCTCCACCGGCTCGATCGGCACCAACACGCTCGACGTGCTGGGCCGCCATCCGGAACGCTATGAAGTGTTCGCGCTCAGCGCGATGAGCCGCGTGGACGAGTTGCTCGCCCAGTGCCTGCAGTGGAAGCCCCGCTTCGCCGTGATGCCCGAGGCCGCCAAGGCCGCCGACCTGCGCACGAAGCTGCGCGAGGCGGGCAGCCGCACCGAGGTGCTGGACGGCGAGGCCGCGCTCAGCGAGATCGCCGCCCATCCGGAGGTGGACATGGTGATGGCCGCCATCGTCGGCGCCGCCGGCCTGGCGCCCTGCCTGGCCGCCGCGCGCGCCGGCAAGCGGCTGCTGCTGGCCAACAAGGAGGCGATCGTCGTCGGCGGTGCGCTGTTCATGCAGGCGGTGGAGCAGGGCGGCGCCACGCTGCTGCCGATCGACTCCGAGCACTCGGCGATCTTCCAGTGCCTGCCGGAGGAGCGCGGCACCTGGGCCCAGCGCATCGACCACATCGTGCTGACGGCCTCGGGCGGCCCGTTCCGCCAGCGCGATCCGTCCACCCTGGCCGAGGTCACGCCCGATCAGGCCTGCGCGCACCCGAACTGGGTGATGGGCCGCAAGATCTCGGTGGACTCGGCCACGATGATGAACAAGGCGCTCGAGGTGATCGAGGCGCGCTGGCTGTTCAACCTGAAGCCCGAGCAGATCCAGGTGCTGATCCATCCGCAGAGCATCATCCATTCGATGGTGGTCTGCCGCGACGAGTCGGTGCTGGCGCAGCTGGGCACGCCGGACATGCGGGTGCCGATCGCCTATGGCCTGTCGTTCCCGGAACGGATCGAATCGGGCGCCAGCCGTTTGAATCTGCTGACGACGCCGTCGCTGACCTTCGAGGAAGCGGACGAGCGGCGTTTCCCTGGCCTGCACCTTTCGTGGCGCGCGCTCCGCGGCGCCGAAGGTTCGACGGCAGTGCTCAATGCGGCCAATGAGGAAGCCGTTGCCGCCTTCCTCGACCGCCGCCTGCGCTTCGACCAGATCCACCGCGTCAATTCGCAAAGTCTTGAAAACCTGCACCCCGAAACCGGTGAATGCAGCAGCGTCGACGGCCTGCTGGGGCTTGACGCTCGGGCTCGTCGTTATGCAACGGAACTGATCGCGAGCCTTTCATGAGCGACCTGCTGGCCTTTATCGTCACTCTCGCGGTGCTGATCCCGATCCACGAGTACGGGCACTACCGGGTGGCGAAGGCCTGCGGCGTGCGGGTGCTGCGCTTCTCCTTCGGCTTCGGCCGCGTGCTGTGGCGCCGCCAGGCCAGCCCGGACGACACCGAGTTCACGATCTCGGCGATCCCGCTGGGCGGCTATGTGCGGCTGCTGGGCCACGGCGACAGCGACACGCTGCCGCCCGAGCAGCGCGCCGAGTCCTTCGACCACCATCCGCTGCGCCACCGCGTGGCGGTGATCGCCGCCGGCCCGATCGCCAACCTGCTGCTGGCCATCGTGCTGTTCGCCGGCGCGATGTGGATCGGCATGGACGAGCCGG
>NZ_LYVQ01000234.1 GCF_001984095.1 Pelomonas sp. KK5
CTCCTGCCGCTGCCCGAGGGCGTCGTGCAACTGACCCGCGAGCGCCTGGGTACGGAGCTGGCCGCCCGGCTGGATGCCGAGCTGGCCCGGCAGGCGGCCGCCGGCGCCGAGATGCGCTTCGCCGCCCGTCGCGATGCGCTGGCTTCCTCGGCCGCGCCGGCCGCGGCCGCGGCCCCGCTGCGCCTGCTGCACGACGGCAGGCCGGCCGGCCAGCTCGACCTGGCCGCTAACCCCGAACTTCGACGGCAGCTGGAAGCCGCTGCGAAAGAGCGTTAGGGCGCCGGGAATAGCGGGGCGATCCCCCCTCTGATCCGGCTCAAGTTTTTCCGGCCCTTGGAAACAATGGAGGGACGGGCGTCCATGCCCGTTCCCGACACCCAAGATGGCCGACCAATCCGCCCAGGACCGCAACCTCCCAGCCTCAGCCAAGAAGATCCAGCGATCTCGGGCCGAGGGCCAGGTGCCGCGCTCGCGCGACCTGCAGCACTTCGCGATGATCGTCGGCGGCGGTGCGGTGCTGGCCGTCGGTGGCGGGCGGGTGATCGACGCGCTGCGGCTGATGCTGGCGCAGGCGCTGCGCTTCGACGTCCGCGACGTCGGCACCGCGGCGGCGATGGGCGAGCGCCTGTCGGGCCTGACCCAGCAGTTCCTGATGCTGATGCTGCCCGTCTGCGGCCTGCTGGTGCTGCTGGCCATCGCGGGCTCGCTGGCCTCGGGCGGCTGGAACTGGACGATGAAGCCGCTGATGCCGCGCTTCGACCGTTTGAACCCGATCTCGGGCCTGGGCAACCTGGTCAGCGGCCAGGGCCTCGGCCAGGCGCTGAAGGCGGCGCTGCTGGCCCTGGTGCTGGGCATCGTCGGCGCGCTGGTGCTGAAGGACCGGATCGCGGCCTACGTGGGCATCATGTCCGTCCCGCTGCCCTCGGCGATCGCCTATGCCGGCCAGCAGCTGGTGGGCGGCCTGGCGCTGGTGGCCATCGCGCTGGCGGTGTTCGCCGCCATCGACGTGCCGCTGCAGCGCACGCTGCACCTGCGCCGCCTGCGCATGACCCGCGAGGAAGCCAAGCAGGAAATGAAGGAGCTGGAAGGCAACCAGCAGATCAAGGGCCGCATCCGCGCCAAGATGCGCGAGATCGCCAAGCGCCGCATGCTGGCCGCCGTGCCCAAGGCCGACCTGGTCGTGATGAACCCGACCCACTATGCGGTGGCGCTGAAGTACGAAGAGGGCTCGATGGGTGCGCCGAAGGTGGTGGCCAAGGGAGCCGACCTGCTGGCGCTGCGCATCCGCGACCTGGCCAAGGAATCGAAGGTGCCGGTGCTGCAGTCGCCGATGCTGGCCCGCGCGCTCTACGCCCACGCCGAGCTGGACCGCGAGATCCCCGCCGCGCTGTTCGGCGCCGTCGCCCAGGTGCTGGCCTATGTCTACCAGCTGAAGGCCGCGATGGCCGGCCGCGGCCAGGCGCCGCAGGAACTGCCCAAGCCCTTCGTGCCGCCCGAGCTGGACCCGCACAACAAGCCCGGCTACGCCGCCGCCGAGGCCGACGAGGACTTCCTCGACACCGACACCGCAGAGGGTGAACAAGCATGAACCCGATGATCGCCCGCCTCCAGTCCCTGCTGGGCCCGCGCGCCGCCATCGTCTCCGCCCTCGGCGCCCCGATCGCGGTGCTGATGGTGCTGGCGATGATGGTGCTGCCGCTGCCGCCCTTCGCGCTGGACCTGCTGTTCACCTTCAACATCGCGATGGCCGTGATGGTGATGATGGTGGCGGCCCACATGGTGCGCCCGCTGGACTTCGCCGCCTTCCCGACCGTGCTGCTGCTGACCACGCTGATGCGCCTGTCGCTGAACGTGGCCTCCACCCGCGTGGTGCTGCTGCAGGGCCATACCGGCACCGGCGCGGCCGGCAAGGTGATCGAGTCCTTCGGCCACTTCCTGATCGGCGGCAACTTCGCCGTCGGCCTGATCGTGTTCGCGATCCTGGTGGTGATCAACTTCATCGTCGTCACCAAGGGCGCGGAGCGCATCGCCGAAGTGGGCGCGCGTTTCACCCTGGATGCGATGCCCGGCAAGCAGATGGCGGTGGACGCCGACCTCAACGCCGGCCTGATCAACGAGGCCGAGGCCAAGCGCCGCCGTGCCGAGCTGGGCGACGAGGCGGACTTCTTCGGTTCCATGGACGGTGCCAGCAAGTTCGTCCGCGGGGACGCGGTGGCGGGCATGCTGATCCTGGCGATCAACATCGTCGGCGGCTTCATCATCGGCGTGGCGCAGCACGGGCTCTCCGCGAGCCAGGCGGCCGATTCCTACATCCTGCTGGCCGTCGGCGACGCGCTGGTGGCCCAGGTGCCGGCGCTGCTGATCTCGGTGGCGGCGGCGATGGTGGTCTCGCGCGTCGGCACGGACAAGGACGTCGGCAGCCAGATCGGCTCGCAGGTCTTCGGTTCGGCCAAGTCGCTGGCGATCACCGCCGGCGTGATCGGCGCGCTGGGCCTGATCCCGGGCATGCCGCATGTGGTGTTCCTGCTGATCGCCTCCGGCCTGGGCTGGCTGGCCTGGTGGCTGCGTACCAAGCAGCAGAAGGATGCCGCGGCCAAGGCCCGCGCCGCGATGCCGCAGGTGGCCGCGCCCGAGGCCAATGCCGAGGCGAGCTGGAACGACCTGGTGCCGGTGGACGTGCTGGGCCTGGAGGTCGGCTACCGGCTGATCACCCTGGTCAACAAGGCCAAGGAGGGCGACCTGCTGAGCCGCATCAAGGGCGTGCGCCGCAAGTTCGCCCAGGAAGTCGGCTTCCTGCCGCCGGCCGTTCACATCCGCGACAACCTGGAGCTGCGCCCCAGCCAGTACCGCTTCTCGCTGCGCGGCGCCGTGATCGGCGAGGCCGAGGCCTTCCCGGGCATGTGGCTGGCCATCAACCCCGGCCACGCCACGCAGAAGCTGATCGGCACCCAGACGACCGACCCCGCCTTCGGCCTGCCCGCCACCTGGATCGAGGAACGGCAAAAAGAGATGGCCCAAATGGCCGGCTTTACGGTTGTTGATTGCTCGACCGTGGTGGCCACGCATCTTTCACACTTGATGCAAGTGCACGCGGCCAAGTTGTTGGGCCGCGTGGAGACCCAGGCCCTGGTGGACCACCTGACCAAGCAGGCGCCCCAACTGATCGAAGACGTGATTCCCAAGATGATCGGCATCGCCACCCTGCAACGCGTGCTCCAGCTGCTGCTGGAGGAGGGCGTGCACATCCGCGACATGCGCTCGATCGTCGAATGCCTGGCCGAGAACGCCACCCAGACGACCGACCCCGCCGAGCTGGCCCGCCGCATCCGCATCCAGCTCGCGCCGGCCATCGTCCAGCAGATCTACGGCCCGGTGAAGGAGCTGGACGTGATCGCGCTGGAGCCCGAGCTGGAGCGCCTGGTCACCCAGGCCCTGAACTCGCCCCATGGCGCCGCGCTGGACCCCGGCGTCGCCGATTCGCTGACCCGCAACGCCGCGCAGACGGCCCAGTCCCAGGAAGACCGCGGCGTGCCCGCGGCGCTGCTGGTGCCGGACCCGATCCGCGCGCCGATGGCCCGGCTCCTCCGCAGGGCTGCGCCGCGCCTGAAGGTGCTGGGCCACAGCGAGATTCCTGAAACCCATTCCATCCGCATCGGTTCCATCATCGGGAGCACAGCATGAACGTGAAGCGCTTTACGGCTCGCACCTCCCGCGAGGCATTGAACCTGGTCAAGCAGACCTTCGGCGACGACGCCGTCGTGCTGTCCAACAAGCCCTGCGCCGAAGGCGTGGAGGTGCTGGCGATGGCGCCGGAAGGCATGGGCCAGATCGAGAGCATGGCCAGCCGCGCGCCGCGCGTGGCCGCCGCCCCGCGTGCGCCGAGCCGCGTGGCCGTGCGCCCCGAGGTGGCCGCACCCGCGCCGACCGCCCGTCCGAGCTTCGCCGAACGCGCCCGCCGCGAGCCCAGCTTCGGCCTGCAGGATCCGATGGGCGCGCCGGACGTGGGCGCCGATGTGCAGACGCTGGCGATGAGCACGCTGTCCTTCCAGGACTATGTGCGCGAGCGCGTGCTCAAGCGCCGCCAGGCCGAGCTGAATGCCGATGCCCCGGCCCATGTCGAGCCGACGATGAGCGCCGCGCCCGAGCCGATGGTCGACGACAGCAGCTCGCTGCAGAGCGCCCGCCGCGAGCGCGCCCAGGCTGCGCTGCAGGCGATGCAGCCGCGCCGTCCGGCGCCCGCCGTGGTCGCCGCGCCCGAGCCGGTGCGCCCGGTCGCGCCGGCCCGCCGCCCGACCCCGCCGGTGCTGCGCGACGAGATCCGCCTGCCCGAGCCTGTCGCCGCCCCGATCCAGCGGGAACTCGCCGACATCCCGAACCGCGGCCGCCGCGAGCAGGCCGACATGATGAACGAGCTGCGCTCGATGAAGGGCCTGATCGAGGAGCGCTTCGGCGCCCTGGCCTTCATGGAGAAGCTGCAGCGCCAGCCGGTGCAGGCGCGGCTGATCCAGAAGCTGCTGGAAGTGGGCTTCTCGCCCGCGCTGACCCGCAAGCTGCTGGAGGCCTGCCCCGCCACCTTCGGCGATGCCAACATGCCCGACGAGAACGCCTGGGCCCAGCTGGTGCTCTCGCGCAACCTGATCACCGACGAGAAGAACCCGCCGCTGGAAGAGCAGGGCGGCGTGTTCGCGATGATCGGCTCCACCGGCGTCGGCAAGACGACCAGCACCGCCAAGCTGGCAGCGGCCTTCGCCACCCGCTACGGCGCCGCCAACCTCGGCCTGATCACGCTGGACGCCTATCGCGTCGGCGCCCATGAGCAACTGCGCGCCTACGGCCGCATCCTCGGCGTGCCGGTGCACACCGCGCACGACCGCGCCTCGCTGGAAGACCTGCTGGAGCTGCTGTCGGCCAAGAAGATGGTGCTGATCGACACCGCCGGCATGGCCCAGCGCGACAGCCGCTGCGCCGAGCTGCTGGACATGCTGACCCACCGCAGCATCCGCAAGCTGCTGGTGGTCAACGCCGCGCAGCAGGGCGAGACGATCGAGGACGTGGTCAACGCCTGGCGCGCCGCCGACTGCCACGGCGTGGTGCTGTCCAAGATCGACGAGGCCGTCAAGCTGGCCCCGGCGCTGGACACCATGATCCGCCACCGCCTGAAGGTGCTGGCCGTCGCCAACGGCCAGCGCGTGCCGGAAGACTGGCACCGCCTGGGCGCCCAGGCGCTGATGCAGCGCGCGCTGCGTACCCCGGCCAGCGGCGCCTGGCGCATGGACAGCGCCGAGGTGAAGCTGATCTTCGCCGGCGCGCCGGTGGCGGCCGATGCCATGGCCGCGGCTTTCTGATCCAATACGTCCAGGTAACGGGTTATGTACAGGGAAGCAGAACACTTCGACACCCGCCCGGGCGACCAGGCCGACGGCCTGCGCCGGCTGTTCGCCGCCTCGCGCGTGCGCTTCGTGCCGGTGGTCGCCAATCCGCGGGTGATCGAATCCGGCGTGCTGCTGGAGGGCCTGTGCGCCGCCTTCGCCGAGCGGGGCCTGCACACGCTCGTGGTGGACGCCGCCGAGAGCGCGCCGCGCGCCGCCGAGCTGGCCTCGGTGGACCTGGGTGCCTGCGTCGAGCGGCTCTCGCGTGACGTGTCCTACCTGGCCGCGCGCGGCCTGCCGATGCGCCACATCAACGCCCAAGGCTCGGCCGCCCGCTTCCTGGAAGCGGTGACCGAGGCGGTGCCTCACGCCGAGGTCATCGTGCTGCATGCCAGCGCCGCCGAGCTGGCCCGCGTCGTCGCGCTGCGCGAGTTGCGCCCGCTGCTGCTGGCCGATACCGACCTGGCCAGCGTCACCGAGGCCTATGCCGGCATGAAGTGGCTGGCCCAGCGCGCCGGCCTGATGGTCTACAGCCTGCTGATGGCCTGCTCGCCGCAGCTGCGCCTGTCCGAACGCATCGCCCAGCAGATCAGCTCCTGCGGCGAGACCTTCCTGGGCGCCGTGCTGCGCGACTGGGCCTGCATGGACCCGCGCACGCCGATTGCCGCACCGATCAGCCCCGAGATGCGCCACCTGGCCCGCGAGCTGCTGACCGTGGCGCCGCCCGGGGCCGCGCTGCAGGCCGCAGCGGCCGACGCCGGGCCGCTGCGACCCCGCGCGAGCCTGTCGTCGTCACTGCTCGCAACATCCGCGCTGTGAAAATCCGCCTGAAGAAGTAGTAGCCTTCGATCCATGTACACAGCCAAAGGTCAACTCGACAGCAACTCGCTGATCCGGCAATACAGCCCGCTGGTGCGCCGCCTTGCGCACCAGATGATCGCCAAGCTGCCGGCGAACGTGGAGATCGACGACCTGATCCAGGTCGGCCTGATCGGCCTGACCGACGCGATGAGCCGCTTCGACAGCGGCCAGGGCGTGCAGTTCGAGACCTTCGCCACCCAGCGCATCCGCGGCGCCATGCTCGACGAGCTGCGCGGCGGCGACTGGATGAGCCGCGGCAGCCGCCGCCAGCAGCGCGAGATCGAGGGCGCCGTCCACAAGCTCGAGCAGCGCCTGGGCCGCGCGCCCAACGAGAGCGAGATCGCCGCCGAGATGGGCACCACGCTGGAGGAATACCAGGACCTGCTCGGCAAGGTGCGTGGCACCCAGCTGATCTACCTGGAGGACATGTCCGGCGACGAAGGGGATGACGACTTCCTCGACCGCCACGTGGCCGACCATGCCAACAACCCGATGGCCGTGCTGCAGGACCACCGCATGCGCGAGGCCCTGGTGGCCGCCATCAAGAACCTGCCCGAGCGCGAGCAGTACGTGATGAGCATGTACTACGAGCACGACATGAATCTCAAGGAGATCGCGGTCGTGCTGAAGGTGACCGAATCGCGCGTCTGCCAGCTGCACAGCCAGGCGATCGCACGGCTGAGGGTGAAGCTGCGGGAGTGGTGATCCTCCGCTGACGGCCTCGAAGCCCGGTTCAGCCCAGCTCCCTCAGCTCGATCCTCCCGCGCCCGGCCCGCTTGGCCTGGTACATCATGTCGTCCGCCTCGGCCAGCAGGTCGTCCACGAGCAGCTCATGCCGGCGCGCGAGCACGATGCCGATGCTGGCGCCGACGCTGACCGTGGATCCGCCCGCCAGCAGGATCGGCTGGCGGATCGCCTGCAGGCAGCGTTCCAGGCTGGCCACCGCGGTGGGGGCGTCCTGCACGCCGGCCATCAGCCAGGCGAACTCGTCGCCGCCCAGGCGCGCCACCGAGTCGTTGCTGCGCAGCTCGTGCTGCAGCCGGTGCGCCACCTCGCGCAGCACCTCGTCGCCGGCCTCGTGGCCGTGCCGGTCGTTGATCGGCTTGAAGCCGTCCAGGTCCATGTAGCAGACGGCCAGGCTGTCCTTCTGGCGCCGCGCCAGCGCCACCGCCTGGCGCAGCAGTTCCTCGAACAGGCGGCGGTTGGCCAGGCCGGTCAGCGGGTCGTGCAGGGCCATGTACTGGGCGCGCTCCTCGCTGTTCTTCAGCTGGTCGATGTCGAGCACCATCCACACCGATTCGGCGTCGCCCAGCGACGCGCCGCTCAGGTCCACCCAGATGTCGCTGCCGTCGGCGCGGCGCATCTTCAGCTGCGTGCGGAAGCGCCCCTCGCGCTGCAGCGCCTCGTAGCCCAGGCGGCCGACCATCTCGAAGCTGGCATCGTCCGGGTAGATCTGCCGCGTCGATTCGCCGACCACCTCCGGGTGGCCGAGGATGCGATGGATCGCGCGGTTGGCCCAGACGACCTTGCGGTCCTTGACGCGCAGCATGCCGACCAGCTCGTTGTCCAGCACCACCGCCTGCTCGTGCGCGATCCGCGTGGCGTAGACGCTGATCGCGTACTGGCGGCGCTGCTGCAGCAGCATGTAGCCGAAGCCGCTGACCACCATCAGGATCACCGCGCCGGTGAACAGCCACTGGCGGCGCTGGTCCGCGCGCCAGTGGGCGAGGTAGGTGCTGGTGGCCAGGCCGGTGAACACGGTGAGCGGATAGCCCGCCACGCGCCGGTAGGCGATCATGCGTTCGACGCCGTCCAGCGGCGCCTCGATGACGTAGGCCCCGCGCTCGCGATCGGCGGCCAGCTTCTGGCGGAGCATCGGCGAGACGTCGACGGCGCCCAGGCCCTGGGTCGATGCGGGCGCCGATGCCGCATGGCGCGCCACCAGGCGCAGGCCGTCGGAGCGCAGCGAGACGGCGCTGTCATTGCCTATCGAGAGCCGCGCGAACAGCTGCTGGAAATGCTGGCTGGCCAGCACCGCGTAGACGATGCCGCGGAACTCGCCCAGGTGGGTGAACAGCGGCCGGGCGATGATGATGCACCAGCCCTGGAAGGCGCGGCTGAAGACGGGCTCGGAGATCACCGAGCCGCGGCCCTCGCGGGCCTGGCGGAAGTAGTCGCGGTCCTCGATCGCGAAGGGCCGCTCGCCGGGCGCCAGCCCGACGGCGACCCGCCCGTCGGCATCGGCGGCACGCAGCGCGGTGGCGAAGGGCAAGAGCTGACCCTGCTCCCGCATGGCCTCGTGCTGCAGTCGCGTGCGGTGCGCTTCGTCGCGGCCCTCCAGCTGGCGCGCGGCGACCGTGGCCAGCGCGTTGTCGACCAGGCGGATCTCGGCGGCCAGTTCGATGGCCAGGCCGTGGGCGAGGTTGTCGGCCGACTCGCGCAGCCGGGCCAGTTCCTCCTGGCGGCTGTCGTGCAGGTTGTTCAGCGTGGCCAGCACCAGCAGGGCCGCGACCAGCAGGTTGCCCAGCACCACCCAGCCGACGATGCGGCCCGGCATCGGGGCGGGCGGGAGGCCGGTCGTCTCCGGGAGGCGGGCGTCTTGTACTTCTTCGCGGCGATCCATCGGGCACATGCTCGCATCGGCGTCGCCGTGGCGTCAATGACCGGGCCGGCGGTCAGTGCAGGTCGGACGTTAGCGCAGGCCCAGCTCCCGCTCCAGGAACACCGTCTGCAGCGCCCGCAGCCCGGCCACCGACTCGCGCGAGGCCGCGCCGCCGTGGCCGCTGTCGGTGCTCTCGCGGAACAGCACCGGCTGGCCCAGCTTGCGCAGGCCCTCGGCGAAGCGCCGCGCGTGGCCGGGGTGGACGCGGTCGTCCGACGACGAGGTGGTGAGCAGCATCGCCGGGTAGCGCACGCCTTCGCGCAGGTTCTGCAGCGGCGACCAGCCGAGCAGCGCGGCACGGTCCTCGTCCTTGCGCGGGTCCCCGTATTCGTCGATCCAGACCGCGCCGGTGAACAGCTCGTGGTAGCGCAGCATGTCGGTCAGCGGCACGTCGGCGACGATGGCGCGCCAGAGCTCGGGCCGCTGCACGCCGGCCGCGGTGGCCAGCAGGCCGCCGTTGCTGGCGCCGACGAAGGCCAGGCGCCTCGGGTCGGCCCAGCCGCTGCGGCCGAGGTCCTCGGCCACGGCGATCAGGTCGTCGATGCCGTGCTGGTGCAGCCGGCCCTGGGCCGCCTGGTGCCAGGCCGGGCCGTACTCGCCGCCGCCGCGGATGTGGGCCTGCACGAAGACCGCGCCGTGGCGCAGCAGCGGCTCGGCCAGGTCGGTGTGGAACTCGCTGTTCAGGTAGGCCGGCAGCGAGGACACGCCGAAGCCGCCATAGCCGCTCAGCAGCGCGGCGGCGCTGCCGTCGGGCTTCAGGTCGCGCCGGCGCACCAGGTAGTAGGGCACGCGGGTGCCGTCGCGGCTGGTGGCGAAACGCTGTTCGGTGAGGAAGGGGCGGGCGTCGAAGGCCGCATGGCCCCTGGCGATGGCCTCCGTGCGGCCGTTGCGCACGGTCGTCTCGGGCGGCTCCAGCAGGCTCTCGGTCTTGACCAGCACCGCCGATGGCGCGGCCTCGCCGGTCAGCAGGCGCACGGCCGCGTGCGGCGGCAGCGGCTGCGCCTGGCGCTGCCAGCCTTGCGGCGTGCGCCGGCTGCGGTAGAGCCGGCCATTGACGTCGTCCATGACGCCGAACCACAGCGCGTCGCCGGCCACGGCCAGGTGGAAGACCGCGTCGACGGCCTCGTGCGGCGTTGGCACGAAGATCGGCTCGACCGGATCATCGCGGCCCGGCAAGGGCAGCGCGAGCAGGCTGCCGG
>NZ_LYVQ01000235.1 GCF_001984095.1 Pelomonas sp. KK5
GCGCGTGATCGATGCCTCCACCGGCATCACCAAGCGCGAGCTGGCCGAGTTCTACGCCGCCGCCGCACCCCGCCTGTTGCCGCAGCTCAAGCAACGCCCGATCGCCCTGGTGCGCGGGCCGGACGGGGTGGACGGGGCGCTGTTCTTCCAGAAGCATGCCCAGGGCGACGAGGCGCTGCTGGAGATCCCGAATCGCAAGGCGCTGCTGGACGCCGTGCAGATGAACGCGCTGGAGTTCCATAGCTGGAACGCCACCACCGCGATGCTCGAGAAGCCCGATCGCATCTGCTTCGATCTCGACCCTGGCGAAGGCGTCCCGTGGGCGCGCGTGCGCGAGGCCGCCACGCTGGTGCGCACGATGCTCGAGGAACTTGGGCTGCAGGGCTTCCTGAAGACCAGCGGCGGCAAGGGCCTGCACGTGGTCGTGCCGATCCGCCGCGGGCCCGGCTGGGCGGCGGCCAAGGGCCTGTCGCAGGCCGTGGTGAAGCACCTGGCGAAGACGCTGCCCGATCACTTCGTGGCCAGGAGCGGGCCGAGGAACCGGGTCGGCCGCATCTTCGTGGACTACCTGCGCAACGGCCGCGGCGCGACGACGGTGGCCGCCTGGTCGGCCCGCGCGCGGCCGGGCATGGGCGTGTCGGTGCCGGTGGGCTGGGATGAACTGCCGGCCCTGAAGGGCGGCGACCACTGGACGATCCGCTCGATCGCGCCGCGCCTGGCCGGGCCGGACACCGCCTGGGACGGTTACGAGGCGGCCCGCAGGCAGACGCTGACGCAGGCGATGCGTGTCCTCGACTACCTGCCCGGGCCGGACGACTGACTGAAGCGCCGCCGGTACTCCGCCGGCGCCACGCCCACGCGCCGCTGGAAGGCGCGGCGGAAGCCGTCCACATGGCCGTAGCCGACCGCGTCGGCCACGCGCTTGAGCGGTGCCGCCGTCTCCTCCAGCATCCGGCGCGCGGCCTCGATGCGCGCCTGCTCGACGAAGCCGGCTGGCGTCGTGCCTGCCTCGGCATGGAAGACCCGGGCGAAGTTGCGCTCGCTCATGCCCGCGAAGGCTGCCAGCGCCGGCACGCCCAGGTCGGCGCCGGGCTGGGCGAGGATGTGTTCCTGCACCTGCCGGATCGACGAGCGCTCGGCCGCCTGCGCCGCCAGGTGGGCGCTGTACTGCGACTGCCCACCCGGCCGCTTCAGGAACATCACCAGCTCGCGCGCCACCCGCAATGCCAGCTCGCGCCCGTGGTCCTCCTCCACCAGCGCCAGCGCCAGGTCCATGCCGGCGGTGACGCCGGCCGAGGTGTAGAGCCCGCCGTCGCAGCGCCAGATCGCATCGGCATCGATCTGCACGGCTGGATACAGCGCAGCCAGGCGCGCCGCGAAGTTCCAGTGCGTGGCCGCCCGGCGGCCGTCCAGCAGGCCGGCTGCGGCCAGCAGGAAGGCGCCGCTGCAGACCGAGCCGAGGCGGCGCACCTTCGGCGCCTGCCGGCGTAGCCAGGCCTGCGCGGCCGTGTCGGCCACGATGCCGTCCACGTCGGGGCTGCCGGCCACCAGCAGCGTGTCGATGGCGCCGCGGTGCGTGGCCACGGTGGCGTCGGCCGCCAGCGCCAGGCCGCTGCTGCTGCGAATCAGCTTCGGCCCGGTGCTGATCACGCGCAGCCGGTAGGCCTGCGGTGCGCCGAGCTGGCGGCAGGCTTCGGCGAACACGTCGGCGGGGCCGACGACGTCCAGCAATTGCACCCGGGGGCAGGCGAGCAGGGCGACGAGCATGGCGGAATGGGGGCGATGTTTGGCTGAAAACGCCTGGTCACCAATGAACCAGCCATGGCGAGTATGGCTGAAACTACCGCATATCGACAATCCAGCCAGCTCAAGGATCAGCCATGTCCCAGCCTCCAGCATCCAGCCCCATCGAGGCGCCGCCCGCGGCCCCGTCGCTCGCGCAGTTGCCGGTCAATCTCTTCGCTGCGGTGATGGGACTGTCGGGCCTGGCCCTGGCCTGGCGCCTGGTGCAGGCGCAGTACGGCTTCGGCGGCGGCGTGGCCGAGGGGGTCGGCGCCCTGGCGGTGGCCGTGTTCCTCGGCATGGGCCTGGGCTACCTGGCCAAGGTCGTGCGCCATCCGTCCGTGGTCAAGGCGGAGTTCGGGCACCCGGTGGTCGGCAACTTCTTCGGGACGGTGTCGATCTCGCTGCTGCTGGTGTCGGCGGTGCTGCGCCCCCATGCGGCGTTGCTGGGCGAGGCGGTCTGGGTGGCCGGCTGCGTGGTGACGCTGGCGCTGGCCTACGTGGTCGTCGGCCGGCTGCTGCGCGGCCAGGCGGACCCGGCCCATGCGCTGCCGGCCTGGCTGATCCCGGGGGTGGCGACGCTGGACATCCCGGTCACCGGTGCGCACATGCCGATGCCCTGGGCGGGCGAGCTGATGCTGTTCGCCGCCGCGATCGGCGCGGTGCTGGCGCTGGCGATGTTCACGATGATCGCCTCGCGGCTGATCCACCATGCGCCGCTGCCGGAGGCGATGCGGCCCTCGCTGATGATCCTGGTCGCGCCCTTCGAGGTGGGCTTCCTGGCCTACGTGAACCTGGTCGGCGACGTGGACCGCTTCGCCGGGCTGCTGTTCTATTTCGGGCTGTTCATGTTCGTGGTGCTGGCGCCCAAGGTGTTCCGCCGCGGCGTCGCCTTCGGGCCCGGCTGGTGGGCGATCGGCTTCCCGATCGCGGCGCTGGCCAACGCGGCGCTGAAGTACGCGGCGGTGCATCCGGGCCCGGCTTCCCAGGCGCTGGCGGGGCTGCTGCTGGCCTTCCTGAGCCTCGCGCTGGCGGTGCTCTGCGGGCTGACCCTGCGCCATGCGGGCCGGACGTTCATCCTCTCCCGGAAGCCGCCGATCCCGAATCGGGACTTCCGCCTACACCCGGCGCCGCGCCGCGCGCCCATCATGGACCCATCGCAAGCGACCCCCGCCCGGGGGATTCTGCGGAGATCCGATGATGAGCAAGTCCCGACCGCGACCCGATGACGTCCCCAAGCCGCTGAGCCGCAAGCGCCGCATCAAGCAGGTGCTGCAGCAGCAGTTCCTGGACCGCGACCAGCAGTTCTTCCCGCTGCCAGACCCGCCGCTGTACAAGCCGCTGGGCTGAGGAACGTGGTTCGGGCAAGGGGCATGCCCGCACGCCTGAATGTCCTGTTGTCCTACACGTCCTGATACACACTGCGTCGATATTCGCCGTTAGCTCCCGCCCCGGCGGGATCCACGCGATGAACGGGACGACACGGATGAAGACCGACAACAGGGCTGTGGACGAGATCCTGCAGCGCGAGAAGAGCGCTGTGCTGCGCGACTGGATGGCCGAGGCCGGCCAGAACGCCGATGAACATGAAGCCTCCGAACTGCTCGATGCGCTGCACGACGCGATCCGCGGCGGCGCCGATGCCGAGCAGATCGACGCCGCGGTGTGGGGCCGGGTGCGCCAGATGCTGGCCAAGCTCTCGCAGGCACGCGCCGCGCAGGGCGCCACCGCCGGCGAGACCAGCCACTTCATCCTCGCCCTGAAACGCCCGCTGTTCCAGGCGCTGCAGAAGCAGCTGTCGGTGGACCCGCAGGCGCTGATGGCCGCGATCTGGGCCATCTCCACGCTGCTGGACAAGCTGGCCCAGTGGACCGTCACCGCCTACCAGCGCGCCCGCGAGGATGTGATCTCGCGCCAGCAGCAGGAACTGCTGGAGCTGTCCACGCCGGTGGTCAAGCTGTGGGAAGGCGTGCTGGCGGTGCCGATGATCGGCACCCTCGACAGCGGCCGCACCCAGCTGGTGATGGAGTCGCTGCTGCAGCGCATCGTCGAGACCGGCTCGGAGCTGGCGATCATCGACATCACCGGCGTGCCGACGGTGGACACGCTGGTCGCCCAGCACCTGCTGAAGACGGTGACCGCGATCCGGCTGATGGGGGCGGACTGCATCATCAGCGGCATCCGCCCGCAGATCGCGCAGACCATCGTGCACCTGGGCATCGACCTGCAGGGCATCACGACCAAGGCCACGCTGGCCGACGCGCTCTCGCTGGCGCTGCGCAGGAACGGCTACACCGTCACGCGCGCCAGGCCCGGCGCCGCCAGTGCATAGAGGCCGCCATGGACCGCATCCCGATCCTGCGGATGGGCCGCTGCCTGCTGGTCACCATCCAGGTGGACATGCAGGACCAGACCGCGCTGGCGCTGCAGGACGACCTGTCCGCGGCGATCGAGCGCCACGGCGCCGCCGGCGTGCTGATCGACATCTCGGCGCTGGAGATCGTCGACTCCTTCATCGGCCGCATGCTGACGCACATCTCGGCGATCGCGAGCGTGCTCGATGCGGTGACCGTCGTCGTCGGCATGCAGCCGGCGGTGGCGATCACGCTGGTGGAACTGGGGCTCTCGCTCCAGGGTGTGAAGACGGCATTGAATGTCGAACGCGGCATGGCTCTGCTCGCGGTGGCAACCCGGACCGATGGCCATGACGACCACGAACACGACTCAGAACCCGCCTGAGGGCACGATGCCCCTGCGCAACGAGCAGGACATCGTGATGAGCCGCCAGATGGTGCGCAAGCTGACCCAGCAGCTCGGCTTCTCGCTGGTCGACCAGACCAAGATGATCACCGCGGCCAGCGAGCTCTCGCGCAATGCGGTGGTCTACGGCGGCGGCGGCGAGATGCGCTGGCGCTTCGTCACCCAGGGCATCCGCAACGGCCTCAAGCTGGCCTTCGAGGACCACGGCCCCGGCATCCCCGACATGGAGCTGGCGCTGACCGACGGCTGGACTTCCGGCAGCGGCCTGGGCGTGGGCCTGTCGGGCAGCAAGCGCCTGGTCAACGAGTTCGACATCCGCACCGCGCCGGGCCAGGGCACCTGCGTGACCATCACGCGCTGGAAGTGATGGCCGCGATGACGCCCTTCCTGCAGATCCGGGTACACGAGGCCAGCCAGGTCGGCGAGGCCCGCCGCGCGGTGGCGCGCGTTGCCGCCCGGCTGGGCTTCGACGAGACCCTGGCCGGCCGCGCCGCGCTGATCGTGACCGAGCTGGCCTCCAACCTGGCGCGCCATGCCCGTGGCGGCCGCATGCTGGTGGGCGAGGGGGCGGGCGGCGCGCTGGAACTGCTGTCGCTGGACGACGGGCCCGGCATGGCCGATGTGTCCGCCTGCCTGCGCGACGGCTACTCCACCGGCGGCACGCCCGGCACCGGCCTGGGCGCGGCGCGCCGGCTGGCCGACACCTTCTCCGCCTATTCGATCCTCGGCCGCGGCAGCGTGATCTACGCGCGCCTGGGCGGCGCCCCGCTGCCGGGCCGTTTCCACTACGCGGGCATCAATGTCGCCGCGCCGGGCGAGCAGGTCAGCGGCGACGGCTGGACGCTGCGCGTCGAGGGCGAGCTGGCCGCCCTGATGGTGGCCGACGGCCTCGGCCACGGGCCCGACGCGGCCGTGGCCTCGGACACCGCGCTGCAGATCTTCGCCGCGGCGCCGGTCGATGCCTCGCCGGCACTGACGCTGGAGCGCGCCCATGCCGGCATGCGCGCCACGCGCGGCGCCGCGGCGTCGCTGGTGGCGCTGGACGCGCAGGTCGGCCGGCTGCGCTATGCCGGGGCCGGCAATATCTGCGGGCGCCTGCTCAGCGGCGTCGAGGACCGCTCGTTGATGAGCCAGCACGGCACGCTGGGCCTGCAGGTGCGCAAGACGCAGGACATCGAGTACGCCTGGGGCGAGCATGCAGTGGTGGTGGTGCATTCCGACGGCATCGTCACCCGCTGGAACCTGGACGACACGCCGGGCCTGCTGCAGTGCGAGCCGGCGGTGCTGTGCGGATGGCTGCTGCGCGAGCACCTGCGCGGCCGGGACGATGCCACCGTGGTGGCGCTGAAGCGGCGGGCGCGATGAACGACGACACCCAGGTCGAACTGCTGCAGTCCCAGCTCGCCGCGCTGCAGGAGGAGCTGGACGAGACCAACCGCGGCGTCGTCGCCCTCTATGCCGAGCTGGACGTGCAGGCCGAGCAGCTGCGCCGCGCGACCGAGCTGAAGAGCCGCTTCCTGGCCTACATGAGCCACGAGTTCCGCACGCCGATCACCTCGATGCAGAGCCTCTCGCGGCTGCTGCTGGACGAGGTGGACGGCCCGCTCAGCGCCGAGCAGCGGCGCCAGGTGGGCTTCATCGCCAGCACCTCGGCCGAGTTCTCGCAGATGGTGGACGACCTGCTGGACCTGGCCAAGGTGGAGGCCGGCCGCGTCGAGATCTCGCCGGCCTGGTTCGAGATGGTGGACCTGTTCGCCGCGCTGCGCGGCATGTTCAAGCCGCTGCTGCAGAACCCGGACGTGACGCTGATCTTCGAGGACAGCAGCTTCGCCGGGCCGCTGTACACCGACGACCGCAAGCTCTCGCAGATCCTGCGCAACTTCATCTCCAATGCGCTGAAGTTCACCGTCAGCGGCGAGGTGCGCGTAAGCGCCGTGCAGGACGGGGATTTCGTCGTCTTCGCCGTGGCCGACAGTGGCATCGGAATTGCCCCCGAGCTCCAGCCGCTGATCTTCCAGGACTTCACCCAGCTCCATTCGCCGCTGCAGAAGAGGCTGCGCGGCACCGGGCTGGGTCTCTCGCTCAGCAAGCAGCTGGCGGTCTTGCTGGGCGGCAGCGTGACCCTGGACAGCGTGCCGGACAAGGGCTCGGTCTTCAGCGTCAGGGTGCCGATCCGGCTCGCCGAAGCAACCACACCACCGCCGAAGAAGGACAAGCCATCTTCTTCCTCATCAACGACAACCGGGCCCTCATGACTCCCGCGGAAGACGAGGGCGGCGGCGGCTTCCGGCCGATCGACCGTTCGCAACACCTGCTGCTGGTCGTCGACGACGAGCCGGCCAGCCTCTATGCGACCGTGCGCCTGCTGCGCCAGGCGGGCTTCCGCACGGCCGAGGCGGCCACCGGCGCCGCCGGCCTCGCCGCCGCCACCGACGAGGTCTCGGCGATGGTGGTGGACGTGCATCTGCCCGACATGGACGGCTTCGAGCTGTGCCGGCAACTGCGCCTGCGGCCCGGCACCTCCCGCATGCCGGTGCTGCACCTGACGGCCGCCTATGTCACCGATGCCGACAAGGTGCGCGGCCTGGACTCCGGCGCCGATGCCTACCTGACCCGCCCGGTCGAGCCGGCGGTCCTGATCGCCACCGTCCAGGCGCTGGTGCGCACCCGCATCGCCGAGGACGCGATGCGCCACTCGGAGGCCAAGTTCCGTGCCATCTACTCGCAGGCGCCCTGCGGCATCGGGCTGCTGGACGGCCAGGGCCGCTTCGTGCAGGTCAACGCGGTGCTGCAGCGCCTGCTGGGCCGCGACGAGGCCGAGCTGGTGGGACACGCGGTGGCCGAGTTCGCGCCGCCCGAGGCCCGCGCCATCGCCCAGGACATGGCGCGCCGCGACGGCCACCTGCTGAGCTGGGAGTTCCCGGTGCTCGATCCCTCGGGCCATGTGCTGCAGCTCGAATGGAGCGTGTCGCGCGACATCGAGCCGGGCCTGGACATGGTGGTGGTCAACGACATCAGCGTGCGCGCGGCGCTGGAGCAGCAGCGCAAGCAGCTGCTGGAGCGCGAGCGGGTGGCGCGCAGCGAGGCCGAGCGCATCAACCGCAGCAAGGACGACTTCATCGCCGTCCTCTCGCACGAGCTGCGCACGCCGCTGAACGCGATCATCCAGTGGGCCCACCTGCTGGCCAAGCGCGGCGGCACGCCCGAGCAGATGCGCGGCTATGCGGCCATCGACCGCAACGTCAAGCTGCAGGGCCGCCTGATCACCGACCTGCTGGACATCTCGCGGCTGAATACCGGCAAGCTGCCGATGCAGCTCGAATGGGCGGACCCGGCCGAGCTGGTGCGCGAGGCGGTGCAGGCGATGCAGCAGAGCTTCGAGGAGAACGCCAGCCCGCTGATCCTGGAGATTCCCGAGGGACAGGCGTTCCACGCGATCCGCGCCGACACCTCGCGCCTGCAGCAGGTGCTGTGGAACCTGCTGACCAATGCGCTGAAGTTCTCGCCCCGCGGCGGGCGCATCTGGGTCTCTTTGGCCGAGGACGCGCAAGGCCTGACCCTCGGCGTGCGCGACGAGGGCCAGGGCATGTCGGCCGACTTCCTGCCGCTGGCCTTCGACCGTTTCTCGCAGAGCCCGGCCGTGCGGCGCCAGGGCGAGGGCGGACTGGGCCTGGGCCTGTCCATCGTCAAGCAGCTGGTGGAGGCGCATGGCGGCACGATCGCCGTGGACAGCCCGGGGCTGGGGCAGGGCAGCAGCTTCACCGTGCGGCTGCCGGCGAGCAGCCGCCTGGCCGACGAGGGCCAGCCGGCGGACGAGGTCTCCGGCCCCGGCGAGTTCGACGCCGACCCGGCCATCGACCCGATGCTGACCGGGCTGCGCCTGCTGATCGTCGAGGACGACCGCGAGGCCGGCTCGATGCTGCAGCTGATCCTGCGCGAGCGCGGCGCGGAGGTGGCGCTGGCGCAGGACTTCGAGTCCGCCATGACGGCATTGAAGTCCGGCCGGCCCGACGTGCTGGTGAGCGACATCGGCCTGCCCGACCAGGACGGCTACGACCTGATCCGGCAGCTGCGCGAACGCGAGTCCGCCGCCGGCCTGCCGCGGCTGCCAGCCATTGCGCTGACCGCCTTCACGCGGCCGCAGGACCAGGAACAGGCGCTGGCGGCGGGCTTCGACCAGCACTGCGCCAAGCCCGTGCGGCACCTGCGCCTGGTGCAGATGATCCAGCAACTGGCGGGCCGCACATAATGGCCAGAATCAGCGGATAACCGGGAACAGGACGAGCTCATGGGAAGCGGACGGCGCGTGATGCTGGTGGACGACAACCTCGATGCGCTGGAGACGCTGGCCGAGGTGCTGCGCTTCAGCGATTTCGAGGTGGCGACGGCGGCCACGCCGCGGGCGGCGCTGGCGCTGGCGCCGCAGTTCCTGCCCGACGTGGCGGTGCTGGACGTGAGCCTGCCGGGCATGGACGGCTTCGAGCTGGCGCGGGCGCTGCGCGCCGCGTCCGGCCCGGCGCTGCGGCTGATCACGCTGTCGGGCCACGGCAGCGCCGAGGACCACCGCCGCGCCGCCGCGGCCGGCCTGGAGCGGCACCTGGTCAAGCCGGTCGACCTGGACCAGATGATCGCGATCCTCGAAGGCAAGCCCGCCGTCTCATGAGCGTGGACAGCAGCAGCGCAGCCGCGGCCCGCACGGGCGGCGACACGCCGCTGATCAGCTGGCTGCGCGCGGTGCTGTGGGGCGCCTTCCTGGTGCCGCTGCTGGCCTTCGTCTGCGCGGCCTGGTGGGGCTACCGCAATGCCGAGCGGGAGGCCGAGGCCGCCGCCGAGCATGCCTGCCGGCTGGTCTGGCAGCAGGCGCTGCGCACCTTCCGCATCGCCGCGGAGATCGCCGAGCGGGCCGATTCGATCTCCAGCGACAGCGACCAGGCGGCCCGCGCCCGCGAGCGCGAGATCCACCAGCGCCTGGCCGACATGACCGCCGGCCTGCCCTTCGTCGTCAACATGAACGTCTGGGACGCCCAGGGAACGCCGATCGCCCGCAGCGACATCTATCCGGTGGACCCGAATGCGAGCGTCCTCGATCGGCCCTATTTCCAGGCCCAGCGCGACGCCGCGCAGCCGCTGGGCATCAGCGCCGTGCTGAAGGGCCGGCAGACCGGCCGCGAGATCAGCAATGCGACGATCCGTCGCCGCTCGGCCGACGGCAGCTTCCGCGGCATCGTCGCCGTCTCGCTGGCGCCGGGCTACTTCCGCGACTACTACCAGTCGCTGGCTTCCGAGGTGCCGAGGCTGGCCACCTTCGCACTGATCCGCACCGACGGCGAGATCATCGCCCGCTGGCCCGAGGCCACCGACGGCCGCAGCCGCGTGCCCGACGACAGCCCCACGCTGGCGCAGATCCGCGCCGGCACCGCCGGCGGCCAGGTGGTGCTGCCGGCCACGCAGGGGCGGGAGACGCGGCTGGTGGCCTTCCAGCGGCTGGAGGGCTATCCGCTGTACGTGACCGCCGGCTTCAGCCGTAC
>NZ_LYVQ01000236.1 GCF_001984095.1 Pelomonas sp. KK5
GTCCACGGCCGTGTACAGGCGGCGCGCCTCGTAGGCGCTGCGCACCAGCACCAGGCCGCTGGCGACCACGGCCACCATCAGCAGGAAGTTGAGCTTGCCGAGCCAGGCGTTCATCGCGTGCCCTTCACTCGCCCCGGCGACGCTTCTGGTGCACCGGCGGCAGCGGCGCCTCGGTGCGCTCGGCCACGCGCAGCACCGCCGAGCGGGCGCGCGGGTTGGCCCGCACCTCGGCATCGCCCGGCTTGATGCGGCCGAGCGCCCGCAGCGCCAGCGCCTTGGGCGCGGCGAAGGGCGCGCGGCGGTCCACCACCTCGCGGCTGTTGTCGGCGATGAAGTTCTTGGCGATGCGGTCTTCCAGCGAATGGAAGCTGATCACCGCCAGGCGCCCGCCGGGCGCCAGCAGCGTCAACGCGGCAGCGAGGGCTTGCTCAAGCTCTTCAAGCTCGGCATTGACGTGAATCCGAAGCGCCTGAAACGTACGCGTTGCAGGATTCTGGCCTGCCTCTCGGGTCTTGACCGCGCGAGCCACGACCTCGGACAGCTCGTCTGTGCTTCGTACGGGCTGACCACTCTCGCGGCGAGCAACAAGCGCCTTTGCAATCTGTGCAGCAAACCGTTCTTCCCCATAATTTCTTATCACCTCCGTGATCTCGCGCTCCTCGGCGCGCGCCAGGAAATCCGCGGCGCTCTCGCCGCGGGTGGTGTCCATGCGCATGTCCAGCGGGCCGTTGAAACGGAAGCTGAAACCGCGCTCGGGGTTGTCGATCTGCGGGCTGCTCACGCCCAGGTCCAGCATCACGCCCTGCACCTGCCCGACGCCCAGCGTTGCCAGCTGCGCGCGCATGTCGGCAAAGGCCGAATGGACGATGGAAAAACGCGGGTCATCGACCCGCGTGCTGCCCGACGTAGCGGCCGCAATGGCCTCGGGGTCGCGGTCGAAGGCGATCAGCCTCCCCTGTGGGGACAGCTTCTCCAGCAGCAGGCGCGAATGCCCGCCGCGGCCGAAGGTGCCGTCCACATAGATGCCGGACGGGTCGTTGAGCACGCCGTCCACCGTCTCGTGCAGCAGCACGGTGGTGTGGGAGAAGTCTGCCGAGCTGTCCATGGCCTCAGATCACGAATTCCTGGATCGACTCGGGCATCGCGGCGATGTCCAGCTTCGCCTCCTCGACCTTCAGGGCCTCGGGGTCCCACAGCTCGAAGTGGTTCTTCATGCCCAGCAACATCACGGACTTGCCGAGGCCGGCGCTCTCGCGCAGCTCGGGCGAGACCAGGATGCGGCCGGCGCCATCGATGTCGACATCGATGGCATTGCCGAGGTAGCGGCGCTTCCAGCCGATCGAGGACATCGGCAGCGCCCCGATGCGCTCGCGGAAGCTCTCCCACTCGGGCCGCGGAAAGATCATCACGCAGTTCTGCACGTGCAGCGTCAGCGTGAGCTGGCCGCCGCAGAGCGCCTGCAGCAGTTCGCGATGGCGTGTCGGGACGGCCAGACGCCCCTTGGCATCAATTGCCAAGGCGCTCCGCCCCTGAAACACAACACTTGCCACCGTTTTCCCACTGTCTGCCACTTTTCAACACTATAGCGGCCGAATTGGGTCGATTCAAGCAAGCAGGGTGAAAAATTTCAATCAAATCAAGGACTTACAGCCTCTTTCTCTTGTGGGTTTCTGAAATGAAATCTCTTAAGAATGAAGGACTTGCGGAACGGTGTGGAAGTGGTGGATGAGGTTTCAGATTCCCACTTTGACGATCTTGTAACGATCCAGCGTCTGCATCCGCGCGATCTCGTGGCGCACGATCGGCAGCGGGTAATCGCGGCCCAGAACGATGCCGGCGGCTTCCAGATCGACCGGCCGGGCCAGCCAGGGCGCGTGGATCAGCTTGTCCGGCAGCTTCGCCAGCTGAGGCAGGTAGCGGCGGATGAACTGGCCCTGCGGGTCGAACTTCTCGCTCTGCGAGACGGGGTTGAAGATGCGGAAGTAGGGCTGCGCGTCGCAACCGGTCGAGGCCGCCCACTGCCAGCCGCCGTTGTTGGCGGCGAGGTCGAAGTCGTTCAGGTGCAGCGCGAAGAAGGCCTCGCCGCGGCGCCAGTCGATGCCGAGGTCCTTGGTCAGGAAACTGGCCACGACCATGCGCAGGCGGTTGTGCATATAGCCGCTCTGCAGGATCTGCAGCATCGCGGCGTCGACCAGCGGATAGCCGGTCCGGCCCTCGCACCAGGCCTGGAACCAGGCGTCGGCTTCCTCGCCTTCCTCCCACTTGATCGCGTCGTAGGCCGGCTTGAAGGCGCCGCGGACCACATGCGGATGGTGGTGCAGCACCTGGTGGTAGAAGTCGCGCCAGACCAGTTCGGAAAGCCAGGTCGCCGCGCCCGGTGAACGCTCGCCGCGCTCGTGCGCCAGCGCGGCGAGCTGGCGGATCGACACGGTGCCGAAGCGCAGATGCACCGACAGGTAGCTGGGGCCGCGCACGGCGGGGAAGTCACGGGCGCGGTCGTAGCCGTCGATGCGGTCGACGAAGTCCTGCAGCAGCGCCTGCGCGCCGGCGATGCCCAGCGGCAGCCTGAGCGCGGCCAGGTTGCTCGGCTCGAAGCCGAGGGCCTTCAGCCCGGGCAGCGACTCGCCTTCCGGCCGCCGCGCCAGCCGGGCCGCATGGCGCTCGACCGGATAGGGCTTCAGGTAGAACGGCGCCAGCTTCTTCAGCCAGGCATTCTTGTAGGGCGTGAACACGCTGAAGGGCGTGCCGCCGCCGGTCATCACCTCCCTGCGTTCGAAGATCACATGGTCCTTGACCGTGTGGAAGCGGATGCCGGAGGCAGCCAGGCGCTCGCGCACGGCCTCGTCGCGGGCCAGCGCGGCCGGCTCGTCGTCATGGCTGGCCACGACCAGGTGCACGTCCAGCGCCACGGCCAGCCGGGTGATCTCTTCCTCGGCCCGGCCGTGCCGCACGATCAGGCCGGCGCCTTCGCGCAGGCCGCGCAGCGCGCCGTCCAGCTCGGTGACCGCGCCGTGGATGAACTCGACACGCCGATCCCTGCGCGGCAGCGGGTCGAGGATGGCGGTGTCGAACACGAAGCCGCACCAGACCTGGCCGCAGCGGATCAGCGCGTGATGCAGGGCGGCATGGTCATCGGCGCGCAGGTCGCGGCGGAACCAGACAAGACAGCGTTGGGAAGGATCCATGGCGGTGGCGCGGGCCAGGGCAAGCGAACCCTCGCGGGTGACGAATGCTGGGCGGACGGTATCGAAGGTGTGACGCTTATCATCGCCGGTCCGCAACCGCCCTCGTTGGAGAACAACCGATGCCCGGCACCCCCGCCCGCAAGCGCAAGGCGCAGCACGACCCGGCATTGCCGGACCTGGCCCCGGGGGCTAACTCCTATCTTCAGCGCATCCTGAACGCCCGCGTCTACGACGTGGCCAAGGAAAGCTCGCTGACGCCGGCCCGCCAGCTCTCCAAGCGCCTGGGCAACAAGGTGCTCCTCAAGCGCGAGGACGAGCAGCCGGTGTTCAGCTTCAAGCTGCGCGGCGCGTACAACAAGATGGTCAACCTGACGCCCGAGCAGCGCGACCGCGGCGTCATCTGCGCCTCGGCCGGCAACCATGCCCAGGGCGTGGCGCTGTCGGCCAAGAAGCTCGGCTGCCGCGCGGTGATCGTGATGCCGGTGACGGCGCCCAAGGTCAAGGTGGACGCGGTCGCCGGCCACGGCGGCGAGGTGGTCCTGCACGGCGACAGCTTCACCGATGCCTACGAGCACTCGCTGCTGCTGGCCAAGGAACAGGGCCTGACCTTCGTCCACCCCTTCGACGACCCGGACGTGATCGCCGGCCAGGGCACCATCGCGATGGAGATGCTGCGCCAGCACCAGGGCCCGATCGACGCGGTCTTCGTCGCCATCGGCGGCGGCGGGCTGATCGCCGGCGTCGCGGCCTACATCAAGGCGGTGCGACCGGAGATCAAGGTGATCGGCGTGCAGACGCAGGACTCCGACGCCATGGCCCGCTCGGTCAAGGCCGGCAAGCGGGTGACGCTGGCCGACGTGGGCCTGTTCGCCGACGGCACCGCGGTGAAGCTGGTCGGCGAGGAGACCTTCCGCGTCACCCGCGCGCTGGTGGACGGCTTCGTCACCGTGGACACCGACGCCGCCTGCGCCGCCATCAAGGACGTGTTCGAGGACACCCGCAGCATCCTCGAGCCCTCGGGCGCCCTGGGCGTGGCCGCGGTCAAGAAGTACGTGGCCGAGACCGGCGCCAAGGGCCAGACCTTCATCGCCATCACCTCCGGCGCCAACATGAACTTCGATCGCCTGCGCTTCGTCGCCGAGCGGGCCGAGGTGGGCGAGCAGCGCGAGGCGGTGTTCGCCGTCACGATCCCCGAGGCGCGCGGCAGCTTCAAGCGCTTCTGCGAGCTGCTGGGCCCGCGCAGCGTCACCGAGTTCAACTACCGCATCGCCGATGCCGACAAGGCGCACATCTTCGTCGGCGTGTCCATCAAGCAGAAGGACGAGGCCGCCCGGCTGGCGCGCACCTTCAGCAAGGCCGGTTTCCCCACGCTGGACCTGAGCGACGACGAACTCGCGAAGCAGCACGTGCGCCACATGGTCGGCGGCCGCACCGAACTGGCGCGCGACGAACGCCTGTACCGCTTCATCTTCCCGGAGCGGCCCGGCGCGCTGATGCGCTTCCTCTCCAGCATGCACCCGGACTGGAACATCAGCCTGTTCCACTACCGCAACCAGGGCGCCGACTACGGCCGCATCCTGGTGGGCCTGCAGGTGCCCAAGGGCGATCGCGCCGCGCTGCGCGAGTTCGTCGAGTCGCTGGGCTATCCGCACCAGGACGAGACCGACAACCCGGTCTATCAGTTGTTCCTGCGCTGAGATTGGACAAGCCGCGGATGCATCGCGCCGCGCCTTGCTACAGAATCAGGCGGCCATGCATCAAACCCTGATTTCCCCCACGGCCAATCCCGACCTGGAGCGCGCGCTGCGCGACCGGGTCGACCGCCGCTCGGCCATCGCCGGCGGCCTCGGCGAACTGGAGCCGCTGGCCGTGCGCCTGGGCCTGGTGCAGAACACGCTGACGCCGCGCTTCCGCGATCCGACGCTGGCCCTGTTCGCGGCGGACCACGGCCTGGCCGTCGACGGCATTGCCTCGCTGTGGGGCCGCAGCACGCAGGAGCAGACGCTGATGGCGCTGCAGAACCGCCTGCCGGTCTCGGTGTTCGCCCGCGTGCAGGGCCTGCAGTTCACCGTGGTGGACTGCGGCGTGGCCGACACCCTGCCCTCGCACGCGCGGCTGATGGCCCGCAAGATCGCCCACGGCACCCGCAATGCCCGCGTGGGCCCCGCGATGACGCTGGAGCAGGCCCATGCCGGCCTGCGCGTGGGCATGGAGATCGCCGAACACCTGCCCGGCAACGTATTGGCCTGCGCCGGCCTGGGCCAGGGCTCGGCCGAGAGCGCGGCGCTGGTGCTCTCGCGGCTGGCCGACGTGCCGGTGCGCGAGTTCGTCGTCTCCGGCCCCGACATGCGGCAGGACGAACTGGCCCACCTGCTCACGGTGCTGCAGAACGCCCAGGCCCGCCACCGCGAGGCCCATGACCCGATGGACGTGCTGGCCGCGTTCGGCGGCTTCGAGATCGCGGTGATGGTCGGCGCGATGCTGCTGGCGGCCTCCAAGCGCATGCTGATCGTCGTCGACGGCATCGCCGCCTGCGCGGCGCTGAAGCTCGCCGCGCTGATCGCCGCGCCGGTGACCGACTACGCCGTCTTCTGCCGCAGCCACGCGCACCGCGGGCTGGACGAAGCACTGGCCCTGTTCCACGCCTCGGCGCTGCTGGAGCTGGGCATGGACAGCTGCGACGGCACCGGCGCCGCGCTGGCCTGGCCGATGATCCGCAGCGCCGCCGCCTTGCTGACCGAGCTGCACGAGACGGCCGAGAACCGCACGGGCATGAACCGCCCGCCGGACGACGACGCCAACCTGCCCGTCCTCAACTGAGGACCGCGGTCAGCTGACTTCAGCTGTTAGGGTTGACCGGGTTGCCCTGGTTGTCCACCGGCGGCGGCGTGCCCTGCGGCACCACGACCTGCTGAGGCACCGGCTGCGGCATCTGCACACCGCCCGGCGGTTGCGCGAATGGCGTGCCGCCGCGCGGGCCGGGCTGGGCGGGCATGCCGCCGAGGTTCACCGGCGACGGAGCCGCCGGCGCAAGGGTCCCGGTGCTTGCGCTGCCGGGCGCAGCCAGCTTCAGCGTCATGCTGACCACGCCATCCTTGCCCAGCGAGGCCGAGCGCGAATCGACGGACAGCAGCTGCAGCTCGTTCTCCAGCATGGCGCCGATGCGCACCGTGCGCGGCGTGCCGTCCACCGCGATCAGGGCCACGCCCTCGCCGTCGGCGCGGCCCGCGCGCGGCGCGACCACGCCCAGCAGCGTGTAGCGGCTGTCGGCCGCCGGCCCGGGATCGGCGCTGGCCACCGGCGTCGCGCCGAGCAGGCGCGTCAGGTCCGCACGCGCGGCCTGCGAACCGCCCAGCGGCAGCACATGGGCCGGCGTCGCCAGCGGCCGCGCGCCGAGCTGCAGGCCCCAGTACACCGCACTCAGGGCCAGCAACGCCCAGACAAGGAAAGCCATCAATCGCGCAAGCATCGGACGATTATGATGCAAGCCGATTTCAGCCCCCTTGGCCATCCAGCGCCCGAACCTTCATGCAATCCCGTATCCGTAAACAGGCCGGCTTCACGCTGATCGAGCTGATGGTGGTGGTCGTCATCATCGGCATGCTGGGCGCGCTGATCGTGCCCAACGTGCTCGAGCGCCTGGACGACAGCAAGGTCACCGCCGCGCGCAGCCAGGTCAATGCGCTGATGCAGCAGCTCAAGCTTTACAAGCTGGACAACCAGCGCTACCCCACCGCCGAGCAGGGCCTGGACGCGCTGGTCCACAAGCCGACCACCGGCACCATCCCGCCCAACTGGAAGCCCTATATCGACAAGCTGCCGCCGGATCCCTGGGGCAATCCGTACCAGTACGCCAATCCCGGCGTGAACAACGAAGTCGACGTCTACAGCTTCGGCGCCGACGGCAAGGTCGGGGGCGAGGGCAAGGATGCGGATATCGGCTCGTGGCAGTAAGCCACTCCAGCGCGCGCCTCACGGCTTCACGCTGATCGAGTTGCTGGTGGTGGTGGCCATCGTCGCCATCGCCAGCGCGGCCGTCGTGATGGCGCTGCGCGACCCGGCCGCGACACAGCTGGAGCGGGAGGCCGAACGCCTGGCCGGCCTGTTCGAGGGCGCCCGCGCCGAGAGCCGGGCCTCCGGCATGGAGGTCGACTGGCTGCCCCTGGTCGACGATGTCCATGGCGACCAGTTCCGTTTCGTCGGCCTGCCCGACACCGCCCCGATGCCGCGGCGCTGGCTGAGCCCGGACGGCGTGGCGGTCGAGATCGTCGGCGCCCGCAGCGTGAAGCTGGGGCCGGAGCCGATGATCGGCGCCCAGCGCGTGATCCTCAGCCTGGGCCCCCAGCGGCTGGAGCTGAGCACGGACGGGCTGGCGCCCTTCACCGTCGGGTCGCAGGCGCAATGATGATGACGAGGCGCTCGCAAGGCTTCACGCTGCTGGAAGTGATGGTGGCCCTGGTCATCGTCGCCGTGGCGCTGGCCGCCGGTATGAAGGCCGCCGGCGCGCTGACCGACAACGCCGCGCGGCTGCGCGACGTCACCGTCGCCCAGTGGTGCGCGCAGAACCAGCTCACCGAACTGCGGCTGAACCACACCTTCCCCGGCAGCGGCGAGTCGACCTTCAGCTGCGAGCAGCTGGGCCGCAGCTACCAGGGCCGGCAGGTGGTGCGCAGCACGCCGAACCCGAACTTCCAGGCGGTGGACGTGATCGTCAGCGACGAGCAGGGGCGCCAGCAGCTGACGCTGTCGACCATCGTGGGGCGCTATTGATGGGTCGCCGCCAAGCCGGTTTCACGCTGGTCGAGGTGATGGTGGCCCTGGTCATCATGACGGTGATGGCCCTGCTCGCCTGGCGCGGCCTGGACGCGCTGCTCACGAGCCGCACGATCTCCCAGCAGCACCTGGACCAGAGCGTGAGGCTGCAGTCGGTGCTGGAGCAATGGGAGCTTGACATGCGTGGCATGCAGGACACCGTCAAAGTGCCCCAGTTGACCTACGACGGCAGCACCCTGCGCATCACCCGCCAACGGGCCGGCGGCATGCAGGTCGTTGCCTGGAGCGTGCGCAACGGCGGCCTGTACCGCTGGGAGAGCCCGGTCGTGCAGTCGGTGGTGGCGCTTCTGCAGGGCTTCCAGCAGGCCGGCGCGCTGCAAGGCCAGGCGGGCATCCGCGTGCTCGACGGCGTGGCCGGCTGGCAGATGTACTACTACCGGAACAACAGCTGGACCAACGCCCAATCCACCGGCGCCACGCCCACCGGCGTGCGCATGCTGCTGCAGTTCGGCGCGGACAGCGGCTTCGCCGGCCCGCTGACCCGCGAGATCGTCGTGGGGCCATCGGCATGAAGCACCATCGCCAGCAGGGCGCCGCCCTGCTCACCGCGCTGCTGATCGTCAGCCTGGTCGCGAGCCTCGCCGCAGCGATGGTCTGGCGGCAGTACCGAGCCGTGCAGGTCGAGGCCGCGGAGCGCGCACGCGCCCAGGCGGACTGGATGCTGCAGGGTGCGCTGGACTGGGCACGCATCATCCTGCGCGCGGACGAACTGGCCAATCGAAACAAGCGCTGGGACCATCTGGGCGAAGTCTGGGCAGTGCCGCTGGCAGAGGCCCGGCTGTCCAGCTTCCTGGCGCAAGGCCAGGGCGTCACCGACACCACGGACGCCGGCCCCGACGCCTTCCTGTCCGGCGGCATCACCGATGCCCAGGCGCTGTACAACCTCTACAACCTGATCCCCGTGGCCCCTGCGACAACGGTGTCCAAGGTCGAGATGGACGCCTTGGAACGCCTGTGTGCCATCGCCGGCGCTCCACCGGACACGGCTCGATTGATCGCAGAACGATTGCCGGCCGCCTATGCGACGACGGCCGACGTTGAAACGGCTCCCTTGCGGCCAGTCAACCTGGATCAGTTGGCGTGGTTCGGGCTCTCGCAGGACACGATCGAGCGCCTGCGCCCCCTGATGGTGATCCTGCCGGAGCGCACGCTGCTGAACCTGAACACGGCATCGCGCGAGGTCATCGCCAGCACATTCGACAACGTCGACCTGGCCTCCGCCGAACGCCTGGTTCAGGGCCGCAAGTCCGCACCTCTGGACAGCCCGGCGGCTGCGGCGGCCTATCTGCAGCCGGCGGTCATCCAGGATCCGAACTTCGTCAATCGCGCATCGGTCTTCTCCAGCTACTTCTTCGTCACCGGCCGGCTGCGCCTGGACCAGCGCGTCCTGCAGCAGCGCTCGCTGGTGCAGCGCTTCAGCGACCTGCGCGTCCTGACCCTGCAGCGCCAGCTGATCGGCACCACACCGGCTTCACCAGCCGGCTGAATCACTGCAACTTCACGCCCCTAGAATCAGCCGCCCGATGAGTACGCTGCTCCTGCACCTCCCCCCGCGCCGCCGCGCCAGCACGCCCGGCGAGCCGGCGGCCGAGTTCGATTTCCTGCTCAGCGAGGATGGCGGGCGGCACATTGCCCGCCAGGGCCGCGCGCCGGCGGCGCAGCTGCCGGCGGCCGAGCTGGTCGTCGCCATCCCGGCGGAGTCCGACATCGCCTGGCACCGCGTCACCCTGCCCCGCGCCGGCCGGCAGATGCGCGCCGCGCTGGCCGGCCTGCTGGAGGAAGCGCTGCTGGACGATCCCGAGCAGCTGCATTTCGCGCTGGCGCCCGGCGCCGCCCCGGGCGACGAGGCCTGGGTCGCGGTCACCTCGCGCCCCTGGCTGGCCGCGCAGCTGGCCGCGCTGGAGGCCGCGCAGGTCTTCGTCGACCGCGTGACCCCGCTGGCCTGGCCCGAGGCCCAGCCGCGCGGCCACTTCGAGGACACCGGCCGCAGCGAGACCCCGGTCGTGCTGCGCTACAGCCACGCGGACGGCGTCGCCACGCTGCCGCTG
>NZ_LYVQ01000237.1 GCF_001984095.1 Pelomonas sp. KK5
GCACCACGCACTGGGACTGGATGACGGCCCAGGGCTTCGCCGTGGCTGCCAACAGCGGCAACTTCAATGGCGTGGACGCGAGCCTCTGGCGCCAGTGGTTCACCGCACCCGATCAGCTGCGCCAGCGCGTCGTGCTGGCGCTCAGCGAGATCTTCGTCGTCTCGATGACCGGCGTGGACGGCGTGTTCCGCGGCATGTCCGTCGCGGCCTATGTGGACATGCTGTCGGCCCGCGCCTTCGGGTCCTTCCGCGATCTGCTGGAAGGCGTGGCCCTGTCGCCGGCGATGGGCGTCTACCTGGACATGCTGGGCAGCAGGAAGGCCACGAGCAGCAGCCAGCCCGACGAGAACTTCGCCCGCGAGGTGATGCAGCTGATGACGATCGGCCTGGTGCAGCTGAACGTGGACGGCAGCGCCAAGGTCGACGCCTCGGGCACACCGATCCCGACCTACCAGCAGGATGACGTCGGCAACCTCGCCGCCGTCTTCACCGGCTGGACCTACGACGGCCAGAGCAGCACCGATCCCGCCTGCGTCGCCCGGCCGATGGTCAACGTGGCGGCCAACTTCAGCAGCGGGGACAAGAAGGTGCTGGACGTCAGCGTCCCGGCCTCGCTGGACGGCGCCGGGGCGATGAGGCTGGCGCTGGACACGCTGGCCAATCACGCCAACGTCGGCCCCTTCATCGGCCGGCAGCTGATCCAGCGCCTGGTCACGTCCAACCCGAGCCCGGCCTACGTGAAGCGGGTCGCCCAGGCCTTCAATGACAACGGGAGTGGCCAGCGGGGCGACATGAAGGCGGTGGTCCGCGCGGTGCTGCTGGATGCCGAGGCGCGCATCCTCGATACCGGCCCGGGCGCCGGCAAGCTGCGCGAGCCGGTGCTGCGCTACATCCAGTGGGGCCGCAGCTTCGGCCTGCACTCCACCAGCGGCGCCTGGAACCTGATCGAGACCTCCAACCCCTCGACCAAGCTGGGCCAGAGCCCGCTGCGCAGCCCCTCGGTGTTCAACTTCTTCCGCCCGGGCTATGTCCCGCCGAACTCGACGATGGCCGTGCAGAAGCTGACCGCGCCCGAGTTCCAGCTCTGCAACGAGGTCACGCTGGCCTCGTACCTGAACTTCATGCAGGCCCAGATCGCCCTGACCGGCGACGTGACGCCCGACTACAGCGCGCAGCTGGCCCTGGCTTCCGACGCCGCCGCCCTGGTGCGCCAGGTGGCGCTGCTGATGGCCGCGGGCGGCCTGGGCGACGCGACCCTGAACACCATCTCCAGCGCCGTCGGCAAGATCAGCGCAGCCAGCGACGCCGGCCGCCTGAACCGCGTGCAGGCCGCGATCTTCCTGGTGATGGCCAGCCCCGAATACCTGATCCAGAAGTGAGCGTCATGCCCATCACTCCACTTGACCAACTGCATCGCCGCGAGTTCCTGCGCCGCGTCGGCGCGCTCGGCCTCGGCGCTGCCGCCACGCCGCTAGCGATGAACCTGGCCGCACTCGGTGAGGCCGCCGCGGCCACGTCGACGGGCGACTACAAGGCCCTGGTCTGCGTCTACCTCGCCGGTGGCAACGACTACGCCAATATGGTCGTGCCCGTCGACACCAGCGGCTACCAGGCCTATGCCGCGGCCCGGCCCGCGCTGGCCTTGCCGCAGGCCCAGCTGCTGGCGCTGCCGCCGAATGCCCAGCTGACCGGCTCCGACGCCGGCCGGCAGATGGGCTTCGCCCCGCAGATGACGAAGTTGCAGGCGCTGTTCAAGGCCGGGCGGCTGGGCGTGCAGATGAACGTCGGCACGCTGCTGGCGCCGACCACGCTGGCCCAGTACCAGAAGAAGAGCGTGCCGCTGCCGCCGCAGCTGTTCTCGCACAACGACCAGCAGAGCCTGTGGCAGTCGCTGGGCGCCGAGGGCACGACGGTCGGCTGGGGCGGGCGCCTCGGCGACCGCTTCCTGTCCGGCAACGGCAATGCGGTGTTCACCTGCATCAACGTCTCGGGCAATGCGGTGTTCCTGTCCGGCCAGCAGGCGCTGCAGTACATGGTCTCGCCCAATGGCGCGCTGGCGATCGGCGGCCTGTCCAAGGTCTTCGGCTCGGCCGACTGCGGCGCCGCGCTGCGCACGTTGCTCACCGCCACCGACCGCAGCCACTGGATGGAGCAGCAGCTCACCGACGTGGCCACGCGGCAGATCAGCTCGCAGGCCACGCTGAGCTCGGCGCTCGCCGCGCTGCCGGCGTTGAATACCGCCTTCGACGCGAACAACTCGCTGGCCCTGCAGCTGAAGATGGTGGCCCGGCTGATCGCCGCACGCAGCGCGCTGGGCGTGAGCCGGCAGGTGTTCTTCGTGCAACTGGGCGGCTTCGACCTGCATTCGGGTTTCCTCGCCAACCATCCGCGGCTGCTGACATTGCTGTCGGACGCACTGGCCAGCTTCCACGATGCGACGGTGGAACTGGGCGTGTCCGAGCAGGTGACCAGCTTCACCGCCTCGGAGTTCGGCCGCAGCCTGGTCTGCAACGGCGACGGCTCCGACCATGGCTGGGGCGCCCACCACCTGGTGATGGGCGGCGCCGTCCAGGGTGGACGTTACTGGGGCCACCTGCCCACCGGCGTGCCCAAGGGGGCGGACGATGCCGGCCGCGGCAGCTTCATCCCGACCAGCTCGGTGGAGCAGATGGCGGCCACGATGGGGCGTTGGCTCGGCGTGGGCGACAGCGATCTGAACGACATGCTGCCCCACCTGTCCAACTTCACCCAGCGCGACCTCGGCTACTTCGGCTGACTATGATCGGCTGGATGCGCCGTGTCCTGCCTGCACTCCTCTCTCTGCTGATCGCGCTCCCTGGCGCTGCCCAAGTCCCCGCCCAACCCGAGGCCGCCACCGGCCTGCAGGCCAAGCCCGGCTGGTCCACCCGCCGCTTCGCCGAGGCCGCGGCCAACCCGCTGGCCGCCGAGGCCGGCTACCGCATGCTCAAGGCCGGCGGCAGCGCGATCGACGCGGCCGTGGCGGTGCAGATGGTGCTCAACCTGGTCGAGCCGCAGTCCAGCGGCATCGGCGGCGGCGCTTTCCTGCTGATGTTCGACGGCAAGCAGCAGGTGAGCGCCTGGGACGGCCGCGAGAGCGCGCCGGCCGCGGCCTCGCCGCGCATGTTCCTGGACGACGCCGGCAAACCGTTGGGCATGCGCCAGGCGATACCCGGCGGCTTGTCGGCGGGCGTGCCCGGCGTGGTCGCGATGCTTGCGGCCGCGCATCGTCAGCAGGGCGTGCTGCCCTGGAAGCGGCTGTTCGAGCCGGCCATCGAACTGGCCGAGCAGGGCTTCGCCGTCAGCCCGCGGCTGCACCAGCTGCTGGCCGAGGAGCAGGTGCTGCGCCGCGACCCGCAGGCCGGCCCGCTGTTCTACGACGCGGCGGGCGAGCCCCGGCCGGTCGGCTACCGGCTGAAGAATCCGGCGCTCGCGGCAGTGCTGCGCGGCATCGCCGAGCGCGGCCCGCAGGCCTTCTACGAGGGCCCGGTGGCCGCCGACATCGCGCGCCGCATCCAGGGCCACGCAAGACCTGGCCCCATGGCGGCCGCCGACCTGGCGGCCTACAAGCCGGTGCAGCGCGAGCCGCTGTGCGCCGTCTGGCTCACCCGCTACCGCGTCTGCGGCTTCCCGCCGCCGTCGTCGGGCCAGCTGACGATGATGCAGATCCTCAAGCTGATCGAGGCGCGCGGCGAGCCCGAGCGGCCGCTGATTGCCGGCAAGCCGGGCGTGCCCTGGCTGCACCTGTACAGCGAGGCCGCGCGGCTGGCCTTCGCCGACCGGGCGCAGTACATCGCCGACCCCGATTTCGTCCCTGCGCCGGCCGGCGACTGGCAGAGCCTGCTGGCGCCGGCCTACCTGAAGCAGCGCGCCGCGCTGATCGGCCCGCGCAGCATGGGCACCGCCACGGCTGGCCGCCCCGGCGACGCAGCGCTGGCCTTCGCGGCGCAAGCCGAGCAGCCCGAGCACGGCACCAGCCACATCAGCATCGTCGACGCCCAGGGCCGGGCGCTGGCGATGACCACCAGCATCGAATCCGCATTCGGCGACCGCATCATGAGCGACGGCGGCACCGGCCTGCCCGGCGGCTTCCTGCTCAACAACACGATGACCGACTTCTCTCTGGCGCCCGCCGACGCCGACGGCAAGCCGATCGCCAACCGCGTGGAACCCGGCAAGCGCCCCCGCTCCAGCATGAGCCCGACGCTGGTGTTCGATGCCCGTAACGGCCAGCTTCTGCTGACCGTCGGGGCGCCCGGCGGGCCGGCCATCATCCACTTCGTCGCCAAGACCCTGATCGGCGCGCTGGACTGGGGCCTGGACCTGCAGCGCGCGGTGGACCTGCCCAACTACGGCAGCTTCAACACCGCCGCCACGGTGCTGGAGGCGGGCGGCTTCACGCCGCAGACGCTGGCCGGCCTGCGCGCGCTGGGCCACCAGGTCGTGGAGATGGAGCTGACCAGCGGCTTGCAGGGCATCCAGCGCAGCAAGGACGGCTGGTTCGGCGCCGCCGATCCGCGGCGCGAGGGCGTCGTGCGGGGGGACTGACCCGGGTCGCTCCCTAGTCGAGCGGGCGCGGCGCTCGTCGAGAATCGCTGCCCAATTCCAGGGAGAACAGATGCCGAAACGGCACGTGGCGATGATGACGATGATCGCGGCGCTGGCAGCGCCGTGCCTGCCGGCCGCCGCCGGCTCCGGCAACCTGACCGGCCCGCTGCCGCGCTGGGTGCAGCCGCTGCCCGTGCCCGCGGCCAGCGCTTCGGACGAGGCGCCGGCCCAGTACCTGCTGTTCGACCGCCAGGTGCGCGTGGCCCCCGATTCGGTGGCCGGCTACCGCCACTTCGCGATGCGCGTCGCCAAGGAGGCCGGCCTGGCCGAAGCCTCGCAGATCAGCATCGATTTCGACCCCAGCTACCAGCGCCTGAGCCTGCATCACGTGAACGTGCGCCGCGGCGGCCTGGTGATCGACAAGCTGAAGCCCGGGGCGGTGCAACTGCTGCAGCGCGAGCGCGACCTGGAGGCCCGCGTGCTGGACGGCCGCCAGACCGCCCACCTGGTGCTGGAAGACATCCGTGTGGGCGACGTGGTCGAGTACGACTACAGCGTGGAAGGCAGCAACCCGGCGCTGGCCGGCCAGACCTTCGGGCGCTGCGACCAGCAGTTCTCGGTGCAGGTCGAGCGCCTGCGCTGCCGGCTGCTGTGGGCCCGGCCCGAGCCGCCCCGCATCAAGCGCTTCAACGGCGCGGACGAACCCTTCCAGCAGCAGCTGCCGGGCGAGGGCGTCGAGTACGTCTGGGAGCGGCTGCACCAGGCGCCGCTGAAGGTCGAGAACGATGCGCCGGAGTGGTTCGATCCCTACCCCTACGCGCAGTGGAGCAACAGCGCCGACTGGCGCCAGGTGATCGACTGGGGCCTGAAGCTGTACGCCGCGCCGGCGGCGCCCGGGAGCGAGCTGGCCGCCGAGTTGCAGGCGCTGAAGGCCGCGGCCGCCAGCGACGAGGAACGGGTCGCCGCGGCGCTGCGCCTGGTGCAGGGCAAGGTGCGCTATCTCGGCTTCGAGGTGGGCGCGGGCTCCTATGCGCCGCGGCCGCCGGACCTGGTGTTCAAGCGCCGCTTCGGCGACTGCAAGGACAAGGCCCTGCTGCTGACCACGCTGCTGCGCGCGATGGACATCAAGGCCTGGCCGGCGCTGGTCAACACCCGCACCCGGCGGCAACTGGCCGAGGCCTTGCCCTCGCCGATGCAGTTCGACCATGTGATCGTCAAGGTTCGGCTGGCCGGCAAGGAGTGGTGGCTGGACCCGACCCGCGCCGCCCAGCAGGGCCCGCTGGCGCAGATCGACCAGGCGGATTTCGGCCAGGCGCTGGTGCTCGACCCGCAGGCCACCGGGCTGCAGCAGATGCTGCGGCTGCCGAGCGGCCAGCGGCGGCTGAGCGTGGCCATGGATGCGTCCGCCGGCATGGACAAGCCGGGCACGCTGACCGTGCGTTCCGTCTATACCGGCCAGGCCGCGGACCGCATGCGCGCCCAGCTGGCCGGCGACAGCCTGGAGCAGTTCCAGAAGACCTACCTGAACTTCTACCAGCAGAACTACCCGGGCAGCAGCGTCACGGCGCCGCTGGAGGTGCACGACGACACGGCGCGCAACGAGCTCGCCACCGTCGAGCACTACCGCCTGCCCGAGCCGTTCCGCAAGCCCAAGGACAAGCAGCGCCGCGAGGTGTCGGTCTACTCGGAGGAGCTGCGCGAGTTCCTGAAGACCGCCGGCCAGGCGCAGCGCCAGTCGCCGCTGCGGCTGGATCATCCGGTGGACATCGAACTGCGCAGCGAGCTGCTGCTGCCGCGGGACTGGCCGGCCGCGAAGCCAGACATCCTGAACGTCGACGGCCCGGGCTTCCGCTACACCAGCCAGGTGAGCTGGCCGAGCCGGCGCCAGGTGGTGATGGTGGAGTCCTACCGCACGCTGGCCGACGAGGTCGAGGCCAGCCGCGTGCCCGAGTACAACGCCAGGATCAAGCAGGTGCGCGAGTCGCTGGGCTACACCGTCTACGAGCCCGCGCCCGGCGCCGAGGGCGGCATGAACTGGCTGGTCCTGCTGCTGGCGCTGGGCGGCTTCGCGGCCTGCCTGCAGGCGGCGTGGCGCCTGTACCGCTGGGATCCGGCGCCGGAGCCGGCGGCGGACGGGCCGCGCGGCCTCGGGGGCTGGCTGGTGCTGCCGGGCTTCGGCCTGATCGTGGCCGCGGTGCGCACGCCCTGGGAGGGCTTCAGGGATCTGGACGTCTATGGCCTGGCGCGCTGGACGGCGCTGACCATGCCTGGCGGCGCCGAGTACCACCCGATGTGGGCTCCGACGCTGCTGCTCGAGTTGGGCAATGTGATCGTCGCAAGCATCGGCGCGATCCTGCTGCTGATCCTGTTCTTCACCCGGCGCAGCAGCTTCCCGCGCCTGATGATCGGCTTCCTGTGGCTGAGCTGCCTCGTGAATGCGATCGACCTGGGCGCGATGTGGGCCGTGCCGGTCGCCCAGAAGCTGCTGCCGCAGCACAGCGCCCTGCTGGTGCGCGCGCTGCTCAGCGCCGCCGTCTGGACGGCCTATCTGCTGCGCTCCAAGCGGGTGGCCAACACCTTCGTGGAGCGCCGGCCGGTCCCGCGTCCGCCTGTGGCGTTGCCGCTGCAGGCCGGGTGATGGAGGCGCGCTTCTTGCAAGAGAATCGGCCATCGACCAAGGAGACCGCCTCGATGGCCAAAGTTCCCCAGGGCGTGGGCCCGCGCTTCCCGCAGGTCGTCGTGCTGTTCGGCGCGACCGGCGACCTCGCCCGGCGCAAGCTGCTGCCGGGCCTGTTCCACCTGGCCTGCGCGGGCTTCATTCCGGCGTGTCGCATCGTCGGCGTGTCACTCGACGAGATGGACACCGACGCCTTCCGCCAGTTGGCGAAAAGCGCCCTGGACGAGTTCGGCAGCCGCAAGGCCACGCCGGCCGACTGGGAGCGCTTCTCGGCGATGCTGGACTACGTCTCGCTGTCCGCCGGGCCGCAGGCGCTGCGCGAGGCGGTGGACCGGGCCGAGGCCTCCTTCGGCGGCGAGAGCCGGCGCCTGCACTACCTCAGCGTGCCGCCCAGCGCGGCGCTGCCGGCGGTGCGGATGCTGGGCGAGGCCGGGCTGGTGGAGCGCTCGCGCATCGTGATGGAGAAGCCCTTCGGCACCGACCTGGCCAGCGCCGTCTCGCTGAACGCGAAGCTGCACGAGGTGTTCGCCGAGGAGCAGATCTTTCGCATCGACCACTTCCTCGGCAAGGAGCCGGCGCAGAACATCCTCGCCTTCCGCTTCGCCAACGGCCTGTTCGAGCCGATCTGGAACCGCAACTTCATCGACCACGTGCAGATCGACGTGCCCGAGATGCTGGGCCTGGGCAAGCGGGCCGGTTTCTACGAGCAGACCGGCGCCTACCGCGACATGGTGGTGACCCACCTGTTCCAGATCCTGGCCTTCGTCGCGATGGAGCCGCCCACGGCGCTGGAGCCCGCGCCGATCAGCGAGGAGAAGAACAAGGTCTTCCGCAGCATGCTGCACATCCAGCCGCACGACGTGGTGCGCGGGCAGTACGCGGGCTACCGGGCGGAGGAGGGCGTCGACCCGGAATCGGAGACCGAGACCTTCATCGCGCTGAAGTGCTTCATCGACAACTGGCGCTGGGCCGGCGTGCCCTTCTTCCTGCGTACCGGCAAGCGGATGGCGGAGGGGCAGCGCATCATCTCGATCGCCTTCCGCGAGCCGCCCAAGAGCATGTTTCCGCCGAGCTCGGGCGTGGGCGCGCAGGGGCCCAACCACCTGACCTTCGACCTGGCCGATGCGTCCAAGATGTCGCTGAGCTTCTACGGCAAGCGGCCCGGCCCGGGCATGCGGCTGGACAAGCTGAGCCTGCAGTTCGCGATGAACGACACCGGCCTGATCGGCGACGTGCTGGAGGCCTACGAGCGGTTGATCCTCGACGCGATGCGCGGCGACCGCACGCTGTTCACCACTGCCGAGGGCATCGAGCGGCTGTGGGAAATCTCCCAGCCGCTGCTCGACACGCCGCCGCCGGTGCGGCTGTACCCGATCGACTCCTGGGGGCCGAAGTCGGTCCACCAGCTGATCGCGCCGCACGCCTGGCGCCTCCCTTTCGAGAGGGCCTGGCGGAATCCGAAGCCCTAGATTTCGATCTAGCGCCGGACGATGGCCCTTAAACCCGCAGCCGCGATCAGCAGGAACAGCAGGCCGCTCCAGATGTCGTAGCTGAGGCCCAGCAGCCGGTAGGCGGCCGCTTCGGCGCAGGACGCCGTGACCATGAACACATAGGGCCAGCGATCCTCGAGGCCCAGGGCGGTGTTGATGCGGTCGGCCAGCGTCATCGCGCAGCTTTCCAGATTGGCGGCCACCTGGTGCTGGAACACGGCCGCGGCCACGCCGCAGACCGCCAGCGCGAGCACCACGCCCAGCATCGCCTTGCGCTGCGGATTGCTCAGCGCGAAGGCCCAGGCCAGGGCGGAGACCGCACCGATCAGCAGGAAGATGCCCCGCTGCATCACGCACCAGGGGCAGGGCTTGACGTCGAAGCCGTGCTGGGCGATCAGCGCGAAGCCGACGGCGGCGAAGCTGGCGATGGCGATGGCTGCCAGCGTCTGCGCCGGCACCTTGCTGACGGGGAGGAACATCAGTCTTGCACTTCGACGATGCACTCGATCTCCACGCAGGCGCCCGTGGGGATCTGGGCAACGCCGAAGGCGCTGCGTGCATGGGCGCCGACTTCCGCGCCGAAGACTTCGCCGAACAGCTCCGAGGCGCCGTTGGTGACGAGGTGCTGCTCGGTGTAGTCGCCGGTGCTGTTGACCAGGCTCATCAGCTTGACGATGCGCTTGATCTTGCCCAGGTCGCCGGTGGCGGCGTGCAGCGTGCCCATCAGGTCGATGGCGATGGCGCGGGCGGCCAGCTTGCCGGTGGCGGTGTCCACGTCCTTGCCCAGCTGGCCGACCCAGGACTTGCCGTCCTTCTTGGCGATGTGGCCCGAGACGAAGATCAGGTTGCCGGTCCTGACGAAGGGCACGTAGGCCGCGGCGGGCACGGCCAGCGGCGGCAGTTCGATGGCGAGGGCCTTCAGGCGGTCGTAGACGGTGGTGCTCATGGGGGTGGGGGCTGGTTTGGACCGGCCGAATCTCTAGGATGAATCGGCGCGCATCCTACACCGACAAGGGAGACCAACCTGATGGCCTGGCGATGGGTTCTGCCGGCCCTGGGCTGGCTCGCGGGGCTGGCCCTGCTGCAGGCCTGCGAGCGGCTGCCGGCGGCGGGCGAGTGGGCGCTGCTGATGCTGGCGCTCGCTCTGGCCGCCGCGGCCGCGCGCCGCAGCCTCGCCGCCCTGATCGTGCTGGCGATGCTGCTGGCCTTCTCGCAGGGCGCGCTGCGATCGCAGTGGCGGCTCGACGAAGCGTTGCCCGAGGCCTGGGAGGGGCGTGACCTCATCGTCAGCGGCCGCATCGCCTCGCTGCCCGGCGCCACCCAGGGACAGGGC